>JAQTYE010000062.1 GCA_028749255.1 Paracoccaceae bacterium | reverse complement strand
GGGATCGTCAGCAAGATAATCGACAGGCTGTCCATGAAACAGCCCAGCACCAGATACAGCACCAGCATCAGCGCCAGCACCGCCAGCGGGTTCAGCCCCAGATCAGTGATCAGCGTCGCCAGATCCTGCGGCACCCGGGTCATGCCCAGAAACCCGTTGTAAACCGCAGCCCCCAGCAGGATGAAAAAGATCATCCCCGCCGTTTCCGCCGTCCCCAACAACGCGTGGCGCAGCCCCCGCAGGCCCAGCCCGCCACTTGCCCAGGCGGCGATCCCGGTGGCCGCCGCACCCACCGCCGCGCCCTCGGTCGGCGAAAACAGCCCGCCATAGATGCCGCCCACCACCAGCGCAAAGATCACCACCACCTGCCAGACACCCGCCAGCGCCACCAGCCGCGCCCGCCAGGGCATCGGGGCCCGGCTGCCCGCCGCCTGCGGGTGCCGCCGCAGATACAGCGCGACCGCCGCCATATAGCCCGCCATCGCCAACAGCCCCGGCACAATGGCCGCCGCAAACAGTCGGGCGATGTTCTGCTCGGTCTGGATCGCGAAAATCACCAGCACCACCGAAGGCGGGATCAGGATGCCCAGCGTGCCCCCCGCCGCCAGCGCCGCCGTGGACAGACCCCCGGCATAGCCCGCCGCGCGCATTTCCGGCAGCGCCACGCGCCCCATCGTGGCCGCGGTGGCCAGCGATGACCCGCAGATCGCACCAAACCCCGCGCAGGCGCCAATCGCCGCCATCGCCAGCCCCCCCTTGCGGTGCCCGATCAGCGCATCGGCGGCGCGAAACAACGCCCGGCTCATCCCGCCCTGCGTCGCGAACTGCCCCATCAGCAGGAAAAACGGCACAACGGACAGGTCATAATTGGCGAAGGTCGAAAACGCCTCGTTCTTCATCTTGGCCAGCCATATGTTCGGGCTGCCAGTCACCAGCCACAACCCGCCCGCACCCAGTGCCAGCATCGCCAGACCGATCGGCGCGCGCAGGGCGATCAGCAGCAACAGCACCGGAAAGGACGCAAGCCCCAGGGCAAAATCGCTCATGCCAGACCCTCGCGGCGGGCAAAGGCCGCCTGCCCGGCCTGCCACAGTGCCACCCCGGCGGTCGCCCAAGCCCCCGGCAGACAGGCGCCGTAAAACCACCACAACGGCCAGCCCAGCAGGAAGGTCGTCGTCCCCGAGCGCATCTTGGCCCCCATCCCAAGCCCCAGCCGCCAGGCGATCACCGCCATCAGCCCCGCCGCCAGCAGCGCCCAGATCACCGCCAGCGTCCGACGCAGCCCGGGCGGAAACCGGTCCGCCAGCAGGTCCACCCGCGCATGGGCGTTTTGCAATTGCACCCAAGGCATAAAGGCAAAGATGACCATCGGCAGGCTGGCCTCGATCAGCTCATAACTGGCTTTCAGCGGCGCCGTCGGCAGACCGAGTTTCAACCCCGCCGCGCCCAATGCGCTGACGCCCACCATAGCCACCAGCGCCAACAGGGCCAGACCGCCCGCCAGCGCCAAGGCCCGCACGGTGACTATCAGCACGCGTGGCATTCCCGCCTCACTGCGCCTGCGCGGCAATCCCGGCACGCGCCGCGTCGATCAGTGCCTGACCGTCGATGCCCTGCGCGCCCACCTCGGCCACCCATGCCGCGATGACCGGATCGGTGGCCGCCTGCCACGCGGCGGTTTCCGCCTCGGGGATCGTCACGATGGAATTCCCCAGACCAGCCGCAAACGCGCGCGACGGGATATCTTCGGCCTGCTGCACCTTGCCGGCATGGGCCGAAAACGCCCGCCCCGACACGCTGTCGATGGCCGCCTTCAGATCGTCGGGCAGCGCGGCATAGGCATCCTTGTTCATCGCCAGAATGAAGGTCGCGGTATAGATCGAGGGTCCGGCGAATTCGGTGTGGTTATGCACCAGTTCCCCCACCTTGAGCGAGGCCGACACCTCCCACGGCAACAGCGCGCCATCAATCGTGCCCTTCGACAGCGCCTCGGGCACCGCAGGCACCGGCATGCCGACCGCCGTTGCGCCCAGCTCCTCCAGCGCCTTGGTCGTCACCCGCGAGGGCCCGCGCAGTTTCAACCCGGCAATGTCGGTCGGGCTGTTAATCGGTTTGTTGGCATGAATCACACCCGGCCCGTGCATCCAGGTGCCCAGCAGATGCAGATCCGCGAAATCGGTATCGACCATTTCGGCCTGCGCCAGATCCCAGAATGCCGCCGATCCGGCCTCGGCATCGGCCACCATGAAGGGCAGCTCGAACACCTCGGTGCGCGGGAACCGGCCCGGGGTATAACCCGGCAGCGTCCAGATGATATCGACCACCCCATCGACCGCCTGATCGACCAGATCGCCCGGCTTGCCGCCCAGTTGCATCGAGGGGTAATGCTCGATCGCGATGCGCCCGTCCGAGGCCTCTTGCACGGCCGCGATCCAGGGGGTCAGGATTTGCGCGGGCACGAAACTGTTTTCCGGCAGGAACTGGTGCAGCCGCAGCGTCACCTCCTGCGCCATGGCGGGCAGGCCCAGCCCCAAGGTCAACACCGTCGCAGCGATAAAACGTTTCATGGATCATTCCTCTCCTGTCGCGCGGCATTTATCGAGGTGCTTGGGGGCGCTGTCCAGCAAAGAGATCAGAACAGAATGACGCTAGGGCAACCGAGCAACAGGGAGGCCCTGGCACACGGCAGCCCTGGCCCACCACAGCGGGCGCCGCCGCTTCGTGGCCGCGCCCGTTCCCCCCGGGATATTTCGTTCAGGGGGAACAGGCCAAGCGATCAGCCGTCACCTTGGGGAAAATACCCCGGGGGGCGTCCGCAGGACGGGGGGCAGCGCCCCCTGCCCGGCCGGATCCCGGGCGCAGCCGCTACTTGCGGCCCCGGAAGAACCGCGCGCGGGCATACAGCTCTTCCAGCCGTTTCATCCGTGCCGCCGTGTCTTCCCAGGTCAGCGATTGCACCGCCGCCATCAGGGTTTCGGCCAGCACCTGCAACGCCACGGTTGAATCCCAGGCACTCGGCACCTCGATCTGCGCCGAGAAGCGATAGCGCGCATGGGCCGCAGCGGGGCTGACCCAAGGGTCGGTGATCAGCACCACCTCGGCGCCTTGTTCCGCTGCCATTTCAACCAGTTGCAAGACGTTGTTCTCGTAACGCCGAATATCGAACGCCAGCAGCACATCGCCCGGGCGCATCTCGATCAGCGCGGGCGGCCAGGCGTTGGACACCGGCAGCAGCAGTTCCACATCGGAGCGGATCACCTTCATATGGGTGACAAAATATTCCGCCATGGCCAGTGTGATCCGCCCACCAGTGGCAAAAATCTTGCGCGCCGGATCGGCCATCAGGCGTGCCACGGCGTCGAATTCGGCATGGTCGATCTGGGCCAGTGTCGCCTGCAGATTGCCCAGCACCGCATCGGCAAAACGGTTCAGGATATGCGCCTCGGGCGCCGCCGCGGCCCAGCGGTCATGCTTGGCCAGCGGGCTGATCAGCCGCGCCTCCAATTCATCGCGCACCGCCGATTGCAGCCCGGGATAGCCGCCAAAGCCCATCTTCTGGGCCAGCCGCACCACGGTGGGCGAGCTGACCTCGGCCGCGCGTGCCAGTTGCGTGACCGACCCCAGCACCGCAACCGGGTAATGCCGCAGGATGTGGCTGGCCAGCTGCCGTTCGGCCCGCGTCATCGTGTCGATTGCCGTACGGATCTGCTCTTCGATGGTTTGCGTCGCTGCCGCCAAATTGGGCACTCCTTGTTGTCGGGGAACGATTCGGCCCAAGAACAGATTGTAACAGAATTACGGACTTTGAAATAATGTTGACAGAATGGCGTCAGCGGGGGAGCCTGACCAAAAGATAAAATCAGAATCGCCGCAAACCGACAGGGAAGAGATGCCGGATCGTGCCGCAGGTCATGCCGTGATTGTCGAGGGCGCCGAGGCGCCCGGTCGGTTTGTTCTGGTGTGCGAACATGCCAGCAACCACTTCCCGGCACGCTGGGGGGATCTGGGCCTGGATGCGGCGGCGCGCGCGGCGCATATTGCCTGGGATCCCGGCGCGCTGGGTCTGGCACAAGGGCTGGCGGCCCATCTGGATGCGGTGCTGGTGCGGGCGACCACTTCACGGGTGATCTATGACCTGAACCGCCCGCCGCATGCCCCGGGTGCGATGCCCGTCCGTTCCGAAATCTATGACATCCCCGGCAATCACGCCCTGCCCGCGACAGAGCGGCGGGCGCGGACCGAGGCGCTGTATCTGCCGTTTCACGCGGCGCTGGATGCGCAGATCGCGCGGCGGCTGGCCCAAGGGATCGCCCCGGTTCTGGTAACGGTGCACAGTTTCACCCCGGTGTTCAATGGCGTCGCGCGCGCCGTCGAGTTGGGCGTGATCCATGATGCCGACCCGCGCTATGCCAAGGCCATCGCCGCTGAGGCCCGCGCGCAGACCGGGCTGAATGTGCAGATCAATGCGCCCTATTCGGCGGCGGACGGGGTGACCCACACGCTGGCACGCCACGCGACGCCAATCGGCCTGCCGCATGTGATGCTGGAGCTGCGCAACGACCTGATCGCCACACCCGCCGCGCAACAGGCGATGGCCACGCAGCTGGCGCCCCTGCTGCGCGCCGCCCTGACCCGGACCGAGGAGACACCGTGATGCCCGCCTGGACCCGTGCCTATGTGCGTTTCATCGACCACCTGAATTACCGCACGGGGCGGTTCGCGATGTATCTGCTCTATGTGATGATGGCGATCCTGCTGTGGTCCTCGGTCACCAAGATCATGCATGTGCCCGCGCTCTGGACGCTGGAAATGGCGCAGTTCACGCTGGTCGCCTATTTCATGCTGGGCGCGCCCTATTCGCTGCAGCTTGATACCAATGTGCGGATGGACCTGATCTATGCGCGGTTCACCACCAAGGGGCAGGCGATCTGGGACGTGTTCACGGTGTTCTGCCTGATGTTCTATCTGGGCGTGATGCTGTGGGGGGCGTTTGATGCCACCGCCTATTCCTTTGCCATGAATGAACGCAACCCGACCGCGTGGCGCCCGCCGCTGTGGCCCATCAAGTCGATCATCACCCTCGCGTTTGCCCTGATGCTGCTGCAAGCCAGCGCCCATCTGATCCGCGATATCGCCACGATCCGCGGGGAGAAAATCTGATGGATTACAACACCATCGCTTTGCTGATGTTTTCGACGATGTTGCTGATGATGCTGACCGGGCAGCGGGTATTTGGCGCCATCGGCTTTGTCGCGGTGGTCGCGGCGCTGGCACTTTGGGGGCCGGGCGGCACCGATATGGGATTCAGCGCCGTGATGAAGCTGATGAAATGGACCCCGCTGCTGACCCTGCCGATGTTCGTCTTCATGGGCTATGTGATGTCTGAAAGCCGTCTGGCCGAAGACCTGTATCGGATGTTTCACGTCTGGTTCGGGCCGGTGCCCGGGGGGCTGGCGATCGGCACGATCCTGTTGATGGTGATGATCTCGGTGATGAACGGGCTGTCGGTCGCGGGCATGGCGATTGGCGCCACCATCGCGCTGCCCGAACTGATGCGGCGCGGCTATGACAAGTTGATGATTTCCGGGGTGATTCAGGCCGGGTCGAGCCTGGGCATCCTGATCCCGCCCTCGGTCGTGTTGGTGCTGTTTTCGCTGATCGCGCGCCAGCCGGTATCGCAGCTGTGGCTGGCGGGCGCGGTGCCGGGGCTTTTGATGGCCACGCTGTTCATCGCCTATATCCTGATCCGCACCTGGCTGAACCCCGCCCTTGCCCCGCCGATGAGCGCCGAGGAACTCGCCTCGGTCACCCGGGCCGAGAAATTCCGCCTGCTGCGCGCGGGCCTGCTGCCGGTGTTCATCTTCGTCGCGATGATGGTGCCGTTCCTGAACGGCTGGGCCAGCCTGACCGAGGCCTCGGTGATCGGCGCGCTGGCGGCGGTGGCGGCGGCGCTGATCAAGGGGCGCTTCACCCGCGCGGTGTTTGAAACCGCCACGCGCCAGACGATGGCGATCACCGTGATGTTCATGCTGATCATCACCGCCGCGCTGTCCTTTGGCGCGGTGTTCGACGGCTTGGGTGCGGGCCGCGCAATCCAAAGCTTTTTCGTTGATAGCCTTGGCCTCAGCCCGTGGCAGGTGCTGGTGCTGATGCAGCTGAGCTTTCTGGTGATGGGCACATTCCTGGACGACACGGCAATGCTGGTCATTGTGGCGCCTGTCTATGTCGGCCTGGCCAAGACGCTGGGCTTCGATCTGGTGTGGTATGGCGTGCTCTACACCATCACCTGCCAGATCGCCTATCTGACGCCGCCGTTCGGCTACAACCTGTTCCTGATGAAGGCGATGGCGCCGCCGGAATTCACCCTGCCGGTGATCTACCGCTCGGTGTTTCCCTTCGTTCTGGTGATGATCCTGACGCTGGTGCTGGTGATGGTCTTCCCCGAGCTGGCGCTGTGGCTGCCGCGCGAGGTTCTGGGCCGCTGAATTTATAATGACCCCAAAGGGGCGCAATCCACATGAACGACCCCGGAAAAGGGGCGACAACCCAACAAGGAGAGAGACATGACCACGACAAGACGGAAGTTTCTGACCACCGGCGCGCTGGGTGCCGCAGCTGCGGGTCTGGCCGCCCCGGCCCGGGCCGAAGGCGCCATCAAATGGCGCTTGCAAACCTATGCGGGCCCGGCGCTGGCCGAACAGGTCATCAAACCCGCAATCGAGGCGTTCAACGCCATCGCCAATGGCCAGATGGAAATCGAACTTTACACCGCCGATCAGCTGGTGCCGACGTCGGAACTGTTCCGCGCCATGCAAAACGGCACCATCGACGCGGTGCAATCGGACGATGACAGCATGGCCAGCCCGACCGAAGTCACGGTCTTCGGCGGCTATTTCCCCTTTGCGCTGCGCTATTCGCTGGATGTGCCCGCGCTGTTCAACGAATGGGGCCTAGATCAGATCTGGAAGGAAGAATACGCCAAGGTCGGCATTCAGCACATCTCGGCCGGGTCGTGGGACCCGTGCAATTTCAATATGAAAGACCCGATCAACAGCCTGGCCGACCTGAAGGGCAAACGCGTTTTCACCTTCCCCACCGCAGGTCGGTTCCTGGCGCAGTTCGGCGTGGTGCCGGTCACCCTGCCCTGGGAGGATGTCGAGGTCGCGCTGCAAACCGGCGAGTTGGACGGTCTGGCCTGGTCGGGCATCACCGAAGATTACACCTCGGGGTGGTCCAAGGTCGCGCCCTATTTCCTGACCAACAACATCTCTGGCGCGTGGATCGGGCATTTCTTTGCCAATATGGACCGCTGGAACGAGGTGCCGCCGCATCTGCAGCAGCTGCTGAAGACCTGTTTCGACCAGTCGCATTACCACCGCCAGTGGTGGTATTGGGCGGGCGAAGCCAAGCTGCGCGTCGAGGGCGCGGATATGAAGCTGACCTCGCTGCCCGACGAGGATTATGCCGTGATCGAGGCCGCCGCGCACACGTTCTGGGACGAGGTCGCGGCCGAAAGCCCGCTGAAAGCCAAGGTCGTGGACATCATTCGTAAATATAATGAGACGATGGTGAAAGCCGGGCAGCCCTATCGCTACGGCTGAGGTTGGCCTTGATGACATTGACCCCGCGCCCCCCGCGCGGGGTTTTCCCCGGAGGAGGACAGAATGCCCGCGAACCTGAGTTTTGCCGCCCTGAAGACCGCCGTTTCATCCGGCGAGATCGACACCGTGATCGCCTGCTTTTGCGACATGCAGGGCCGCTTGCAGGGCAAACGCTTTCACGCGCAGCACTTCGTCGAAACGGCCCATGAGGAAACGCATTGCTGCAACTACCTGCTGGCCACTGACATGGAGATGGTCACGGTTCCGGGCTATGACGCCTCGTCCTGGGCGCGCGGCTATGGCGACTATGTGATGAAGCCCGACATGGCCACGCTGCGCCGCATCCCCTGGGTGCCGGGCACCGCACTGGTGATGTGCGATGTGCTGGATCATCACACGCACGAACCCGTGCCCCACGCCCCCCGCTCGGTCCTGATGCGGCAGATCGCGCGTGCCCGCGCGATGGGCTTCGATGTGATGATGGCCACCGAGCTGGAATTCTTCCTGTTCGAGCAAAGTTTTCCCGAACTGTTCGACGCGGGCTATCCGACGCCCACGCCGATGGCGCGCTACAATGTCGATTATTCCCTGTTCGGCACCGCCCGGGACGAACCGATCATGCGCGACATCCGCAATCACCTGTATGCCGCGGGCATCCCGATCGAATGTTCGAAAGGCGAGGCCGAGGCCGGCCAGGAAGAGGTGAACGCGAAATATTCCGACGCGCTCGACACTGCCGACATGCATGTGCTGATCAAGCAGGGCGTCAAGGAGATCGCCCAAGCCCATGGCGCCAGCGTCACCTTCATGGCGAAATACGATCACACCAAGGCGGGCAGTTCCAGCCACATCCACCAATCGCTGTGGAAAGACGGGCGGAACGCGTTTTATGACCCGGACGCCCCCCATGGAATGTCCGAGGTGATGCGGCACTATCTGGCAGGCCAACTGGCCTTCTCGCGCGAGATCACCTATTTTCTGGCGCCCTATATCAACAGCTACAAACGCTTCTGCGAAGGCATGTTTGCCCCCACCCGCGCGGTCTGGTCGCTGGACAATCGCACCGCAGGCTACCGGATCTGCGGCGAGGGCACGAAATCGGTGCGCGTCGAATGCCGCATCGGCGGCGCCGATCTGAACCCCTATCTGGCCTGTGCGGCGCTTCTGGCGGCCGGGCTGGAGGGGATCGAGCAGATGCTTGATCCGGGCGATCCGGTTTCGGGCGATCTGTATCAGGCGGCGGCGGCCCCGCGCGTCCCAAAATCGCTGGGCGAGGCAGGCGAAGCAATGCGCGACAGCGAATTCCTGGAACGCGCTTTTGGCGCCGATGTGATCGCGCATTATTACCGTGCGGCCCGCTGGGAAGTCGAAGAAAACCTGCGTGTGGTCACCGATTGGGAGCGCACGCGCGGATTTGAACGGGCCTGAAACAGGCCCGGCATACAATGGCAGCGCCCGGCCAGTCGGGCGTGACGGGAAGCGCCCGAAGCGGCGTCAAGGAAGGTCGATATGACGAAGATGATCCAATGCATCTCGCCCGTGGACGGGCAGATCTATGCCGAACGGCCCGCATTAAGCCTGAGCGACGCGCAGGCGATGGCAGCACGGGCCCGCGCGGCGCAACCCGCCTGGGCCGCGCGCCCGCTGGCCGAACGCGTCGCACTGGTCAAGGCGGGTGTCGCGAAACTCAACGAGATGAAGGACCAGGTGGTCGAGGAACTGGCCTGGCAGATGGGCCGCCCGACCCGCTTTGGCGGCGAATTCGGGGGCGTGAATGACCGCACCACTTACATGGCCGAAATCGCAGAAAGCGCGCTGGCCCCGATGGTGGTCGAGGACAGCGACCGTTTCACCCGCCAGATTACGCGCGAACCTGTCGGCGTGGTCTTTATCGTGGCGCCCTGGAACTATCCCTATCTGACCACGATCAACACGCTGGCCCCTGCCCTGATCGCGGGCAACACGGTGGTTCTGAAACATGCCACGCAGACCTTGCTGGTTGGTGAACGGCTGGCCGAGGCGTTCCATGCGGCGGGCGTGCCCGAGGATGTGTTCCAGAACGTCGTTCTGACCCATGACGTGACCGAGGCGTTGATCGGGGCGCGCGCGTTCAATTTCGTCAATTTCACCGGCTCGGTGGCGGGCGGTCAGGCGATGGAACGCGCGGCTGCGGGCACATTCACCGGGCTTGGGTTGGAACTGGGCGGCAAGGACCCGGGCTATGTGATGGACGACGCAGATCTGGATGCCGCCGTCGATAGTCTGATGGACGGCGCGATGTTCAACGCGGGGCAATGCTGCTGCGGGATCGAGCGGATCTATGTGCATGAAAGCCTGTATGACGCCTTCGTCGAAAAAGCGGTGGCCTGGGTCAAGGCGCTCAAGCTTGGCAATCCGTTTGATGCCAGCAGCACCTTGGGCCCGATGGCCAACAAACGCTTCGCCCAGATCGTGCGGGACCAGATCGCCGAGGCCATCGCCGATGGCGCAACCGCGTTGATCGACCCGGCGCAGTTCCCCGAAGATGACGGCGGCGCCTATCTGGCTCCGCAGATCCTGGTCAATGTGAACCACGAAATGCGGGTGATGCGCGAGGAAAGCTTTGGCCCCGTCGTCGGCATCATGCCTGTCAAAGACGACGCCGAGGCGATCGCGGTGATGAACGACAGCCCCTATGGGCTGACCTGTTCGCTGTGGACATCGGACCCCGAACGCGCAGCCGCGGTGGGCGCGCAGGTCGAAACTGGCACCGTCTTCATGAACCGCTGCGATTATCTGGACCCGGCGCTGTGCTGGACCGGCTGCAAGGACACCGGGCGGGGCGGCTCGCTGTCGATCTTGGGCTTTTATTCGGTCACCCGGCCGAAATCCTACCATCTGAAAAAGGTGACAAAATGAGTGTGTCGAACATGAACTGGTCCTATCCCACGGCGATCAAATTCGGCGTGGGGCGGGTGGCCGAACTGGCCGACCACTGCCGCGCGGTGGGGATGGAAAAACCGCTGCTGGTCACCGACAAGGCGCTGGCCACCCTGCCGATCACCGCACAAGCGCTTGATATCCTTGAGGCGGCAGGTCTGGGCCGCGCGGTCTTTTCGCAGGTGGACCCGAACCCGAACGAACAGAACATGGCCGATGGGATCGCAGTCTATCACGCGGGCGGGCATGATGGCGTGGTCTGTTTCGGCGGCGGCTCGGCGCTGGATCTGGGCAAGCTGATCGCGCTGATGGCCGGTCAGGCGCCCAGCCTGAGCATCTGGGATCTGGAAGACATCGGCGATTGGTGGACCCGGGCGGACGCCAGCAAGATCGCGCCGATCATCGCCGTGCCAACCACCGCAGGCACCGGGTCCGAGGTCGGGCGCGCGGGCGTTCTGACCAATTCGGAAACCCACAAGAAGAAGATCATCTTCCATCCCAAACTGTTGCCCTCGGTCACGATCTGCGACCCGGCGCTAACGGTCGGCATGCCCGCCTTCATCACCGCAGGAACGGGCATGGACGCGCTGGCGCACTGTCTGGAGGCCTATTGCAGCCCGTTCTATCACCCGATGAGCCAGGGCATCGCGCTGGAAGGGATGCGTCTGGTGTTTGAAAACCTGCCCAAGGTTTACGCCGATCCGACCGACCTGCAGGCCCGCGCGCATATGATGTCAGCGGCGGCGATGGGGGCCGTGGCATTTCAGAAGGGGCTTGGCGCGATCCATTCGCTGTCTCATCCGGTGGGCGCGGTTTACGGCACGCATCACGGCACCACCAATGCCTGCGTGATGCCGATGGTGCTGGACTACAACCGCGCCGCAATCGAGGGGCTGATCGAACGCGCCGCAGCCTATCTGGGAATCGCGGGCGGGTTTGACGGCTTTCGCGCAGCGGTGATGGATCTGCGCACGATGCTGAACATTCCGGCCAATCTGACCGCAATGGGCGTCAAACGCGAAGATCTGGACATGCTGACCGAAATGGCGCTGGAAGACCCGTCTTGCGGCGGCAACCCGATTGAAATGACGGCGGAAAACACCCGCGCGCTGTTCGAGGCCTGTCTGTAATTTCGCCCGGACCGGGGGCGCGGGGACGCACGTCCCCCGGTCCGGGCAGCGGCCGTGGCACCGGCCGTATCGCTCAGCCGGTCACCCGGCGATAGGCATCTGGCAGCGGGCTTTGCTGCGCGGCGACCTTGGCGCCGCCCGCGACGAAACGCGATACCTGCGCGCCATGCGCCTGGATCAGCAGCACCACATTCGGATCGTCCGAGGTTTCCACCACCCGCACCCCGTCAGGCAGGGTTTCAACCTGCATCTGCACCTTGTCCTTTTGCGCGAAGATCTCGGCAAAGGCCGGATCCCAGTGGCGCAGGCCGAACCCTTCGGTCATTCGGCGGTGCATTTCATGCGCGTGATCATGCAGCAGCGCCACAATATCAGCGCTGCCCGAGATGGTCAGCGTCACGATCCCCTGCGCGGTCCGGGTCACGGTGCGCCGGATTTCGGTGTGCCGCGCCAGCAGGGTGTGAAACACCGACTGGTCGTGCCGATGGCGCGCGGCGCGGGCCGGATCGCCGCAGTGTCCTGCGCCACGATGGCGCCCCTGATCGGGCGAAGGATCGGTGTTCATGGTCATTCCTGCATTTAAAATACATGTTACGTTATCTGATAACAGATTTCACACCCCCCGCAGCGGGGCGCATTGCCGCAGGGCCTGCGCCCCAAAATGCTGCGTCCAACAGGCCACGGCCCGCAAAAAACGGGGCATTCCCCCTCGCGTTGCAGCCAAAACCCGGGTTATAGAGGGTCAAAGGTGGAGGTTCCGATGGCGCGCATGTTCACGAAAATCGGTAAGGTCAGCACGCTGGCGCTGCTTGCAGGGCTGGTGCCTGTCGGGTTTACGGCGCAGGCCGAGACCACATCCACGCTGGGGTGGAGCCTGGGACGTTTCGGCACCCCCGGGTTGATCGACATGCCCACCGCCGAAGTGATGCGCGATGGTGAAATCGCGGCCTCGGTCGGCAAGGCGGCGGGCGCGCTGCGCGGCAATTTTGCGTTCCAGATCACCCCGCGCGTCACCGGCACGCTGCGCTTTACCCATCAGGACGGGCTGGGCCTGGGGGGCGACACGCTCAAGGAAAAAACCCTCGATCTGCGCTGGCAGGTGCTGGACGAACAGGGCTGGCGCCCGGCCGTGGCCATTGGCCTGCGCGACATGTTCGGCACCGGGATCAATGCCGCCGAATATGTGGTGGCCACGAAAACCCTGACCCCGCAGTTGCGGGCCAGCGCCGGGATCGGCTGGGGCCGTCTGGGCACCGAAAACAGCTTTGGCGGCGGTACCCGCCCCGTCGCCGATCCGGTCGGCGGACTGAATGCCGACACCTGGTTCCGCGGCCCTGCGGCCGCCTTTGCCGGCGTCGCCTGGCAAGCCAATGACAAGCTGGTTCTGAAGGCCGAGGTCAGTTCTGACGCCTATGCCGCCGAAGTCGCGACCAACGGATTTGACCGCAAGACCTCGGTCAACTTCGGGGCCGATTACAAGATCAACCAGATGGCGTCGGTTTCGGCCTATTATCTGGCGGGCTCCGAAGTTGGCTTTCAGTTCAACTTCGTGCTGGACCCGCACCAACCGCCCGCACCGTCCGGGCTGGAAAAAGCGCCATTGCCGGTGCGTCCGCGCCCCGCGCCCAGTGCCGACCCGGATGGCTGGTCGGGCGCCTGGACCGCCGACCCGACCGCCGCGCCCGCGATTCAGAAGGTGGTTGCCGACAGCCTGAAGAAAGACGGCCAGATCCTTGATTCGATGCAACTTTCCGCCGACAGGGTCGAGTTGCGCCTGCGCAATGAGACCTATAACTCGACGCCGCAGGCCCTGGGCCACACCGCACGCATCCTGACCCGTGCGCTGCCGCCTTCGGTCGAGACCATCGTGATTACTCCGGTGGTGAACGGCCTGCCCACCGCTTCGGTGACCTTCAAGCGCAGCGATCTGGAGCAGCTGGAGAATACCCAGTCGGGCGAGATTCTGGCGCGCACCGTGATTGGCGAGGCGGCTCTGGGCGGCGCCTACACGCCCACCGAAGGCATCTATCCGCGCTATCGTTTCAGCCTGTCGCCCTATGTCGAGTTTTCGACCTTCGACCCGGGCCAGGATCTGCATGCCGACATGGGCATCGCGCTGAATGGCAGCTTTGATCTGGCGCCGGGGCTGATCTTGTCGGGCACGCTGCGGCAAAAGGTGTTTGGCAACCTGAACGATCAGACCCGCGTCTCGACCTCGCCGGTGCCGCATGTGCGCTCGGACGTGGCGGAATACCAAAAGAACAGCGATCTGACGCTCGAACGGCTGACGCTGGCGTGGTACAGCCGCCCGGCCGAGGCCGTTTATAGCCGCGTCACCCTGGGCTATCTGGAGCGGATGTATGGTGGCGTCTCGGGCGAGGTGCTGTGGAAGCCGGTGGATAGCCGTCTGGCCTTGGGGGCAGAGCTGGACTACGTCAAGCAGCGCGCCTTCGATAATGCCTTCGATTTTCAGGATTACGACACGCTCAGCGGGCACCTGTCGGCCTATTACGATTTCGGCGCGGGTGTGACCGGGCAGCTCGACGTCGGCCGCTATCTGGCCGAAGACTGGGGCGCGACGGTGTCAATTGATCGACAACTGGCCAATGGTTGGAGCGTTGGCGCCTTCGCCACGCTGACCGACATGTCGTCGTCCGATTTCGGGCCCGGGTCGTTTGACAAGGGCGTGCGGCTGACGATTCCGCTCAGCTGGGCCTTGGGCAAACCGACGCTGGCGACCTTCCACCCGACGATCCGGCCCTATACCGGCGACGGCGGGGCACGGGTCGATGTGGACGGGCGGCTGTATGAAACGGTGCGCGGCAACCACATGGGCGCGATTTACGAGGACTGGGGGAGATTCTGGCGATGAGCCATCTCTCATTGCGGGGCGCCATCACGGCGACGGCGGCGCTGCTGATCGCGACGCTGGCGGTTGCGGGCTGTTCGCGCGATTCTGCGGGGCTGGAACGCGGCGCGGGCGGTGCGGCGCTGGTCAAGGGCGGGCTGGGCGCGGTTCTGCCGGGCAAACGCGCGGCGGCCACGGCCCCCGTACAGGCCCCCAATCCCGCGCAACTGGCGCAGGCCGCACTGGCTTCGGTCAAAGGGCCTGTCTTGCTGGCCACGTTCGAGGCGGTGGGCGCACCGACCGTGCTGGGCATGGTCGGCGAGAATGGCACAATGCGCAGCTATCAAACCCCCGATCAGCGCGGTGTGATGCTGCGCGCCGGGCTATTGGCGGGCACGCGCGGCTATGGCCGTGATCTGATGTCGGCCGATACCGATGCTGTCGCCCGGCTGATCCGCGCCCGGCAGGCGGGCAGTGCGCCGCGTGTTCAGCGCTATCTGGATGGCAACGGGGTGGAACGCCCGGTGCCAATGACCTGCACCGTCACCCCTGGCGCCAGCATGACGCAAGAACTGGCTGGCATCGCCTATTCGGGCCAGCAGGTAAGCGAACATTGCGAAGGCTCGGGCGCGGTAATCGACAACGGCTATCTGGTGGCGGCGGACGGGCGCGTGCTGGTGTCGCGGCAATGGGTCGGGCCGGGGCTTGGATATCTGGTACTGCAAAGCCTGCGTGACTAAGCGGGCGCCCTGCCCTGCCAGCCCCCGAAATGACCAAAGCGCCCGGTGGGGCGCTTTTTTCTTGGCTCGCGTCAAAACCACGCGACAGATACAAAAAAGCCGGAAAGCGATGCTTTCCGGCTTTTTGATTTTAGCCGAAGCTAAAATTAGTTCGAGGCAACAGCCGCGATACCTGCAATCAGCAGGACCGGGATCAGCCAAGCAGCGTTCGAGGACGAAGCGCCTTCGACGACAACCGGCTCGGCGTCGACGACGGGAGCGGTGTAGCCGCCAGCGAAAGCGGTCGAAGCGGTCAGGCCCAGGGCCAGAGCGATGGTAGCGAGTTTTTTCATAGTAATCTCCGTCATTACTGTAGAGAGCCGCCTACGCTGGCAGCATCGAAGCGAGATTTGCATAACCACGAATAAATGCAAAGGAGAATCACGGCTATTTCAATCTGGCCGCCACCGACTGTTGCACTTTAGCACAGCTGCCCGCGCCCAAAGCCGCCGCCGCCGTGCAAAAGCGTCGCAACTGCGACTTTTTCGCCGTTTTTGGGCAGCGCTCCGATTCTTGGCGAATTTTTTTTACTGATTCCGGGAACTTGTTCTGTCCCTTCGAAATTGCTGCGCCGCCGCAACCCTCTCAGGCGCGACGGGGCAAAATCAAAGAAACCGTGAACATCACCGCGGCCATCGCCACGATCGACGGCCCCGCAGGTGTGTCGAACCGCATCGATGCCCAAAGCCCCAACACAACCGACACAGCCCCCGCGCATGTGGCCCCCAGCGCCATCGCCTCGGGGGATCGCGCGAACTGCCGCGCGGTGGCGGCGGGCACGATCAGCAATGCCGCAATCAGCAGGGCGCCTACGATCTTGATCGACACGGCCACCGTCAGCGCCAGCGCCAACACCAGCACCAGCCGTTCCAGCCGTGGGTTCAGCCCGGACGCCTGCGCCAGTTCTTCGTTGATGGTCGAGGCCAGCAGCCCCTGCCAGCGCCAGGCCAGCGCCAGCAGCACAAGCACCGCCCCCCCCCAGACAATGGCCAGATCCATGCGGCTGACCGCAAGAATGTCGCCAAACAGCCATGCGCTCAGATCCACCCGCAACCCCGAAATCAACGAGGCCGCAACCAGACCGAAGGCCAGCGCGGAATGTGCCAGAACGCCCAGCACCGTATCCATCGCATGCCCCCGCCCCGACAGCTGCGCCACTGTCAGCGCCATACCCAGCGCCACGGCCAGCGTGCCGACATAGACGGAAATGCCAAAGCCAAAGCTCAGCGCCACCCCAAGGATAGCGGCATGCGCCGTCGCATCGCCAAAATAGGCCATCCGCCGCCAGACCACAAAAGACCCCAGCGGCCCGGTGGCCAGCGTCAGCCCGGTTCCGGCCAGCGCCGCGCGGGTCAGAAAATCATCCAGCATGATCATGCTCGCAATCGTGAGGGGGATGGGAGGGGTGCTCCGCATGCGGATGCGCGTGGTGTGGATGCGCGGGATCATGGCCGTGACCCTCGTCATGGTCGTGATCGTGGTCATGGACGTGCTGATAGAGCGCGAACGCCCCCCCTGTGCCCAAGCCAAACAGTGCACGGTATTCCGGCGCATTCGACACCACCCGCGGCGTGCCCGCACAGCAGACGTGGCCGTTCAGGCAGATCACCCGATCCGAGGCGGACATCACCACATGCAGATCGTGGCTGACCATCAGCACCGCGGCGCCGGTTTCGGCCCGGACTTCGTCGATCAACTTGTAAAACGCCGCCGTGCCGGGTTGATCAAGCCCCTGCGTCGGCTCGTCCAGTATCAGGATCTGCGGATGCGCCAACAGGGCACGCGCCAACAGCACACGCTGGAACTGTCCGCCAGACAACCGCGTGATCTGCCGTCCTTCCAGCCCGGGCACTCCGGTGCGCGCCAGCGCCGCAGCGGCATCGGCATTGCCAACCCGTTTCGGCAACGACAGGAACCGGCGCACCGTCATTGGCAGGCTGGCGTCGATATGCAGCTTTTGCGGAACATAGCCGATCACCAGCCCGGGCTGGCGCGTGACCTGCCCCGTTGCCGCAGGCTCCAACCCGATCAGCGCCCTGATCAATGTAGATTTACCCGAACCATTGGGCCCGACCACGGTCACGATCTCGGCCGGGGCGATGGTGAAATCGACCCCCGACAGGACCGGCGCGCCGCCATGGGAAACACTCAGGTTTTCGGCAGTTATCAAAGGCTTAGGCAGTTGCATTCTGGTCAGCCCCTGCACAGGCGGGACACAGGCCCAGCGCCTCGATATTGGCACGCTCGACCGCGAATCCCAGATCGGCCGCGGCCTGATCCAGCGCCACACGCACCGCAGCCCCCGGCGCCTCGGCCACCGCATCGCAGACCCGGCAGATCAGAAACACCGGCGCGTGATCCTCGCCCGGGTGCATACAGGCCGCAAAGGCGTTCAGGCGGCGCACCCGATGCGCCAGCCCATTATCGACCAGAAATTCCAGCGCCCGATAGGCCACCGGCGGCTGATTGCCAAACCCATCGGCCGCCAGCCGGTCCAACACCTCATAGGCACCCATTGCGCGATGCGCCTCCAGCAGGATTTCCAGCGCCCGCTTGCGCACCGGGGTCAGCCGGGCGCCACGCCGCAGGGCCTCGGCCTCGGCCCGGGCCAGCGTGTCACAGGCGCAATGTGCGTGGTCATGGCGGGCAAAGGCCAGGGTCGCATCGGGGTCAGTCTCGGGGTTAGACATGTTACTGTATCACATTTCTCTTGACCTGTTACGATATTACATACATAGATCCCCTCCAAATCACAAGCCTGAGGAGTCGCCCATGCGCCCGATCACCCTGTCCCTGCCCATCTTGTTGCTGAGCGCGCCCGCGATGGCCGCCGTGCCGCAGGTGGTCACCGATATTCCCGCCGTGCAATCGCTCGTGGCGCAAGTGATGGGCGATCTGGGCACGCCTGCGGTGTTGCTCGACAAGGGCGCCAATGCCCACAGCTATCAGCTGCGTCCCTCGCAGGCGCGCACCCC
>JAQTYE010000061.1:3289-18353 GCA_028749255.1 Paracoccaceae bacterium | reverse complement strand
GCTGAAGGAGTTTCTTGCACGCGAGGGATACCGCGTGACCGGAGCCGCCCACGCCGCCGCCGCGCGTCGTCTGGTCGAGCTGATCGAGTTCGACCTGATCGTGCTGGATGTGATGATGCCGGGCGAAGACGGGCTGAGCCTGACGCGCGATCTGCGGTCGCGGATGACAACGCCGATCTTGTTGCTGACGGCACGTGGCGAAACCCGCGACCGGATCGAGGGGCTGGAGGCCGGGGCCGACGACTATCTGGCCAAACCGTTCGAGCCCAAGGAACTGTTGCTGCGGATCAACGCGATCTTGCGCCGGGTCCCCGAGGCGGTGCAGGCCGGGCCGAAATATCTGCACCTTGGGCCGCTGCGCTACGATCAGGACCGCGGCGAACTGTGGTCGGGCGAGGCGGCCGTGCGCCTGACCGCGACCGAGGTCGCGCTGATGCGGATCTTCGCCACCCGCGCAGGCGAGGTAGTCAGCCGCACCGACCTGATTGACGAGCTGGGCCGCGACCGTGGCGGCGCGACCGCCGACGAAGCGGTCGGCGGTGATCGGGCGGTCGACGTGCAGATCACCCGCCTGCGCCGCAAGATCGAACCCGACCCACGCGAACCGCTCTATCTGCAAACGGTGCGGGGCCTGGGATACATGCTGGCGCCAGACTGATCCCCACGACACCGGACCCCACTGAGTCGCGCGCCCACCCGCACGGCATCGCCGCTTGGGGCGCAAGGCCGCGTGCCGCAGCCGTCCCCCCGGCGGCGTCGCCGCACCGCGCCCCGAACGCCCGTCCGTGAGCGCAAACGGCGCCAAACCCTGTTGCAGCGCGGCAATTCCCTGACGATGCGCGCTATTGTCTGCTGGACTGACGGGGATGTGATTGGTAAAGAGCGGCAATGTTCGGCGGCACGAAATGTGCGGCCCGGCAAGTCGTATCGGCCTGAGCCCAGGCCCGGGAAGGGAGAAAATTCGTGTCCCACGCAGAAGATCACGCAGGCACCCGGAGGGATTTCCTCTATTACGCAACCGCCGGAACCGGCGCAGTGGTTGCAGGCACCGCCGTTTGGCCGTTGGTAAATCAGATGAATGCCTCGGCAGACGTCAAAGCGATGTCGTCGATTTTTGTCGATGTTTCGGGCGTCGAGCTGGGCACCCAGTTGACCGTGAAATGGCGCGGCAAGCCGGTGTTCATCCGCCGCCGCACCCAGGCCGACATTGACCTGGCACGTTCGGTCCCCTTGGCTGATCTGCGCGACCCGTCGGCCGAAAACGCCAACAAGCCGGGCGCCGATGCCGAAGACAAAAACCGCACGCTGGACGAAGCGGGCGAATGGCTGGTGATGATGGGGGTTTGCACCCACCTTGGCTGCGTGCCGCTGGGCGATGCCGGCGATTTCGGCGGCTGGTTCTGCCCCTGCCACGGGTCGCACTACGACTCGGCAGGCCGCATCCGTAAAGGCCCCGCCCCCCGGAACCTCGACATTCCGGTCGCGGCCTTCACTGACGACACCACGATCAAGCTCGGCTAAGGGCAGGGAGACAGAGAAAATGGCTGGAATTCCGCACGACCACTACGAGCCCAAAACGGGCGCCGAACAGTGGTTGCATAAACGCCTTCCGATCGTCGGTCTGATCTATGATACCATCATGATCCCGACGCCGAAGAACCTGAACTGGTGGTGGATCTGGGGTATCGTCCTGGCGTTCTGCCTGGTCATGCAGATCGTGACCGGCATCGTGCTGGTGATGCACTACACCCCGCATGTCGATCTGGCGTTCAAATCGGTCGAGCATATCATGCGCGACGTGAACGGTGGCTGGGCGATCCGCTACATCCACGCGAACGGCGCCTCGCTGTTCTTCTTCGCCGTCTATATCCACATCTTCCGCGGCCTGTTCTACGGCTCGTACAAGGCGCCGCGCGAAGTCACCTGGATCATCGGCATGGTGATCTATCTGGCGATGATGGGCACCGCGTTCATGGGCTATGTTCTGCCCTGGGGCCAGATGTCGTTCTGGGGTGCCACGGTGATCACCGGCCTGTTTGGCGCAATCCCGGGCATCGGGCCGTCAATTCAGGCCTGGCTGCTGGGCGGGCCGGCCGTGGATAACGCCACGCTGAACCGCTTCTTCTCGCTGCACTACCTGCTGCCTTTCGTGATCGCCGCGCTTGTGGCCGTTCACATCTGGGCCTTCCACACCACGGGCAACAACAACCCGACCGGTGTTGAAGTGCGCCGCACCTCGAAGGCCGATGCAGAAAAAGATACCCTGCCCTTCTGGCCCTATTTCGTGATCAAGGATCTGTTCGCGCTGGTCCTGATCCTGGTGGTGTTCTTTGCTGTCGTGGGCTTCATGCCGAACTACCTGGGCCACCCCGACAACTACATCGAGGCGAACCCGCTTTCGACCCCGGCGCATATCGTGCCTGAATGGTACTTCTTGCCGTTCTACGCGATCCTGCGGGCCTTCACCGCGGACGTCTGGGCGGTGATCCTGGTCAACAAGATCACCTTCGGCATCGTTGACGCCAAATTCTTCGGCGTGCTGGCGATGTTTGGCGCGATCATTGCGATGGCGCTGGCACCGTGGCTCGATACCTCCAAAGTGCGTTCGGGCCAGTATCGCCCGATGTTCAAGTGGTGGTTCTACCTGCTGGCCATCGACTTCGTCGTTCTGATGTGGGTGGGTGCGATGCCGACCGACGGGATCTATCCCTACATCTCGCTGATCGGTGCGACCTACTGGTTCGCCTATTTCTTCGTGATCCTGCCGTTGCTGGGTATCATCGAGAAGCCGCTGCCGATGCCTGCGACGATCGAAGAAGACTTCAAAAGCCACTACGGCAACCCGGCTGAGTAAGGACAAGGACCGAAATCATGAAAAAACTTCTGATCTCTGCCGCCTCCGCGCTCATTTTGGGTGCTGGATCGGCGTTTGCTGCGGGTGGCGCTGCGCATATCCCGGATTTCGCCTTCACCTTCGAAGGTCCGTTTGGCAAGTTCGACCAGCAGCAGCTGCGTCGTGGCTTCCAGGTCTACCGCGAGGTCTGCTCGGCCTGCCACGGCATGAAATTCGTGCCGCTGCGCACGCTCTCAGATGAGGGCGGGCCGCAGATGGATCCGGCTTGGGTTCGCGCCTATGCCGCCGATCTGGACGAGGCGATCGACCACGACACCGGCGAGCCGCGCACGCGCAAGGAAACCGACATGTTCCCGATCCGCACGGGCGATGGCATGGGGCCGGACCTGTCGCTGATCGCGAAAAACCGCGCCGCGTTCCATGGGCCTTACGGCACCGGGATTGCACAGCTGGTTCAGGGCATCGGCGGGCCGGAATATGTCCACGCGATCCTGACGCATTTCGAGGAAAACCCGGCCTGTGCGCCAGACGGGATTGACGGCTACTACTACAACACCGCCTTCCCGAACGGTGGCATCCCCGACACCTGCAAGGATGAACACGGCGTTTCGACCGTGCCGGGCAGCTGGATCGCTATGCCGCCGCCGCTGTCGGACGATCTGATCGAATACGAAGACGGCACGCCCGCGACCACCGAACAGATGGCCGAAGACGCTGCAGCCTTCCTGATGTGGGCGGCTGAACCCAAGATGATGGCGCGCAAGAACATGGGCTTCACCGCTGTTCTGCTGCTGGGTCTTCTGACGGTTCTGCTGTATCTGACCAACAAACGCATCTGGGCGCCCCATAAAGGCAAACACGTCTAAGACGTGGCCCTGCGACACCCTTGAAACGCGCCCTCCGGGGCGCGTTTTCTTTTACAGACACTCCCGGCTTTGTTCATGGCGCGCCCGGGCCGGATCGCGTACTCTGCTCAAAACAAGAGAGAACGCCCATGTCTGAAATCCGTGCCCCCCGCCTGTGTGTCCTGATCGACGCCGACAATGTTCCTGCCGGCCACGCCGAGGCAATTTTCGAAGAGATTTCGGGATTGGGCGAGGCCTCGGTCCGGCGGATCTATGGCGACTGGTCCTCGCCCCGGCTGGCGGGCTGGGCGAAGAAGGTCAACACGCTGGGCATGGTCGCCGATCAGCAGTTCTCCAACACCAAGGGCAAGAATGCCTCTGACATCGGGCTGGTGATCGCGGCAATGGATTTCCTGCATTCGGGGCTGTTTGACGCCTTTGTGCTGGTCTCTTCAGACAGCGATTTCACCCGGCTCGCCTCGCGGATCCGCGAACAGGGGCTTGATGTTTTCGGCATCGGTGAAAAGAAAACCCCCGAGGCCTTTCGCAATGCCTGCAAACGCTTCATCTACGTCGAAAACCTGGGCGGCGCCGAGCCGACCCCGACCGAACCGGCAGCCCCCGGCATCCCGAACGGCCAGCCCCAGGAAACCACCGAGCAGGCCAATGCCCGTGGAAAACTGTCGCCCGCCAGCGCAATCCCGATCATCGTGGCGGCGATGAAGCGGATCGGGCTTGAAGAAGAATGGTACACGCTGGGCCCGCTGGGCCAGTTCATCACGCTCAGCCACCCCGATTTCGATACCCGCACCTATGGCGCCGCGAAGCTCTCGGACCTGCTGCGGAAAACCGGCCGGTTCGAGGTGAAACAAGGCCCGACGGGCAACCTGATCGTGCGTGATCTGGCCTAGGCGGGCTTGGCGCCGTAGCGCGCCATGAACATCTCGACCGCGCCGTCGATGGTGCGCTTGACGTCACGCGGCGCGCAACACGCATCGACACCAAAGATCAGACGGGCGTGGATATCGGCCTTGCACAGTTCGGCGAATTGATCGGCGGCAAGGTCGAAATCCTCGATCACGAAATCCCCTCGCGCGGTGGCCTCACGCAGGTATTCCACCAGCCGGGTGCGCACCAGCAGGGGGCCTGAATGATAAAATTCATGGCCCAGCTGTGGAAATCGGTCGGCCTCGGCCACGCAGATCCGAAAGATGCCCTGCCCGAAATCCGACGCCATGAAGGCCACGATCCGTTCGGCGGCAAACCGCAACACCTGTTCGGGCGGCGCGGGGCGATGGATCAACTCCACCGCCTCGTCGGCCTGACGTGCGCACTCGGATTTGGCGACTTCCATGAACAGCAGCCGCTTGTCCGGGAAATAGCTGTAAAGTGTTGCCTTGCTGACCCCCGCCTCGCGCGCGATGTCATCGACCGAGGCGCCTTCGAACCCGTCACGCAGAAAGATCGTGCGCGCACCGTCCAGCACCTGGTCGTATTTGCGCCCCTTGCGGATCTGCGGTGTGTCTGTTGCCTGCGCCATAGTTCCTCCAACCCGGTCTGTGCCGGGCAGTGCCAGCATAGACCGTTCGGTTCAGCAGGGGCAAGGCGCAGGTTGGCGCAGGGGGGATTCAGGCAGGCTCGGCAGGCAGCTCCGGTCCGCCCGCATCCTGAACCCGCGCCCACTCATTGGCAGGCCGCGCGGCGCAGCGCGCCACCCAGTCCTTGATCTCCGGCACATCGGGGCACATTTGCGGGAACCACGCAAAGGGCGAATGCAGCAGCAGATCAGCGGCACTGAACCGTTCGCCCAGCAGATAGGGCCCTGCACGCAGCGCCTCGGCCAGCCGCTCGGCCATGCAGGCGGTATCGCGGAAGGTCGCGTAAAACGCCGGGTGATCAATGCCCATGACCTGCCCCACCACCACTGGCTCCATCACGCCCTGATAATAGCTCAGCCAGCTCAGGAACCGCCCGCGCAGCGGCTCACCCGGCATCGGCGCCAGCCCCGCCTCGGGAAAACGTTCGCACAGATAGGCGACGATCGCACCGCGTTCGCGCACCCAGTCCGCGCCATCGGTCAGGAAGGGCACCTTGCCCTCGGGGTGCGGGTTGGCCGGATCGCGTGCGCCTGTTCCGTCCTGACGCAGAATATCGACCCGGCGGATTGCGACGCGGTCAGTGGCGCCCAACTCGTGCAACAGCGCCAGAATCGTGGTCGAGCGGGAATTCGGGGAGTGATAAAAAGTCAGCATCGGGGCCTCCTGTCTGGAATTGTCAGGGGCTGTATGGCACAGATCTACTGTCAGAACATGTCAGGATACCATGGCCCGCGCTCCTCGTTTGTTTCGTCTGCTTGATGCGTTGCGCCGTTTGCCCGCGCCCGTCACCGCCGCGCGGCTGGCCGAGGAAACCGGCGTCAGCGCGCGCACGCTCTATCGTGACATCGAGGCGCTGCGGGCCGGTGGGGCGCTGATCGACGGGGCGGCTGGCTATGGCTACACCCTGACCGAAGACCCCGCACTGCCGCCGCAAAGCCTGACCCGGCTGGAAATCGAGGCGCTGACGCTGGGCGTGGCCGAGCTGCGCCATCTGGGTGACGGCGAACTGGCGCGGGCGGGCGAAATGGCCTTGGCGAAAATCGCGGCCACCCTGCCCGAAACCCGTGCGCATCAGGCCGCGCATGCGGTGCTCAGCTCGTATCGGTTTCAGCGCCGCGCACAGGCACCGGTCGATCTGGCCGTGATCCGCAGCGCCTGTTGGGACGAACGCGCGTTGCACCTGCACTACCGCGACGCCGACGGGCGCCAGAGCGTCCGGCAGATCTGGCCGCTGGGTCTGGTTTATCTGGACAACGAACAGATGCTGCTGGCCTGGTGCACCCTGCGGCAGGATTTCCGCAAATTCATCGTCGCCCGAATGGAGGCCGTCGCGGCCTTGCCCGATAGCTTCCGTCCGCGCCGGGTACCCCTTTTGCGCGCCTTCACCGAACAGATCCGCCGTGACGTCGCCCTGCCACCCTGCCCCTTTGGCTCCCCGGCCTGAGCCCTTCGACTTGGTCAAAATATCCCGGGGGGTGAGGGCAAGGCCCGAGGGGGGCAGCGCCCCCTTACCCGATCTGACCGCGCACACCGCCGGTCTGGCCGCGGTCCAGCAACAGGTGGTCCAGAATGACGCAAGCCATCATCGCCTCGGCCACCGGCACCGCGCGGATGCCGACGCAGGGATCGTGGCGGCCCTTGGTCACCACCTCGATCTCTTCGCCCGCCGTATTGATCGAGCGGCGCGGCGTCAGGATCGACGAGGTCGGCTTGACCGAGAACCGCACCACAATCGGCTGGCCCGTGGTGATCCCGCCCAAAATGCCGCCTGCATGGTTGGACAGGTATTCCGGCCCATCGGGGCCCATCACGATCTCGTCCGCGTTTTCGATCCCCGTCAGAATTGCGGCGCCCATGCCCTCGCCGATCTCGACGCCCTTGACGGCGTTGATCGACATCATCGCGGCCGCCAGATCGGTATCCATCTTGGCATAGATCGGCGCGCCCAGACCGGGGGGGCAGCCCTCGGCCAGCACCTCGATCAGGGCGCCGACGGAACTGTGCGCCTTGCGGATCGCGCCCAGATAATCGGCCCATTCATCGACCACGGCAGCATCGGGAATGAAGAACGGGTTACGCAGAATTTCATCGGCATCAAAGCGCGCCCGATCAATCTGCTTCACCCCCATCTGCACCATGTAGCCGGTGATCTTCAGCCCCGGCACCAGCTGCTTCAGCACCGCCTGCGCGACGCCCCCGGCCGCCACCCGCGCCGCGGTTTCCCGCGCGCTCGACCGCCCACCGCCGCGATAATCGCGCACGCCATATTTCTGGTGATAGGTGATGTCAGCATGACCGGGCCGGAACTGCCGCGCGATTTCGCCGTAATCCTTGCTGCGCTGATCGGTGTTCTCGATCATCAGCTGGATCGGGGTGCCGGTGGTTTTGCCCTCGAACACGCCCGACAGGATGCGCACCTGATCGGGTTCCTGACGCTGCGTCGTCATGCTCGATTGCCCCGGGCGGCGACGATCCAGAAACACTTGGATGAACTCTTCCGAAATCTCGATTCCGGGCGGGCAGCCATCGACCGTGGCCCCCAGCGCAGGCCCGTGGCTTTCGCCCCAAGTGGTGACGCGGAACATATGACCGAAGGTGTTGAAGCTCATCACGGGTCTCCCTTTGACTGCGGGAATAGCGGGCGCAAGGGTTCGGCTCAAGAGGATTCCCCTTGCGCGGCAGGGCAAAGCCCCTATGTTCGGCCTCACCTCGGGGTGCCACTTGGCTGAGATGCATCATGCGAACCCGTTGAACCTGAACCGGTTAAGACCGGCGGAGGGAAGGTAACCGGCTCGTCCCGGCCTGACTCCGCCCGTCAGCTTTGGAGACGAGAATGAGAAAAACTCTGATGCTTGCGGGTCTTTTGGCGGCTACCTCTGCGGTGGCCGATGAAAAGCCTGTACTCACTGTCTATGCGCCCGATTATTTCACCTCCGAATGGGGGCCGGGGCCTGCGATTGAAAAGGGCTTCGAGGCGATCTGCGCTTGCGATCTGAAATTCGTGGCGGGCGATGTGCTGCCGCGGATCTTGCTGGAAGGCGAGCGGACCGAGGCCGATGCGGTGATCGGCCTGAACACCGATGTGACCGCGCGCGCGCGCGCCACCGGCCTGTTCGCGCCGCATAACGAAGACACCAGCATTCTGACCCTGCCGATTGCCTGGACCGACGACACATTCCTGCCCTTCAACTGGGGCGAGACCGCCTTTGTCTATGACAAGACCAAACTGGCCAACCCGCCGCAGTCGTTCCAGGATCTGCTCGACGCCCCCGACAGCCTGAAAATCGCCATTCAGGACCCGCGCAGTTCGATTTCGGGGCTGGCGCTGCTGCTGTGGGTGAAGGGCGTTTATGGCGACAAGGCGTCCGAGGCCTGGGCGAAACTGGCCCCCAAGGTGCTGACCGTGACGCCGGGCTGGTCGGAAAGCTATGGCCTGTTCACCGATGGCGAGGTGGACATGGTGCTCAGCTACACCACCTCGCCCGCCTATCACCTGATTGCCGAAAACGACGATACCAAAGTCGCCGCGATCTTCCCCGAAGGGCATTACTTCATGACCGAGGTCGCCGCCCAGCTGCGCACCACCGATCAGCCCGAACTGACGCAAAAATTCATGGATTTCATCCTGTCCGACGCGTTTCAGGGCATGATCGCCACGGCGAACTGGTCCTATCCGGCGGTGATCAAACCCGGCTTCCTGCCCGAACAGTTTGCGGCCCTGCCGCGCCCCGCAAAAACGATCTTCTTTGACGAAGCGCAGGCCGAGGCGCTGCGTCAACCGGCGTTGGATGAATGGCTGGCCGCGTTCGGCAAATAATCCTGCCGGCACTGGCGGCGGCGCTGGTCGCCGGGCTGGTGCTGGTGCCCCTCGGCGCGGTGGTGATCCGCGCCGGGGGATTTTCGGCGTTGCGCGGCACCGATCTGTCGGCGCTGTGGTTCACGCTGTGGCAGGCTGCACTGTCGGCGGCGCTGTCATGCCTGCTGGCCGTGCCGGTGGCGCGCGCCCTGAACAGGCGCCGCTTTGCCGGGCGTTCGGTGCTGATCTCGCTGATGGGGGCGCCGTTCATTTTGCCGACCATCGTTGCCGTGATGGGGTTGATCGCGGTGTTCGGACGGCGCGGCGCGGTGAACGCGGGGTTTGCCGCACTGGGGTTGCCCAACGTCACGATCTATGGAGCGCATGGCGTGATTCTGGCGCATGTGTTTTTCAACCTGCCGCTGGCGACGCGCATGATCCTGCACGGCTGGCAGGCGATCCCGGCCGAACGGTTCCGGCTGGCCGCCAGCCTTGGCTTTGGCCCCGGCACCGTGCAGCGCCATCTGGAAAAGCCGATGCTGCGCGCGGTGCTGCCCGGCGCGTTTCTGGCGATCTTTCTGGTCTGCCTGACCTCGTTCGCCGTGGCGCTGACACTGGGCGGCGGCCCGCGCGCCACCACCGTCGAACTGGCGATCTACCAGGCCTTCCGCTTTGATTTCGATCTGGGCCGCGCCGCCAGTCTGGCGCTGGTGCAGGTCGGTATCTGTCTGGCCGCGCTGGCCTTGGCCGCCCGGCTGACCGCCCCGCCCGCCTTCGGCGCGGGGCTGGACCGGGCACCAATGCGGTTTGGCGGCGGCCGTGCGCTGGCGCTGCAAGACCTGCTGGCGATTGCAGGAGCGGCCCTGTTTCTTCTTGGCCCGATCAGCGCGATTGTCCTGCGTGGCCTGCCCGCCCTGCCCGATCTGGCACCCGGGATATGGGCGGCCTGCGGCACCTCGCTGGGGCTTGCCGCGACTTCAACGCTGCTGACACTGGCCCTGGCCCTGCCGTTGGCCCTGGCCGCGCCGCGCCACCCTTGGGCCGAGGGCGCCGCGATGCTGCCAATGGTCGCCTCATCGCTGGTGCTGGGCACCGGGCTGTTCCTGATGGCGCGCCCCTTCGTCAATCCGACCAGTCTGGCGCTGCCGGTCACCCTGCTGGCCAATGCGGCGCTGAGCCTGCCCTTCGTGGTGCGCCTGCTGATCCCCGAAGTGCGGGTACTGCAGGCCGATTATGACCGACTTGCGGCCAGCCTGAACCTGCGCGGCCTCGCCCGGCTGCGGTTGCTGACCCTGCCCCGGCTGGCCCGGCCCCTGGGCTTTGGCGCGGGACTGGCGGCGGCGTTCTCGATGGGCGATCTGGGCGTCATCACCCTGTTTTCTGATGGTGAAACCAAAACCCTGCCGCTGGCGCTGTTCCAGCTGATGGGCGCCTATCGGATGGATCAGGCCGCTGCGGCCGCCTGCCTGCTCACGACCCTGACCTTTGCCCTGTTCTGGGCCTGCGACCGGATTGGACATCATGCTGACCCTCGATAAGCTGCACATCCAGCAGGGCGATTTCACACTGCGCGCCGATTTCACCGTGCCACATGGCGCACTCTGCGCGGTGATCGGCCCCTCGGGTGCGGGAAAATCCACGCTGCTGGCAGCGGTTGCGGGTTTTTTGCCGCCCGCCGGGGGGCGCATCCTGTGGCAGGGACAGGACATCACCCATGCTGCGCCCGGTGCGCGCCCGCTGTCGATCCTGTTTCAGGATCAAAACCTGTTTCCGCATCTGAGTGTCACCCAAAACCTTGGCCTTGGGCTGAACCCGAAACTGCGGCTGAGCACCTCTGACCATGCAAAGATCGCCGCCGCGCTGACACGTGTCGGGCTGGCGGACCTGGGGGCGCGCAAACCCGCCGAACTGTCGGGTGGACAACAAAGCCGCGTTGCGCTGGCCCGCGCCCTGTTGCGCGCGCGGCCCCTTTTGCTGCTTGATGAACCCTTCGCGGCGCTTGGCCCCGCATTGAAATCTGACATGCTGGCGCTGGTGGCCGAAATTGCCGCAGAACAGGGCACCACGGTGCTGATGGTCAGCCATGACCCGGCCGATGCCCGCACGCTCTGCTCACAGACGATTCTGGTGGCCGAGGGCACAGCCCACCCACCACAAGACACCGCCGCCCTGCTTGACCACCCGCCCGCCGCGCTGGCGGCCTATCTGGGCGCCTGAGCTTCTCCTGGTGGAAATACTCTGCGGGGGTCCGGGGGTGCAAAACCCCCGGCCTTGCCACAGGCGCGACCGGGGGTTTGAGTATTTAGACCAAGAAGAAGCCCAAGGTCAGAACAACACGACCGAGCGGATCGATTCTCCGGTGTGGATCATGTCGAAGGCCTTGTTGATGTCTTCCAGCGGCATGGTGTGGGTGATCATCGGGTCGATCTCGATCTTGCCATCCATGTACCAGTCAACGATCTGCGGCACATCGGTACGCCCGCGCGCACCACCAAAGGCGGTGCCTTTCCAGACCCGTCCGGTCACCAGCTGGAAGGGGCGCGTTTCGATCACCGCGCCAGCCGGTGCCACGCCGATGATGATCGACTGCCCCCAGCCACGGTGCGTGCATTCCAGCGCATCGCGCATCACCTTGACGTTGCCGGTGCAGTCGAAGGAATAATCCGCGCCGCCGATCTGATCGAAGGGGGTTTTCGTCAGGTTGACGATGTGATCGACCACCGAGCCCTCGATCTTCGAGGGGTTGATGAAATGCGTCATGCCGAAATGTTCGGCCATTTCGCGTTTCCCCTCGTTCAGGTCAACGCCGATAATCATGTCGGCGCCCGCCAGTCGCAGGCCCTGCAACACGTTCAACCCGATGCCGCCCAGACCAAAGACCACCGCCTTGGCACCGATCTCGACCTTGGCGGTGTTGATCACCGCGCCGATCCCCGTCGTCACGCCGCAGCCGATGTAGCAGACCTTGTCAAACGGCGCGTCGTCGCGGATTTTCGCCAGTGCGATTTCGGGCACCACGGTGTGCTGCGCGAAGGTCGAGCAGCCCATGTAGTGATGGATCGGCGTTCCATCGAGCATCGAGAACCGAGTCGTCCCATCGGGCAGCAGACCCTGGCCCTGGGTCGAGCGGATCGCGGTGCACAGGTTGGTTTTCTGGCTCAGGCAGCTGGGGCACTGGCGACATTCGGGGGTATAAAGCGGAATCACATGATCGCCGGGCTTCAGCGTGGTCACGCCGGGGCCGCATTCGATGACAACACCCGCCCCTTCATGGCCCAGAATCGCCGGGAAGATGCCTTCGGGGTCTGCTCCCGACAATGTGAATTCATCGGTGTGGCAGATGCCAGTGGCCTTGATTTCCACCAAAACTTCGCCAGCTTTCGGGCCTTCGAGGTTCACCTCCATGATTTCAAGAGGTTTTCCGGGGGCGACAGCCACTGCGGCACGGGTTCTCATAGGTCAATCCTCATTGTATATGTGGGCAAAGCCTGCGGCATTGCCCGGGCCAACGCAAGAATAGGTGCGACATGTTGTTCAAATTTTCCGCCATCGCAGGTGCCGTGCTGATGCTGGCAGGGTGCCAGGGCGCGCAGACCGAAGATATTCAGGCAAACGCAATGCCGATGCCCGCGCCGCATCTGACCGCGCCGGTCACCGAAGGGGCGCTTGAACAGCGCGAGCCCGACACCTGCCATGCCGCCGACTATGTCACCGCGCTGGGACAACCGGGCAGCGTGATCCCGACGCTTGGCATCACCCGCCCGATCAACATCGTCGAATGGCGCGGGCTGGAGCCGCAGGAATACAACTCGCAGCGTGTTGTGTTCCGGCTGGATGCCTCGGGCAACATCTTCAACATCGACTGCGGCTGATCGCAGGCACGGCGGAATGAAACGGGGGCCGGTCGGCCCCCTTACATCTTGAACCGGCCGTGGCAGTCCTTGCACGAGGCGGTCAGCGCATTCATCGAATCGCCCAAGGCGCGCGCGCTGCCGGTTTCCAGCGCCATTGCGCCCTTGATCATCCGGTTCGCCTTTTGCCGGAACTCGCCGGGATTTGCCCACAGATCAGGCAGCGCGTCCGACGCGGGGTCGTCCTCTTCGGCGGCAAACAGCGGTTCGATCTGATCGCCCAAGGTAATCAGCGCGTCTTTCGCGGCGGCGGCCTGCGTGGCGTCAAACGCGGTCTTGCCCGAGGCCATATCGCCCAGAATGCCGGTCTGCACCTTGATCTTCTGCATCGCCTCCATCCGCGCGCGCACCACCGGGTTTTGCGCCTCGTCCTTGGCAAGCGCCACACCGGCGGCAAGCGTCAGGCCGAGCGCAAGGCTCAGGCGAAGCGGGGTCGAAATCGCGGGAAAACGCAGCATCATGGGGCTCCTCGTGCAGTTCGCCCGCACGATGACCGCAAAGCCCGGCACAGGCAACGGGCGCGCGCTCACAAATGCGAAACCCCGCCGTTTCGGGCGAGGTCTGTCGCAGAAAGCGCCCCGGCGATGCGAACTGGGTGGGGGCTGTTTACCGCACCGCCGGGGGTTTAGCGTTTTCCGCTGCCCCCTGTATGCCGGGCGATCAAGGCATCAAAGCGCGTGGCGGGCGGCGAAGCCGGGGTGATTTCGTGGCAATTTCGCGGCGCGTCCTCGTGCCGCACCGAAGGGTTGATTTGCCGGGGCTGCGGTGCCACCATTGTGACATGACGATCCAGTCGCCCACGCCCTTTCCCGGCCCGCAATCTGCCCCCGCGCAGGTTGCCTTTGATCGGCGTGAGTTGGGGGCGATCATGTCGCTCTATGGCCGAATGGTGGCCGCGGGCGAATGGCGCGACTATGGGCTGAGTTTTCTGCGGGATGTGGCGGTATTTTCGGTGTTCCGACGCACAGCGGAAAACCCGCTCTATCGGATCGAAAAACGCCCCGCACTGCGCAACCGTCAAGGGTTGTATGCGGTGATCGGTATGGATGGCCAGATCCTGAAACGCGGTCACGATCTGGCGCCCGTTCTGCGCGTGCTGGAGCGCAAGCTGATCCGCCCGATCGACTAGCGCCCGCCCGGGGCTTGGCCTGCATTGCCCCGCTTGATGCCGTAAAACGGCCCCTCGCCCGCCGCCGCAATCCGTGCAAGGCAGGGTGCGATGCTTTCCAGCGCGACATTCATCGAATGGGCGTTTGCATGGATCAGAACACTGTCCGACACCGCCAGCGCAACATGGCCGCGCCAGAAGAACAGATCGCCGCGCTGCGCGGTCGCGCCTTCGGGCAGGAAACTGCCCAGCCGGTCGCGCTGCAGATCGGTGTCGCCGGGGCACAGCCAGCCACAAGCTGCATAGGCCAACTGCACCAACCCCGAACAATCAATCCCGTCGCGCGAATTGCCGCCCCACAGATAGGGCGTGCCGATCAGCCGTTCGGCCACCGCGACCGGGTCGGTTTCGGGTATTGCCAGCGGGCGCAGATGCTGGCGCGGGATATAGCCTTCGGGGGTGCGCGCGAACATGCCCTCTTCGGCCAGAACCGCGACAGCGGCGCCGAGGCTGAGCCGCATCACCTCGCCGCGTTTGATCGAGGCCTCGCGATAGACATGGGTTGCGGGCGCGCTGACCTGATGCGTGGGCAATTGCGGATCGGCCAGCGCCGCTGTCGCAACCCAGCCGCAATACCCATCGGCCAGCGCCTGCACAAAGGTATGCTCGCCCTGCCGGTCAATCACCGTGACCTGTGCGCCAAACAACAGCTGCCGGTCACGCATCCCGTCCGGCGCAGCCAGCAGGTCGGTCACCGGCGCGGCGACACGTGCGGCCTCGCCCTTGGTAAATGCCACCGCCGCAACCTGCCCACGCAGGGATTCCAGTGCAACGCGGCCCGAAAACGGGGTCAAGCGGCGGTCCATCACAGATCCAGCGCCTGCGGCAGCGCCGCCAGAATCGCCCGCGCGCCCTGCCCGACGCCGCCCTTGGGCCGCCCCGGCTTTGCGGT
>JAQTYE010000061.1:0-3279 GCA_028749255.1 Paracoccaceae bacterium | reverse complement strand
CGTAAATGTCGAAATGCGCGAACCGTTCTGTCTCGGTCACGAAGCGGCGCAGGAACAGCGCGGCGGTAATCGAGCCCGCCATCCCACCCGAAGGCGCGTTGTCGAGGTCGGCGATGCCGGGTTCGATCAGCGGCTCGTAAGGCGCCCAGAACGGCATCCGCCACAGCGGATCACCCGCCTGCACCGCACCGGACACCAACCCCGCCGCCAGATCTTCGGCATCGGTGTAGAACGGCGGCAGATCGGGGCCAAGCGCCACCCGCGCCGCCCCCGTCAGCGTCGCCATGCACAAGATCAGATCGGGCGCATCCTCGTCGGCATAGGCCAGCGCATCCGCCAGAACCAGCCGCCCTTCGGCATCGGTATTGTTGATTTCAACGCTGATCCCCTTGCGCGCGGTGTAAATATCTTGCGGGCGGAAGGCATTGCCCGAAACGGCATTTTCCACCGCCGGGATCAGAACGCGCAACCGCAGCGCCAACCCCAGCGTCATGATCATCTGCGCCAGTCCCAGCACTGTCGCAGCCCCCCCCATGTCTTTCTTCATCAACCCCATCGACGACGCCGGTTTCAGATCCAGCCCGCCGGTATCGAAACACACGCCCTTGCCGACCAGTGTCAGTTCCGGCCCCGCATCACCCCAGCGCAGATCCAGCAATCGCGGCGCACGCGGGCTGGCGCGGCCCACCGCATGGATCAGCGGAAAGCCCTGCGTCAGCAGATCCTCGCCGCGAATGACCGTCAGCGTGGCGCCGTGGCGCGCGGCAAGGGCCGCGGCCTCGGCCTCCAGCTCGTGGGGGCCCATATCATTGGCGGGCGTGTTGATCAGATCGCGGGTCAGCGCCTCGCCTGCGGCCAACGCCTCCAGCCGCGCGGCATCAAGCCCGGGCGGACAAACGAGCTGCGCCTTGGGCGCCGGGGTCGCGTGATAGCGCGCGAAACGATACCCTTCGAACAGCCAGCCCAGCACCTCGGGCTCCAGCGTATCGCCCAGCAGATCGGTGTTTTCCAGCGACCAGGCACCGCCCGGCAGCGCCGCCGCCGCGCGGGCCAGATGAAACCGCCCGCGCGCCCTTGCCTGCGCCGTGCCAAGCCCAAAAACCGCGCCCGCAATACCGCCCTCGGCATCGGGCAGCACACACAGATCGCCCAGCGCGCCGGTAACCCCCTGCGCCGCACACCAGCCGCGTTGCGCAGGCGTCAGCGCCTCGGGCAAGGCGCCATCGGACAGGTAAAGCGGTTTTGCGAGTTCGCCCGCAGGGGCGAAACGCATGGCGGGGTGGTCGTGCTGGGGGGCGGTCATCGGCGGTCCTTTTGAAAGTCGGACGGGCCTGTCGCGACCCGTGGCCCGACAAGCCTAGCGCAGCCATCAGCGCCTGCAAGGGTGTGCCCGGCCACTAACCGCGCATATCTTGCAAATCCCACACCGCCGTCAGCGACCGATCCCCGATCCGCACCAGTCGCGCCAGCACCGCCGCCTGCGCCACCGCATCTTCGCGCAGCACACAATCGGCCAGATCGCGCGCCACATGCGACAGCACGCGCATGCCGACCTGCCGCGCCAATCGGCCCAATTCGTCCAACCCGCGCAAGATCACCTCTTGCCGACCGTCCTGCACCGCCATCTGGATCGCCACCAGATGCACTGCCAAATCCTCCATCGCGGCGGACAAGACCCGCTCTGCCGCGACCTGTCCCAGTTCGGCATACAGCACCACAATCCGGTCGGGATCGAGGCGCACCGGTTCATCGCATGAGAATTTTGATATCTGTGCCACCCAGCACCCTCCGCATCTGCGCAAGCCCCCGCTCGCGACCACCTGGCCCCCATGACCGCGGCCAGAATGGGGGGATAAGCCTCAAGAAAAGGTTGAGGTGGGCGAAAATCCTCTCGAATTTCTGTCCGGTGCAGCCTATCTAATCCGCAGCATTTGAAGGGAAAGATGATGAAGGAAAATGTGCGGCCGTTGCCCTCTTATCTGATTCAACGCTATCAGGGCTGGAAAGCCACGACATATGCGGAAAACCGCAGCTGGTATCGCCGTCTGGCCGATGAAGGCCAACGCCCGCGGGCCATGATCATCTCTTGCTGTGATTCGCGGGTGCATGTGACGTCCTTGTTTGGCGCGGACTCGGGCGAATTCTTCAGCCACCGCAATATCGCCAACCTGGTGCCGCCGTTTAACCCCGATGGCGATCACCACGGCACGTCGGCGGCGATCGAATACGCGGTCAAGGCGCTGAAGGTCGCGCATATGATCGTGCTGGGGCATTCGCAATGCGGCGGTGTGCAGGGGTGCCATGCGATGTGCACCGGCCATGCGCCGGAACTGGAGGAAAAAACCTCTTTCGTGGGCACCTGGCTGAACCTGCTGCGCCCGGGGTTCGAGCGCGTCAAGGACGTGCCTCAAGATACCCAAATTGAGGCGCTGGAAAAGGAATCTGTGGTGATCAGTCTGGAAAACCTGATGACCTTCCCCTTTGTTCAGGCGGCACTTGAGGCGGGCGACATGACCCTGCACGGGCTGTGGCATGACATTGGCGCGGGTAACCTGAGCCAGTACAACCCGCAGACCGGCGCCTTCGAACAGATCTGAGCGCTTGCATCGGGGCCGCCGGGGATTCCGTGCGGCCCCTTTTTCCCGAAATCGGGCTCGGTTTAGCGCATCCTTAAACTTGTGCGCGCAAGATCGGGGGATGACCCAGCATCGACTCGTCACCCTCCGCCTGCATCACGATTTTATTGCCGCGATCGAGTCTGCCGCGCGTGCGCAGCAACTCAACCCGGCAGAGGTGATCCGCAATATCCTGTTTGACGCGCTGATGCGCGCCCCGGCCCCCCGCACGCCGACCAGCCCCGCACGCGGGTTGCTGGCCGTGCGGCAAGTGCTGGACGCGGCCGATGGCTGGCTCGACCTGCAACGCCGATTGCGGCATGACGGGTTCGTGCTGCGATTGGCCGGGGATCGGCTGGCGGTGCATGAATGGCCCTCGGATCATTTCGTGATCTGGCTGGACGAGATCGGCCAGACACTTGCTGGGCTGTCGCTACGGTTTTGTGCGCCGTTCCCCGGCGCCCTGCCGCGCCGGGTAGAATTGCCGCCACTGGGCCAAGGGCGCGGTCGTGCGGCCTGACCCCGCCGACCGCGACGAAGGCGCAGGCACGCCCCGGGGCGCGCCTGCCATTTTACAAACGAACGCCCCCCCCGGCGCCTAGCGCAGGACCTGACCGGCAGGCCAGCCGATGGTGGTATCAAGCGAAACAATCTGCGTCTTGCC
>JAQTYE010000060.1 GCA_028749255.1 Paracoccaceae bacterium | reverse complement strand
CAAAGCGGAAATCGCCCGCCAGATGATCGCGGCAGGCGCGGTGCAGCACATTGACATAAAGCGAGGGATAGAGCGTCCCCCACTTCATCGACAGGATTACGCGGGGTTCGGTCATCGGCTTTCCTTTCTCGGGGCCTGACCCATCGTTTCGTCTTGCGCGGGCCGCAAGGCCCCGCCATCCGTGTGAATCTGCGCCCCTTATTCAGTCGCCCCGAACAGTCGGGCATAGGTCCTCTTGGCCTGCAGCGCCAAGCGCAGCCACATCCACGGCACCTCGCGGTAGACCAAGGGTAATTGCTCGGTCATGCCCGCCCGCATCAGCATTCGCTGTGCGCGGAAGGCCAGAAACGAGATCGCCCCCCGCTCGGCGCGCAAGGCCTCGGCGCCGCGCTGCAGGGTCTTGAGGTAACACTGCCCCCAATCCTGCGCCTGGCCGGTACTGGTGAGCCGCTCGATCGCATCATCGCGGTTGAGGATCATGCCGCAGTCTTCCTCGTACCACGGCCGATGCCCGGCTCCAACAAGGTGACAGCAAAGATCGGTATCCTCATCCAACCGCATATCTGTGCAAAAGCCTCCCAGCGACTGGCACAGATCCCGCCGGATCCAGAAGCCATTGCTGGTCGCGGCGACATTGCGCTTGAACGGCGCCGAGGGCGGTATGACCCCGCGCCTGCGCTTCTTACGCGAAGCTGGCTCGGGCGGCGTGGCCTCATCAATGCGCGTCAGGTGTCGCGAAAAGCCCCAGTCTGCCTGCCGCGCCTGCGCGACGGGCATCACGCGTCGCGGATAGTCGGCGATGATCTCGTCGTCGTCATCCAGAAAAAAAACGATCTCACCCCGGGCCACGGCAACCCCATGGTTTCGCGCCCCCGAAGCGCCCCGTGGCCCCATGTTGTGCACAATCCGCAGCTGCGGATCCGCGGCCAGATCGGATAGGCTCGCCGCAACGCCAGGATCGCTATCGGCTACGACAACGACCTCGCCCTGCGCCCCGCAGGCCTGCAAAGCCGACTGCACCGCGCGCGGCAAAAGCGTGGGGCGGGCATGTGTTGGAATGACAATAGAAAAGGCAACCGGGCCCGACACTATCCGGAATCTTTCAATTCATTGTATACATACGGCCTACATATTGCCTATTTCGTGAGCACACAAGACTGAGCTACTCCCCACCTGTTGAACAAATTTTGATGGGATTTAAGCTGCTCTCTGCCCCCGCTGGTCGATTTCGGTCTGGGTGAAGTAAACCACGGCGGGCGGCTGTCCGACCCTTACGAACGCGGCAGCCTGATCGACGTGCTCCGCCCTCAGCCGCCGGTCGGGATGACGCCCACGCCGCAGTGCGGCTTCCCCGAAGAGGTCGGTCGCTGAGGCCAAGCCAAACCCGATGTTCAACAACCGTCAGGACTGGCTGATCGGCCTTGTGCAAGCGGTCTGCGTCGCGCAGGGGTGACGGCAGAAGGAGCCGAACTGCAGAAGGCGGCCCTGCTTTGCTCTTGTCATATGATCGGGTGCTCCTTAGGCACCCAGCCATCGGTCAAGTGAATGGGCAGGCAGAATGGAAGCCCTTGTTTTTCAGTACTGGAATGGGGTGCGCCCGCCATATACCTACGCGTCGGAAGAGGCGTTTCGGGCCTATGCCGCACAGATCGGCGCGGACTACTATCTGAGCGACGGGCGTGTTTCCTTTCCCTGTTTCCACAAGCGCTATTTCGGCGCACTGTTACCGCTCTTTGCCAAGTCCTTTCGCGACTACGACTATGTGCTCTATGTCGATATGGATGTGATCCCGGTGAGCGGGCTTACGGCCAATGTGTTTGAGGGGGCGAGGGGCGACCTGATGTTGGTGGAAGAGGCCGAACAACCCATGCTGCGCGAGGAGATGAAAGGCCGCATCAACGGCGCGAACGATCGCAAATGGGCACGAGTGATCAAGCGGTTCTGGGGCGTGGAGGTTGCAGCAGATGTCGAAGGGCGCCCCAAGGTGTTCAATCCCGGCGTCGTGGTCTATTCGCAAGCGGGGATGAAGCGGCTGCGCAAGGTGTTGCCCTCGGTGCTGCTTTATCAGCTCGTGATGAAACTGGCGCGTATGCCGCGCTTCTATTGCCTTGATCAGAACTATCTCAATGCGTTTCTCAGGAGCCCGAAAGTGGATTTCGCGCCGCTCGGGCCGGAGTGGAACAGTCAGGTGACCCAGTGGGCGGACCGAAGGGGCACTGTCCATCTTAACGACAGCCGAACGGGTGAAACCAAATTTGTGCACCTCCAGCATGGTCCGAAGAAGAACGCGATGACCGTCGAGGAGGTGCGGAACGTGGCGCACAACGGCTATGACTTCTCGCTCTGAGGGTTCGGGGTTCTCGACATGATTTCAGCAGCGATCCCGACACATGCCCGCGCGGCCCAAGTGGTGGGCGCAGTGCAGAGCGTGCTGGACGGTGGCGGGGCCTGCCCGCATATCGGCCGACGGCCACCAACAAACGTTCCCGCGTGCCCAGAAACGCAAAAAACCGCCCCAGCCGTCTGGCCAGGGCGGTTCTCATTTTCAGGCGACGCGGCCAGGCACGAAGGCCTCACACCCCCTGCCCCAGCCCCACCACCTGCAATCCCAGCTCCGCGCAGAGCGCGGTGAACTCAGGGCCGATGCTGCCCCCCTCGATCCGCGCCAGCGCATCGAGGATATCCGGCGGCGCGGCGACCCAGTTGCAGCCGATATGCGTGGCAGGCTCTGCCCCCATGGGCGACAGGCGAACGGTCCACTGCGCCCCGGCCACGGCCTCGGCCGCCGTCAACGCCTGCGTTGTCACGATGATCGCGGTCATAGCGTCACCTCCGCCTCTTTGATCCGATAACCCGTCCCCCAGACGGTTGCGATACGCTGCATCGACCCAGCTTTTTCCAGCTTCGCGCGCAGCTTGCAGACATGCACATCAATGGTCTTGAGATCGGGCAGATCCGCGTCATTCAGGCCTGCATAAAGCCGCCGATGCAGCATGTCTTTCGACAGGGTCTTGCCCTGACCGCGCCGCAGGATCTCGAACAGGCGCGCCTCGGTCAGGCTGAGCCCGAACGCCTGCATCGGCCCTGAAATCGCATCGACATCGCCCGCCGTCAGAAACTCGACCTGTTCGCGCAACCCGGCATCAGCCACATCGGGCTTGGCGATCAGAAAGCCGTCGCATTCGCTGATGGCCGTCAAGATCAGACCGATGATCGCCTTGGCACTGCGCGCGGGCCAACCGTGCCGCGCCTCGATCTCTTCCAGCCCCAGCTCTTTGATGCAGACATCATGCAGGATCCGAAACAGGATCGGCGCCAGCATCACCTTGTAGGGATCTTCGCGCCAGCGCTTGGCTGCATCGACCTGCCCGTCCGAAAGCGTGCCGCGCCGGTACATATCCAAGATTACTTTCATACCATCCTCCGAATGTGGGGGCGGCACCCCGGTCACCCCGGGGCCCCAAGGCGGAACAACCCGGATTGCAGATCTCCCCCTTGGCGATCTTAAACTTTGGGTGGGTGCGACATGGACGTATTCACTAAATAACATATTTCGGTCGCATCATTGGGATCCCTCTTGCATATTGGCGCCGACAGCGCAGCGACAGGGAGTTTCAAGATGACGACAGCGGCCCGCTTTATCCGGCGTTCAATGATGGTTGCGGTGCCTGCGGTGCTGGGCGTTGCGGCGATCTGGTTTGCCGGCAACCTGCGGCAATTGCCTGCCCCCACCGATACTGCGCGCCAACCAACGCCGGTGCGGGTCATCACGCTGGCACCCGTTGATCTGGTGCCGCGGGTCAGTGGCTATGGCACAGTGGCGCCGGTGCGCGAATGGCGTGCCGTGGCGCGGGTCGAGGGCGCGGTGACGCAGATCGCGCAGCCGCTCGCGCCTGGCGACATGATCGCGGCAGGCACACTGTTGTTCACCATCGACGACAGTGATCTGAAGCTTGATCTGGCGGGGGTCGATGCGCAACTCGCCGCGTCAAACCTGAAAGATGAGACGCTGGGAGCGAGCCTCGCGCTGGCCCAATCCGATCTTGACCTGATGAACGACGATCTGACCCGGCAGGAACGGCTGGCCACGCAGGGGGTGGTGACACAGGCCGCGCTGGAGGCCACGCGCCGCCAGCAACTGACCGCGCGCAGCAAGCTGACCGAACTGGACAGCGCGCTGAAACTGAACGCGGCCGAGCGCGCGGTGCTGGCCACCCAGCGTGCGGCGCTGGAACGTGCCATCGGCTTTGCCGAAATCCGCGCGCCCTATGATTTGCGCGTGACCGAACTGTCCGCCGATCTGGGCCAATATGTCAGCCGCGGTCAGACCCTGCTGGCGGCAGAGGGCACCGACGCGGTCGATATCGCCGCGCAATTCGCCATTGGCCGGATCGGCCCGATGCTGCGGCTGGTGGGCGGCGGGGCCACGGTGCCGGATCTGACGGCGAAGGTCACGCTGCCCGCCTCGGGTCACGATGTGGTCTGGCCCGCAACCGTGGTGCGGATGGGCGAGGCGATTGACCCGGGCACGCAAAGCGCGCCGGTGATCGTGCGGGTGGATGACCCGCAGGGGCAAAGCGTGGCGGGTCAACGCCCGCCACTGCGGCGCAACATGTTCGTCGCGGTCGAACTGTCAGCGCCGCGCCAACAGGCGCTGGTGGTGCCGCTGGAGGCGGTGCGCAACGGCAGTGCGCTGGTGGTGTCCGCCGATGGCATTTTGGAAAAACGCGCGGTCGAGACCGGGTTCGTGTCGGGCGATATTACCGTGGTGACCAAGGGGCTGGCGCCGGGGGACAAGCTGGTAGTGACCGATCCGACGATTGCGGTGCCCGGCATGGCCGTGAAGCCCGTTGAAGACGCCACCCGCAAGGCCGAGATTGTGGCGGCGGCGCTGGGTCTGGCACCGGGCGCAGCCCCGAAACCCGGCAGCGGCGGCGGCAATGGCGCGGGCAAGGCGAAAGAGGCCGGGCAATGATTGCACTGTTTTCGCGCCACCCGACGGCGGCCAATATTCTGATGCTGGCGATTGCGGGGCTGGGGCTGATGGCCCTGCCCCAATTGCAGCGCGATACCTTTCCGCTGACCCCGCCATCGGATGTGTCGATCCGCATCACCTATCCGGGGGCGGCGCCCGCCGAGGTTGAGCGCGGCATCTGCACGGTGGCCGAAGTGCCGCTGATGAAGGTGGAAAACCTGGCCGAGTTGACCTGTCTGGCGCGTGAAAACGCCGCCCAGATCACCGCCGAGATGATTGAAGGCGCGGATATGACGCGCTTTTACAATGACGTGAAAGACGCGGTGGATGGCATTACCAGCTTCCCGCCCAAGGCCGACGATCCGGTCACGCAGATCGTGGAACGGGTGGCCTCGGTCGCGTCGGTTGCGGTGACAGGGCCGGACGATCCGGCGGTGCTGTTTGCCTATGCCCAGCATCTGGCCGATCAGCTGCGCGCCGATCCGGCGATTTCGCAGGTCGAGGTCGGCGGCTTTTCCGACCGGGAAATCGCGGTCGAGGTCGATCAGGCAACGCTGGAGCGCTTTGGTCTGGATATGACGGCGATTGGCGCCGCGCTGGCGCGCGACAGTATCGACATTCCGGCGGGCACGCTGGAAGGCACGGCGGGCGATGCGGCGATCCGGTTCCTGGGTGAAAAACGCAGCCCCGAAGAGCTGGCGCAGATCCCGATTGCGCATGGCGTCAACGGGGCCGAACTGCGGCTGGGCGATGTGGCGACGATCCGCGCGGGCTTTGATGATCCGGCGCAGGCCACCTATTTCGGCCAGCATCGCGCGGCCATTGTGGCAGTGTCGAAAACCGCCTCGCAAGATGCGCTGAAGGTCAAGGCCGCGCTCGACCGACAGTTAGCCATCGCGCAGGCCGAGGCGCCCGGCGATATCAAACTGGTGATTTCACAGGATTCGACCTCGAACATCCGCGACCGGCTTCGGATCATCGGGGTGAACGGGGTGCAGGGGTTGATCCTTGTTCTGGTGACAATGTGGCTGTTCTTCGGGCTGCGGCTGTCGTTCTGGGTGGCGATGGGGCTGCCCGTATCGTTTCTGGGCGCGATTTTCGCGATGCAGATGCTGGGCTATACGATCAATATGATGACGATGGTCGCGCTGCTTGTGGCCACGGGTCTGCTGATGGACGATGCCATCGTGATTTCGGAGAATATCGTCCGGCGCAGGCAGGCGGGCGAAAGCGCGCAGGCAGCGGCACTGAATGGTGTGTTGCAGGTCGGTCCGGGGGTTCTGGCCTCGTTCCTGACCACGGCGATGATCATCGGCCCGCTGGCCTTCATGACCGGGGCGATTGGGGAAATTCTGAAATATATTCCGATTGTCTTGCTGATCACCCTGACCGTCAGCCTGGTCGAGGCCTTCCTGATCCTGCCCGCACATATGCGCCATTCGCTGGACGGCGACTTGCGCCCCGGGCGGGTGGTGCGCGCGGTCAATCGCGTCTTTGACCGGCTGCGCGACGGGGTGATCGTGCCCTTGGCGGGGCTGGCGATCCGTTGGCGGTATCTGACGCTGGGACTGGCGATTTTGCTGGTGGCGCTGTCGGTGGCGCCCTTCACCGGGGGGTTCTTGAAATACCAAAGCTTTCCGACACTGGAAAGCGACACGGTCGAGGCGCGGCTGCTGCTGGCCGAGGGGGCGCCCTTGGCGCGAACCGAGGCGCGGGTGGCCAAGGTCGTGCAGGCGCTGGAGCAGATCAACACGGAATGGAGCGTGGATCAACCGGGCGGGCAACCCTTGGTGCAAAGCTATACCATCACCTATTCCAGCAATGCCGACGCCGCCAGCACCGGGCCGAACATGGCCACGATCAGCGCAGCGCTGTTGCCTGCGGGGGTGCGCACGACCGAGGTCACCGACATCGTGGATCGCTGGAAAAAGTTGACCGGGCCGATGCCCGACATGGCGGCGATCCGCTTTACCGACAAGGAACGCGGCGCGGGCGGCAAGCCTATCGACCTGCGGCTTTTGGGCGATGACCTGGACGAGTTGGCCACCACCGCGCGCGAGCTGCGCAAGTTTTTCCGCGGCTTTGACGGTGTGCGCGATGTCACCTTCGATCTGCAACCGGGCAAGCCGGAAATCGTGGTGCGGATGCGCCCGGGTGCCGCCAATCTGCTGGGCGTCACCTCGCAGACGCTGGGGACCGAGCTGCGCGCGGCGTTTCGCGGTGATGCGGCCGTCAGCTTTGCCGATGCCTGGGGTCAGGTCGATATCGTCGCACGGTTGACCGCCACAGACCGGCGCACCGTCGCCGATATTCTGGCGCTGCAAGTGCCGGGGGCGAATGGCGCGCTGGTGCCGCTGTCGGCGGTGGCGGATGTGACCGAAACGCGCGGCTACAACACGATCACCCATGTGAACGGGCAGCGCGCGGTTTCGGTTCAGGGCGCGATCAACCCCGCGCAGGCGAACGCGCGTGAACTGATGGCGGCGATGCGGGCCGATTACCTGCCCGGGCTGGCCGAAAAACGCCCGGGCGTGCAGGTGGTCGTGCTGGGCGAGGCCGAGGATACCGCGACCACCGGCGCCTCGCTGGGGCGCAACATGCTGGCCGGGATCATCGGTGTCTATCTGCTGCTGGCGTTTTACATGGGCAGTTTCATCCGCCCCGTCGCGGTGCTGGCGGCGGTGCCGCTCAGCCTGGTGGGTGTGGTCTGGGGGCATATGGCGCTGGGGCTGCAAATATCGTTGCCCAGTCTGGTGGGGCTGGCGACACTTGCCGGGGTGGTGGTGAACGACTCGATCCTGCTGGATGCCTTCATCGGCGAACGCCGCGCGGCGGGCGCCGATATGGTCGCCGCCGGGCGCGAGGCGGTGCGCGACAGGTTCCGCGCGATCTTCCTGACCTCGTTGACCACGGTGGTGGGGTTGGGACCGCTGCTGTTTGAACAAAGCACGCAGGCGCAATTCTTGCGCCCGATCGTGGCCAGCCTGGCCTTCGGGCTGAGCGCAGCCACACTGCTGGCGCTGTTCGTGACGCCCGCGCTGCTGGCCGTGCTGGATGATCTGGGGGTGAAAATCGCGGATCCCGCAAAGGCCGCCCCCCCTGCCCCCGCGACCGATCACCCCTGATCGCACGGCGGCCTTAAGCCACAGGGCGAGGCTGGCGGGGGCGATGCCCCCCGCCAGCCACCGTGCGGCGGGTCATCGCCGCCCCTTCGGTTCAGCGGGCGGGTTCAAAGGCTGCGCCCCTGCGGCGATGCCATTGGCCGAACGCGATCAGCGCCAAGACAACGGCCACCATGCCGCCATCCGCAACCGGAAAGGCAAACCAGATCGCCGCTGCCCCATGCGACATTCCGAAAGCCACGATCAAAAGCGGGCTGAGCACAAAGGGCTTGATCAGCGTGAGCGCGGCGGTGCGCCCGGGCTGGCCAATGGCCTGAAAATACATCGCCGGCACCAGAACCGGCCCGGCAAAAAGATACACGGCCCCCATCGGACGCAGAATGTGGCCAACCTGCGTGATCACCTGCGGATCTGTGACGAACCCCGAACCGATCCAGCCAGCCCCGCGCAGCAGTGTCACCTCGACAGCAAGACAATACAGAAATGCCATCACAAGCGCGCGCCACAGCACCGCGTTCGATCGCTGAAACAGCTTGGCGCCAACGTTGTTGCCGACGATGCTTTGCGTTGCCAGGGCGATCGCCATCATCGGCAGGAAGGTGAAGCTGAAGATACGGGTGACGATGCCATAGGCCGCAACGCTTTGGCTGTAGCCGGGCCCGGCAGTCAGCCGCAACGTCGCGATCACCGTGACAAACGTCCGCAGGCGGCAGGTTCCCGACACCTGTGCGGCAATCTTGTTTTTGCGATCAGCAATGTCAAGCCGGATACCCCCGCATCAGCCTTGGGCATCAGCCTTGGCTTGACAGCGCGGCCCATGCTTCGAACACTGTGCGCAGGGGTCAAAAGGGGTGCCCCCTGCCCCGTTGCCGTGCAGGACATCTTGTGACCGATCCCCTCGCCCCTCTTCTGAGCGCGATAGCGACGCAGGACAAGGCCGCCCTCGCGGCGCTGTATCGACAGCTTGAACGCCCGGTCTACAGATTTATCCTGTCGCGATTGAACGATCCGCATGAGGCGGCCGACATACTTCATGACGTGTTCATCGAGGTCTGGCGCAGTGCGGGCCGTTTCGAGGGGAAATCGAAAGTGCAGACATGGGTTTTCGCAATAGCCTGGCGCAAGGTGATCGACCTGCGCCGCAAGACGGGCCGGATCGACCTGCCCGGCGAAACGCCGGATCTGGTCGATGAAACCACCGATACCGAAGCCGCGCTGCTGGCCGGACAAGAGGCGGCGCATCTGCGCCACTGTCTGAACGAACTGGGTGACGAACACCGCATGGCGATCACCCTCGCATTTTACGAGGACATGCCCTACGGCCAGATCGCCGAGGTCGCCCACGTCCCCGAGGGCACGATCAAGACGCGTATTTTCCATGCCAAGAAATTGCTGTTGCGCTGCCTGTCGGGGCGGGTAACGCAGGAGGGCGCGCTATGATGGACCGCACCGAAATCGAGGCGCTGCTGCCGTTTTACGCCAATGGCACCCTGTCCGGGGATGAACGCGATGCCGTTGCGGCCGCGCTGGCCGCAGATCCCGCGCTGGAACTGGAGCTGGCCGCGCTCAGGGCGATGCGTCAGACGCTGCAATCCGAAGCGCCGCGCAGCCCCGGCGAATTTGGCCTGGCACGGCTGATGCGCGACGTTGACCAGCCCGCGCAGATGGCGACCGTCCCCGCCGCCCCGCACCGCACCCGGCTTTGGCAGATCGCCGCCGCCGTTGCCGTCGCCGCCTTTCTGGGCCAAAATCTGTGGCTGGCGATGCCGCGCACCGACGGCTACGATCTGGCCGGAGAGGCGCGCGCGACGATCACCGTGGCCTTCCAGCCCGGCGCGACCGAGGCCGATATCCGCGCGCTGTTGCTGGGCCTTGATCTGACCATCGTCGGCGGTCCCAGCGCGCTGGGGCTGTACGAGTTGGCGGCGACAGGCCGGGCGGTGGGCGACGCGGATCTGGCCGCGTTGAACGCCTCGCCCCTGGTAGAGACGGCAAGCCATGCCGGGGAGTGACGCACGAACCGCCCCGCTGCGGCGTCTTTGCGCGGCGCTCACCCTGCTTGGGGCACTGGCACTGGTGGCCCCCGCCGCCTTTGGCCAGGCGGGTCCTTCGGGGGCCCCGTCGAATGATGATCGGGGCGGCACACGCGCCGTTACGCCCGGCGCGCCCGCGGGTTCTGTGGGCGCGGTGCGGCGCAGCCGGGGGCAGCCCGAGTTCATCGTGCTCGGCCCTGCGGCAGAGGCCGGGCGCGCCGCGGAGGTCTTGCAGGCCTTGGGCGCCACACCGCTGCGCCGCCGGGAGTATCCCGGGCTGGGGCGAGTGGCGCAGGTATTTCTTCTGCCACCGGGCCTGTCGCTGGCCCAGGCGCGGGCGCAACTGACCATTGGGGCGCCAGGCACCCGGATCGACGCCCACAACCTGTATGGCTACGCCGGGGGCACGCCGCGGCTTTATGCTCCCGCGCTGGTTTCGGACACGGGCGGATGCCGGGTTCCGACCGCGCGGCGGATCGGGATCATTGATGGACCGGTGGATCGCAGCCATCCGGCGCTGGCCCGCGCGCATATTCAGGTGGTTCCTGTGCTTGGCCCGCGCGAGGGGCCGGCCGATCACGGCACCGCCGTTGCGGCGCTGATCGTTGGCGAAGATCCGGGCGGCGCACTTGCGGGGTTTGCCCCCGGGGCGCAGCTGATTGCCGTGGATGCGTTTTCACAGGCGGGCGGGCGCACCGATGTTGAACTGATCGGCGCGGGGCTTGATCTGCTGTTGCGCAGCAAGGTGCGGCTGGTGAACCTGTCAATCTCGGGGCCCGCGAACCTGGTGCTGGCGGATCTGATCGCGGTAGCCGCACGCAAAGGCATGGTGATGATCGCCGCCGCGGGGAATGACGGTGGGCGCGTGGGCTGGCCCGCCGCCGCCCCCGAAGTCATCGCCATCAGCGCAGTCGATGCGGCGCGGCGGCCCTACAGGCGCGCCAACGCCGGACCCGAAATCGAATTCGCCGCCCCCGGTGTCGATCTGTGGGCCGCGCGGCGCGGCGGCGGGGCCTATGTCAGCGGCACCTCCTATGCCGCACCGATTGTCACGGCGCTTGCGGCCCGACTGGGCGCGGGGGGCGGCCTGACACTCGATCAGCTGCGGCGTGCCCTGCGGGCCTCGGCGCAGGATCTGGGCCCCGCAGGGCGCGACGCGGCCACCGGGTGGGGCCTGGTTCAGGGCGGCGGCTGCTGATCCCGCCCATACCCGCCGTCATAATTTCCATTAAATTACAAATAGATGCATATATTTTCAAACTTTCTCGAAAATCTTTGAACCTGCCGCCCTGGTCGCACGACACATGAATGTAACCCGGAAAACACCGGCGCACACATTCAACCCAGGAGACGAGCCATGACCTTCACCACCAAAACCACCTTCGCCGCCCTTGCTTTCATCGCGGCCTCGGCCGCCACTCAAGCCACCGCCGCTGGCAATGCCGGGGCCAGCATGGCCGCCTGCGCCGACCATGTCGTCAGCGCCTGCAACGCGAATTCGCGTCACCCCGAAGCCTGCACCTCGGCGGGCCTGAGCGCCTGCAAAGAGCTGCACGGCAACCGTTCCAAGCCCACCCCCGCAGTCAGCCGCATTCGCATCATCGAGCGCCCCGACGGCACCTATCGTGTCGTTCTTGAAGGGGTGCCGCTGCCGCGCCCGGGCGGCAATGACGACGACAAGCACCGCGACCCCACGCCCCGCGATTCGGTGCGTGACTCTGCAGCGGACACGATCAGCCACTGATCGCTGGCACCGCAAACGGCAGGGCAGATCACCCGGATCTGCCCTGCCGTCCCGCCCCTTGCCCGCGCAGACCCGCCGCAGGGGCCATTGCAGGCCTGATGCACGACGCCACGCCCCAGGCTGCCCACCCCGGATTTTCCGTCGGCCTTTTGCCGCCTTGGGGGATCCCCCCAGGACCAGTTCCATCAAGAGAGATGACCATGAACAAGACACCGCTTTTCATCGCGCTCACCGCACTCGGGCTTCCCGCCGCAACCTCCGCGCAGTCGCTTCCTGAAGGCGTCACGGCCAAAGGCTTCATCGAATATGAATATCTGAGCGCGGCCGGTAACGACGCGTCGCTCCTTTTCGGTGATTTCGACATCAGCGTCGCACCGGGGGCCTCTGGCCTTGGCGTGGATTTCGGCGCAGTCGGGCTGGATGTTGAGGCCACATCTGAAATTGCCCTTTTTGGCGCGCTGACCTACACTACAGGCCACCACAAGTTCAGCGTCGGTGTGCCGCGCTCGGCGCTCAAGGATCACACCGGTTTCCCCGATATCGGCGGTTCGCGCATGCTGTCGCTCGAAGCTGGCATGGTTACCGAAGGGTTGCTGGATATTGCGTATCTGACGTCGGATGAAACGCCGATCGGGCTGCGCTATGATGGCGACTTTGGCGCTTTGCAGGCCAGTGCATCCTACCACCGCGTTACCGGCGACGAAGATGTGGACATACTCGGCTTCGGCGCGACCTATTCCCGCGACACCCTGTTTGCCTCGGGCAGCCTAGAGCATTTTGACGGACACGCCGCCAGCGGCACGCTGCTTCATGCCGAATTCGGCGCCCGCACCGACCGTTACGAAGCGGGCCTGGGGATCAGCAATGGTGACAACGGGTATTTCGATGATACCGTGCTGTTTGCCTGGGGATCATACAAAGTCATCCCCGCGCTGATGGTTACTGCCAGCCTGATGGATCTGGATTCGAGCACGATCTATGGTGTCAGCGCCGATTACACCGTCTGGGATCATGCCTATGCACAGCTCGGCTACGTCAATGGCGACACTTTTGGCGATGCCATCTGGGACATTTCGGTTGGCTGGAAATTCTAAATAAAACAATATGTTCTGTGAAAGGCCGCCTGCTGGCGGCCTGAACTTTTCAACACCCCGACGGTAGACGGAGCAAAACACGACATTCCCCGCCCGCGTCAGCGGCCTTGTGAAATTCACCGTTGGTGACGGTCATTTCTTGCGTAGCCACCATGGGCCTCCCTGCAATCAGCTGGCAATTGCAGGGCATTCAACGGCAGGGATTAGCAACCGAACTGTCTGATTTTGTTCCCCAGTTCTACCACCAGCATGTAGCGGTTTGGCTTGGGTGCGTGCAAACCCGTCAGATCACAAGGGTCATAAAGGTCGAATTCGGATCGGGGGCATAGCCTTCGAACGGGTCGCATTCGACAAACCCCGCCGCCAGATACAACCCGCGCGCAGCCAGGAACGAGGCTTGCGCGCCGGTTTCCAGGCTGAGCCGGGCAAAACCGGCCTCGCGGGCCTCGGTGATCAGGTGATCCAGCATCATCCGTGCCAGACCACGCCCGCGCAGCTCCATCAGGATATGCATCGACTTGATCTCGGCATGGGTCGGCTCGATCCGCTTGAGCGCACCCATGCCCACGGCTTGCCCCTCTTCGCGCATCACGAAAAACATGATGCCGGGGGCGGCCAATGCCGAGGCGGGCAGCATATGGATCGATTCGGGCGGGGTATCGGCATGCATCGCATCGGTATGACGCCGATGCAAAAGCGCCAGATCTTCCTGCACGGGATGTTCGCGGGTGATGGTGATCATCAGCTTCTCCGAACGACAACTGAGGGGCGCGATACAGCTACCGCGCGCCCATTGTCGCTACTTCGCCACGAAAGAAAAGGGGGCAGTGCGCACAAGCGCGTGCCTTCCTTTCAGTCCTGCAACCAGCCCGCCAGCTTGGCCGGATCAGGCAACCCGCCCGCATGCACCAATTTTCCATCCACGCTGATGCCGGGTGTGGACATCACGCCCGCCCGCGCAATGGCGGCCATGTCGGTCACTTTCTCGACCGTGGCTTCGATCCCCAATTCGGCGGCGGCGGCGCGCATCATTTCGGCGGTCGTCTCGCAACGCTTGCAGCCGGGGCCATAGATTTTCACGTCTTTCATCACGCTCTCCTCAGAACAGGGCGTTGAACAGGAAGCCAACCCCCAGAATACCGGCGGTCACCACGCCGATGAATACCGCGATCAGCCGCGTCGTCAGAACCTGACGCAGAATGATCATTTCGGGCAGGCTCAGCGCGATCACCGACATCATAAAGGCCAGCACCGTGCCCAGCGCCGCGCCCTTGCCCAGAAGCGCCTCGACGATCGGGATGACGCCAGCCGCGTTCGTATACATCGGCACGCCCAGCACCACCGCCGCAGGAACCGACCACCAGGCATCCGCACCCATGATCCGTTCCAGCAGGGATTGCGGCACATACCCGTGGATCGCGGCCCCCATGCCGATACCCAGCAAGATCCAGAGCCAGACCTTGGCGAAAATCTCGCACAGCGCATCCAGGCCCCGACGATAGCGTTCGGGCCAGCTGAGCGCCGTGCCCTCGACCGTGCCCGGTGTCGCGGCACCCGAATGGATGTCACGCACCCAGTCTTGCAGCCAGCCTTCCAGATGCAGCCGCCCGATCACCCAGCCCGCGACAATCGCGATGCCAAGGCCGAATCCCAGATAGACCGCAGCCACCTGCCAGCCGACCAGCCCGATCAGCAAGATCAGCGCGACCTCGTTCACCATCGGCGCCGCGATCAGGAAGGAAAACGTCACCCCCAGCGGCACCCCCGCCGAGACGAAACCGATGAACAGCGGCACCGCCGAGCAGGAACAAAACGGCGTCAGCACACCCAGACCCGCCGCCATCACATTGGCCACGCCTTCACGCCGCCCGGCCAGCAACGCGCGGGTTTGTTCCGGTGAGAAAAAGCTGCGCACCACGCCCATCGCAAACACGATCAGCGCCAGCAACATCATGACCTTGGGCACGTCATAGAAAAAGAATGCCAGCGCCGCGCCCAGATGGCTGTCGGGGGCCACGGGCAACAGACCGACCAACGCCTGCGACAGTGCGGGCAACTGGCGGTAAAGCAACCACCACAACACAGCGCCGACCACAACAGCGGCGGTCCACTGCCATGCCGGGCGAGGTTGCGGATGCGGAGAAGACAGCATGGTCATGCGACATTCCTTTCGCGCTCTGGGGCGGCGGCGGTGTTCCGAGCCGCCAGAACGGCGGCCACGATCGCCTCGGTCTCGGGGGGCAGATCGGGGTTGATACGATAGCGGACCCATTGCGCATCGCGCCGATCCACCACCAACCCGACCGCCTTCAGTACCCCCAGATGCCGCGACAGGCGGCTTTGCGTGGCCGACAGCCGGTCCAGCAACTCACAGGCGCAATGCTCACCATGATCCCACAGGATCTGCATCGCCCCCAAGCGCGTCGGATCGGCCAGTGCCGCAAGCAATTTGACAGGCATCGCAAGACCTCCTTGCCCTTATGCGCATAAGCGCATGAGGCGCGGTGAAAATCAAGCGCCCACAACGCCGCAGGCGCATCGCGCGAACGTGCCAACGGCCGGATTCCGGGACGGCGACCGACGCCATGTAGCCGGTAACACCTTGTTAACAGGTCATCAGTTAAAACTTTAGCGGGTGGCCGGGATGTGAAGGGATGTTTTGTCATGCCAACGATAAAGGACAAGATCTCGCAGCTTTTCGATCTGGAGGAACGACCAGAGACATTCAGGCGGTTTTTGCGCCGCACGGATGACTATCTGAACCTCGCGCAGGGGATCTATGGCGAAACCCTGCTGCTAACCGCCGAGGGGCCGCGCGCGGTCGGGCGCATTGCCGAGGGTGATCTGGTGATGACCTTTGACCATGGCCTGCAGTCGGTGTGTGGGGTCGAACGGTTTGAGTTCGCGCGGCTAAGCCGTGATCTGCCCGGAGCGATCTGGCCACTGCGGGTGGCTGCAGGGCTGTTTGGCAACACGCAGGAACGGTTTCTGGCGCCCGAGCAATGCCTGCTGCTGGAAAGCGATCTGGCCGAATCGGAACTGGGCGATCCGTTCGTGCTGGTGCCCGCGCGCGTACTGGGCCTGCTGCCGCAGGTTGATCGGGTCGCCCCCACCCCCGAGCGGGTGATCCACCGGCTGCGATTCGCCCAGCCAGAGCTGGTGATGGCCGCGAATGGCGCAGTACTGCTGTGCGAGACCGGCTCTATCTTCGATCACTGGCAGGGCTTTGCCGAAGAAGATCGTGGATCACTTCTGTCTTACACCAGCCTGCCCTTCGACATGGCCCGCGATCTGCTGAGCCGCGAAATCCTGCAAGATGGCGGCATTGCCGCGCATCTGGACAAACACCTCAAGCGCATGAACCAGCACCTGCGCGCGGGGTAACCCCCCGCCCGCAGCCAGCAATCAGGCGTTGAACAGGAAGTGCAGGACGTCGCCGTCCTTGACCTCGTAGGTCTTGCCCTCGACGCGGAACTTGCCGGCCTCTTTCGCGCCAGTCTCGCCCTTGCAGGCGATGTAATCGTCATAGGCGATGGTCCCGGCGCGGATGAAACCGCGTTCGAAATCGCCGTGAATGACGCCTGCCGCAGCGGGGGCCAGCGTGCCCTTGCGGATCGTCCAGGCGCGGGCCTCTTTCGGGCCGACGGTGAAATAGGTCTGCAACCCCAGCAAGGTATGACCGGCGCGGATCAGACGGTCCAGGCCCGCCTCTTCCAGGCCCATTTCCCCCAGAAACATCTCGGCCTCTTCGGGGTCCAGCTGGCTGATTTCTTCCTCGATCTTGGCTGAAATCACCACCGAGGCCGCGCCCTGTGCCGCGGCCATTTCAGCCACCCGCGCCGACTGGCTGTTGCCCGACGCGGCGCTGGCTTCTTCGACGTTGCACACAAACAGCACCGGTTTCGCGGTCAGCAGTTGCAGCATGTTCCAGGATTTGCGCTCGTCCTCGGCGACCTGCACGGTGCGTGCGGGTTTGCCATCTTCCAGCGCGGCCAGCGCGGCCTTCAGCAGTTTTTCCTGCTCGGCCGCTTCCTTGTCGCCGCCCTTCAGCTTGCGCGCCAGGTTCGCCAGACGTTTTTCGATGCTTTCCATATCGGCGATCATCAGCTCGGTCTCGATGGTTTCGGCATCGGCCACCGGATCGACGCGGCCCTCGACATGGGTCACATCGCCGTCTTCAAAGCAGCGCAGCACATGGGCGATGGCGTCCACTTCGCGGATATTGGCCAGAAACTGGTTGCCCAGGCCCTCGCCCTTCGACGCGCCTTTGACCAGACCGGCGATATCGACAAAGGTCATCCGCGTCGGAATGATCTGTTTGGACCCCGCAATCTCGGCCAGTTTTTCCAGACGGGCATCGGGCACCGCGACCTCACCCACGTTGGGCTCGATCGTGCAGAAGGGGAAGTTGGCGGCCTGCGCGGCGGCAGTTTTGGTCAGCGCGTTGAACAGCGTGGACTTGCCAACGTTCGGCAGGCCCACAATCCCCATCTTGAAACCCATGATCTTCCCCTTTGCATCCCGAACGCGGCGCTTTGCGCGCCTCTTACGCGCGCGGGCGGCGCAAGGCAAGGCAAGCGCCCTGCCCTCCCCCCTTTGCGCCTTGATTTTCCGGCGTCCATACCGCAAACCGCTGAGGATATTTCCGAAGGAACGCCCCATGACCCGTATCGACGCCAAATTCGCCGCGCTGAAAGCCCAGGGCCGCAAGGCCTTTGTTGCCTATATCATGGCGGGTGACCCGGATCTGGAAACATCGGCCGCGGTGATGCATGGCCTGCCTGCGGCGGGGGTGGACATCATCGAACTCGGGATGCCGTTCACCGATCCGATGGCCGATGGCCCGACGATCCAACTGGCCGGGCAGCGCGCGCTGGATGGCGGGCAGACGCTGGAAAAGACGCTGCAGATGGTGCGCGATTTCCGCAAGACCGATGACACCACGCCGATCGTGATGATGGGCTATTACAACCCGATCTATAACCGCGGCGTCGAGCGTTTTCTGGCGGACGCAAGTGCGGCGGGCATCGACGGGCTGATCGTGGTCGATCTGCCCCCCGAAGAAGACGCCGAGCTGTGCATCCCCGCGCAGGCCGCTGGCATCAACTTCATTCGTCTTGCGACCCCCACCACCGATGACAAACGCCTGCCGAAGGTGCTGCAAAACACCTCGGGCTTCGTCTATTACGTCTCGGTCACCGGGATCACCGGCGCCGCCGCCGCGCAGGCGACCGAGGTCGGCCCGGAAGTCGCGCGGATCAAGGCGCAGACCGATCTGCCGGTGATCGTGGGCTTTGGCATCACCACGCCCGAGGCCGCACGCACCATCGCCGGCGTGGCGGATGGCTGCGTTGTGGGTTCGGCCATCGTGAAACTGATCGGCGAAGGCAAACATGTGTCTGACGTGCTGGCGCAGGTCGCGGCACTGGCAGCAGGCGCGCATTCC
>JAQTYE010000215.1 GCA_028749255.1 Paracoccaceae bacterium | reverse complement strand
TGCACGTCACAGAGGGTTCAAAGCCGCGTGTCTGTGCCCGCGTCGGCCGCCGCCCGCAGCCGGGGACGCATCCGCTCGAGCCAGAGCGCCAGCACCAGAAGCGGGGCATTTTCCACCTCGCCGCTGTCGATCAGCGCCATCAGTTCCGAAAAAGCGATCAGATGTGGACGAATGTCCTCGCCCTCTTCTTCCAGCCCACCAGGCCGGGCCGCGTCATCGGGCAGATCGGCCAGCGCCAGATAACAATACAGAAATTCGGTCTTGGCACCCGGCGACGGATAAAAATTCGGCGCGGGAATCAGGTCGGTCAGGGTCACCCCCGCCTCTTCGACCGCCTCGCGTCGTGCGGCCTCTTGCGGGGTTTCGCCCGCATCGACGCGCCCGGCGATGGCCTCCAGTGACCAGGGGTTGGCATCGCCACGCGCCAGCGGGCCCGCGCGGAACTGTTCGACCAGCAACACACGGTCGCGCAACGGATCATACGGCAACACCACCGTCGCATCCCCCGAAATGAAGGCCGCGCGTTCCAGAACCGGGCTCATGCCACCGGCAAAGGTGCGGTGACGCAGGTGATATTCCTCGACCGCGAAAAACCGGGCATAGGCGGGCACCATACGGGTGATTTCCACATCGCCCGGCACCGGAACGCGGCGGCGCTGCGCGGGACGGGTGGCGGCACGGGCGCGCAGCCGGGACGCGGCCCGCACCAGCATCATCGGATAGCGCGACAGCGCCCGCTCGGGGGGCAGATGGTCCAGACCCGCCATGAATTCCACCGCCGCCTCGGTCACCACGTCGCCCCAGCGTGCGGCCCAGACGCGCAGATCCCACAGATCGCCCGGCAGCCAGCGCCCGGACTCGGCCAGATAGACCCGCGCGCTGCGCTCGGCGCCGTCGGGGGTGGTCACCGCACAGGCGGTCGTGGCATGCCCCGCCTCGTAGTAATCCAGACGCAAAACCTCGGCCGGGGTCACATCGACCAACAGCCCCTCGACCCGGCCCGCGCCCGGCACCAACAGCGGAAAGGCAAGATCTTCGGCCCCTGCCCCGCTGCGCGCACAGGCCTGCCGCAGGTCATGGCCTGCCAGCGTCGCAAGCATCGGCACGACCGGCCGCCCCAGAACCCGTTCCAGAAGCGGCACATGGCACAGCGTGCCGTAAAAGAAATAATGCACGGTCAAAATTCCTGCTCGTTCTGGCGCGACGATCCGTCTGATCGTTCGCTTGATCTGAGCCGGATCCTAGCGCAGCACGTTCCCTAGCGCCAGCGCCGCCCCGCCCATTCGGCCAGAACCGAGGACATGACACCGCCCAGCAACAGCGCCGCCAGAACATCGGGCTGCAGCGCCAGAATGCTCAGATCCAGCGCCTCGGACAATACCCCCGACAGCGCCGCGAGCGGGCCATCGTAAAGCATCCGCGTGGCCTTGACCAACATCTGCATGAACCCCAGAAAGCCGAGCCCCCAGATCGACAGATAGGCCGCCGCGCGCACGCCGGTCAGCGCCGCGGTGACGTAAGAGTTGGTGCGCCCGGATCGCCGCATGCCGATCACCCGCCACCCCAGCACAATGCCCGAACACGCCGCTACCGGCTCCAGCCCGCTGACCTTGGTGCCCGCAGGCAGATAAGGCACCACCAACATCGCCGCCAGATAGCCGGTCGCCGCCAACCCCAATGCGCCGACCAATTTGGTCATTGTCGGCATTTCCATCGCGCTGTTGCGCACTACAACTCGTTGCATTTTACAGACCCGAAATTTGACCTAAGGGAAGCATGTTAATGATGTTCTGCCACGGAAATGTGGCGCAAATGGGGAAATCCGCAGGATCCGCGCGGCTTGCTGTGGGTCAGGCCCCCTCGCGGAACTGGGCGTAGGCCGCCAAGGCCCGTGCCCGCCCCTGCGCCAGATCGACAATCGGGCGCGGATAGGGGCGGTGCGGATCAAGGTTCCAACTGCGCGGTGCGGCGTCGAAAAACGCGCGCGCGGTGGCGGGCGGGGTGTGCTGGCCCTCGGCAATGAAGGCCCGGCGATAGGTGCCTTCGGGGTCGAACTTGGTGGCCTGTGTCTCTGGGTTGAAAACCCGGAAATAGGGCGCGGCGTCTGGGCCAGATCCCGCCACCCATTGCCAGCCCATCGCATTGGCCGCCGGATCCCAGTCGGTCAGGCAATCGGCAAACCACGCAAGCCCCAGCCGCCAGTCGCTGAGCAGATGTTTGGTCAGGAAGGACGCCGCGATCATCCGGGCGCGGTTGTGCATCCGGCCCGTCACATACATCTCGCGCAACCCTGCATCGACGAAAGGCACGCCGGTCTGGCCGCGCCGCCAAGCTTCGACCTCCGGGCTGTCGCCCGCCCAGGGGAAAGCGTCCCATTCGGGGCGCCAGTTGGCCTGCGGCAGCTGCGGAAAATGGTGCAGCAAATGCCATGCGAATTCGCGCCACGCCAATTGGCGCAGGATCGCCTCGGCGCCGCCCGCCCCCGCCGCCGCATGCGCCTGCACCCTCTGCCAGATCCGGCGCGGGCTGATTTCGCCATAGGTCAGCGGTTCTGACAGGCCAGAGGCATGATCGTGCGCCGGGAAATCGCGCCCCGCCGCATAGCCCGCCATCTGGGTGTTCAAAAACAGATCCAGCCGGTCGAGCGCGGCCTGCGCGCCCACCCGTGCATGACGCGCCAGCACCGCCGCGCCGCGCTGCATCGCGGCGCCCATCGCCCAATCCTCCAGCCGGTCACTGTCGGGCCAGACCCCGGGCGCGCGCAGGGCGGTCACCGGGGGCAGCGCCGCCCCCGGATCACGGTGCTGCACCACACGCCAATAGGGGGTGAAGACGCGATAGGGCCCGCCGCTTTGCGTTGCCACATCCCAAGGTTCGAACAAAAGCACGCCGGGGAAAGACCGAGCCTCGACCCCGGCCGCACGCAGCCCTGCCTTGAGCGCCACATCGCGCGGTCGCGTCGCGGGGTCATAGCTGCGCGACCACCACACAGCCCGCGCGCCGGTTTCGGCGATCAGATCGCGCAGCACCGCCTCGACCGGCCCGCGCCGCAGCACTAGACCCGAGCCGATCCCGGCCAAGGTGGCGGCGAAATGGGCCACCCCCTGCCCAAGCCGCCATTTTGCCGCAGCCCCCAGCGTTTCGGTCTCGGGGTCCAGAATGAACACAGGCACCACCGGCCGCCCAGTTGCCGCAGCGGCACTTAACGCAACATGATCATCCAGCCGTAAATCGCGTCGCAGCCAAAGTAAAATCGCGCCCTCGTCCATGCCGACCTCGCTTTCCTTGTCGCCCACATAGCCCTGCGCCCGGCATCCGACCAGCCCCGCCGCGCGCTGCCCAAACTTTAGGCACCGCCCCCGCAATGCGCGTGATTAAGGCTTGTCGTGTCCAAATCCCCGGTCTAGCCTTTCGCCAAGAGCCACCACTCAGCACAGGATCCACAGACCTATCATGAAAAAATCCTCTCTGCTTCTGGCGGGCGTTGCCGCCTCTGTCCTTGCCCTCCCCGCGCTGGCGGGTGATCCCGAACTGCTGGTCTTTGACTGGGCCGGGTTCGAGGAAGAAGGTCTTTTTGCGACCTATAAAGAGAAATACGGCGACGGCCCCAGCTATACCTTCTACGGCGACGATGACGAAGCCTATCAAAAACTCGCGTCCGGCTTCAAAGCCGATGTCGCCCACCCCTGTTCGCAAATGGTGTCGAAATACCGCGACGCCGGGTTGATCGAGCCCTGGGATACCAGCAAGATCCCGGAATTCGCCAATATCGACCCGAAATACCTGGCCTCGCCGATCTTCAAGGATGACGGTGGCGTTTGGTATATTCCGACCGACTGGGGCGCCACCGCGATCGCCTATAACCCCGAAGAAGTGCCCGCCGAAGACGTGGCCTCGCTCGATGTGTTCCTGAATCCGAAATACGAAGGCCGCACCTCGATCCCGGACAGCTCGGATGACGTCTGGGCGCTGGCCTATCTGGCAACCGGCGTGACCGACTGGACCGTGATCACCGACGCGCAGTTCAACGCCGCCGCCGACTGGCTGCGCAAGGCCCACAAGAACGTGCGCAGCTATTGGGCGGACCCGGCCGAACAGGCGCAGCTGATGGCCTCGGGCGAGGTTCTGGTGGCCTGGTCGTGGAACGACGGCGTGGCCTATCTGCAGGATGACAACTATCCCGTCGCCTTCCAGCGCGAAGCGAAAGAGGGCTCCTCGACCTGGTTTTGCGGTTTCGTGAACCTGAAAGACGGCCCCGGCTCGGAAGACAAGGCCTTTGATTTCATCAACTCGTGGCTGCGCCCCGAGGCTGGCCCGGCGCTGCTGGATGCGATCGGCTATGGTCACACCAA
>JAQTYE010000059.1 GCA_028749255.1 Paracoccaceae bacterium | reverse complement strand
AGCGTGCGCCTTCGGCCCCGTCCACCTCCAACACCTTGTTGAACCGCGCCCCGGCGGGACCATTTTCCAGCAACGTCATTTCGGAATTTGCTTCCAATTTGATGCAGTGGTGCAAGATCGGGTCGGAAATCTCTGATTTATGGACATAAAGCAGATGGACAGGTTTGCTGACCTTGGCCGTGACCCGGATCAACACGCCATCCGTCGCCGCCGCCGTATTCAACGCAGCCAAGGGCCGCGCGACCGGGGTCTGGCCTGCGCATTCCAGCGTGCCATAGAGCCCGCTGGCCCAATGGATATCGGCGCTGTCGGCTGCGGCCAGACGGCTGATTTCCAGCCCCTCCGCCGCCAGATCATCCGAGGCCTGCGCATCGAAAACACCATCGACGAAGACCAGCTTGATCCGGTCAATCGCGCCGAAAATGGGGGTTTCATCCGTGATTTCAAAGGCTTTCGCCTCCGGCGCCGTGGCGGCATTCAGCTCGGCCGGGTTGGTATAGCGCCAGTATTCATCGCGCGCACCGGGCAGGCCCATCGCCGCCAGACGCGCCATTGCCTCAGCCCGTGCAGGGGCCGAAAACCCGCCCTTCGGCAGATCCAGCGCCGCCAAGCGCGCCTCCAGCGGGGTTTGCTTGATCGCCACGCTCATCAGAGCACCCCTTCGATACCATGCGCCGCCAGAATTTCGGCATAACCGTTCTGCTCGACTTCCAGCGCCAGCTCGGGGCCGCCGGTCTTGATGATCCGGCCATCGGCCATGATGTGGACGACATCGGGTTTGATGTGGTCCAGCAGGCGCTGGTAGTGGGTGATGACCAGGAACGACCGCCCGGCATCACGCAGCGCGTTCACGCCATCTGCCACCAGCCGCATCGCATCCACATCAAGACCGGAATCGGTCTCGTCCAGGATGCACATTTTCGGCTCCAGCATGGCCATCTGCAGGATTTCGTTGCGCTTTTTCTCGCCGCCCGAGAAGCCCACGTTGACCGGGCGCTTCAGCATGTCGGCGTCGATTTTCAGCGACGCGGCCTTGGTGCGCACGACTTTCAGGAACTCGCCCGCCGACAGCTCGTCTTCACCACGCGCCTTGCGCTGCGCGTTCACCGCGGTGCGCAGGAAGGTCATGTTGCCCACACCCGGGATTTCGACCGGGTATTGGAACGCCAGGAACAAGCCAGCAGCGGCGCGTTCCTCGGGCTCCATATCCAGCAATTCTTCGCCCATCAGCGTGGCCGATCCCTCGGTCACCTCATAGCCATCGCGCCCCGAAAGAACATAGCTGAGCGTCGATTTCCCCGAGCCGTTCGGCCCCATGATCGCATGCACCGTCCCTGCCGCGATCGACAGATCGACGCCTTTCAGGATAACTTTATCTTCTTCTTCAAGTTTGACGTGCAGGTTCTTGATTTCCAACATGGATCTGTCCTTCGGGTCAGCGGCGCCGCTTACATCGCGCGCAAGTAGGTTGTCAGGATCAGGCCGAGCTGTTCGGCCGGAATTTGGGTCGGGTGTGCGTCGAAAACCGCCATACGGCCGATCATCTCGGCGCGCGGGCAAAAGGCCTCCATCGCGTGATATTCGGGGCGTCCGGCGTAATCGTCCCACAGCACGCGTACAGGGCGCGTGATGCGAAACAGCGTGGTCAGGAAACAAGCCGCGCGGAACCGTCCGTCGATCAGGACGACATCGGGGTGCTGGAATTCGGGCAAATCCCAGACAGACACCGGATAGGACGGCCAACGCCGGAAGCTCGCGTCAGATTTGGGATAGCCCCATTCCCGCGTCGGGCCGATATGGCCATGATGCAGATGCAGGCGGGCGCGCGGCGGATGGGCGGTGAACCAGTCCTGCATCCCCGCCAGCCAGGCCGCATCGCTTTCGACCGAAAACACCGTCTTGCCGGGCATCTCTGCCGCCAGCGCGGTAGAGCCGCCTGACCCGTATTCCAGGATCACATCGGCGGCCGCATAGGCCGCACGCAGCGCCTCGGCCTCGGCCGGGGGCAAGGTCAAAACCGGGCGTTGTGGCCCGGGACGCGGTGTTTTGTCAGCGTGCTGCGGGTTACCGGGTGCCATCGCGCCCCCCGCATGCAGAACTCAGAAGGCAAAGACGGTTCCGTGCAGGATCAGCGTTCCAGGCTCGGTCCAGGCTTGCTGCGCCGCGACCCAGTCGGGCGAGATCGCCTGCGCCGCCAGCGCCGGCGCCGCGAAGGCCAGATTGTGCACCGTGCCCACGCCCGCCACAACGCCCACGCCCTGCGCCGCGATCAACGGTGCCGCCCGGAGCCGCACAATCTGCGCCAAAACCACCGACACCAGCAACGCTGCGCCGATAGCCAGGATCATCTGTGGGTCGCTCAGCGCCTGCGCTTTGTCGCCGGGCAGCGGAAAAAACCGGGCGCGCAGCGCAACAGACACCGGCACCGCCAGACACCCCAGCCCCAGCGCCAGCATCAGCCGCAGCGGCGAGATGGCGCGCGGCCCACTGGCCTGCGTCCCGTGCTGCGTCACCAGCTCGTCGAGCCCGCGCACATGCAATTCCCGCTCGCCGACATAGAGCGTCATCTGGCCTTTGGCGCGCGTCTTCTCGCATTCGATCCGCTGAAGCCGTTCGGTAAAAGATGCTGTGGAAATGGTCATGGTCGGCCCCAACTCGGATTCGTTTCAAATCCGAATAAATCCGCAGAGTTTGCCCGAATTGGGGCAAACCCGTGCCAGAGCCGTGGCCTGTGACCAGATGCATCACCCGACCGAACCTTCCAGGCTGATCGCGACAAGGCTTTGTGCTTCCATCGCGAATTCCATCGGCAAGGCTTGCAGCACCTCGCGGCAGAATCCGTTCACCACCAGCGCCACAGCCTCTTCCTCGTCCATGCCGCGTGCGCGGCAATAGAACAGCTGATCGTCATCGACCTTCGAGGTGGTGGCTTCGTGCTCGACCCGGCTCGAGTTGTTCTTCACCTCGATATAGGGGACGGTATGGGCGCCGCATTTGTCGCCGATCAACAGGCTGTCGCATTGCGTGTAATTGCGCGAGTTCTTGGCGCGCGGATGCATGCTGACCAGCCCGCGATAGGTGTTTTGCGCCTGCCCCGCCGAAATCCCCTTGGACACGATCCGCGATTTCGAATTCTTGCCCAGATGGATCATCTTGGTGCCGGTATCGGCCTGCTGCCAGTTGTTGGCGATCGCGATCGAGTAGAATTCGCCTTGCGTGTCATCGCCGCGCAGAATGCAGCTGGGGTATTTCCAGGTGATCGCCGAGCCGGTCTCGACCTGGGTCCACATCACCTTGGCCCGGTCGCCCCGGCAATCGGCGCGTTTGGTGACGAAGTTATAGATCCCACCCTTGCCGTCCTCGTCGCCGGGGAACCAGTTCTGCACGGTCGAATATTTCACTTCGGCATCTTCGAGGATGACGATTTCCACCACCGCCGCATGCAGCTGCGCGATGTCGCGTTTGGGCGCGGTGCAGCCTTCAAGATAGGACACATAGGCGCCCTTGTCGGCGATGATCAGCGTGCGTTCGAACTGGCCGGTGTTTTCCGCGTTGATGCGGAAATAGGTCGACAGCTCCATCGGGCATTTCGTGCCCGGCGGGATATAGACAAACGACCCGTCCGAGAAGACCGCCGAATTCAGCGTGGCAAAGAAGTTGTCCGACTGCGGCACGACCGAGCCGAGGTATTTCTTCACCAGCTCGGGGTGGTCCTTGATCGCCTCGGAGATCGAGCAGAAGATCACCCCGGCTTCTGCCAGTTTCGCCTTGAACGTGGTGCCGACCGAGACCGAGTCGAAGACCGCATCCACGGCCACCTGCCGTTCGCCCTCGACGTAATTCTCGGCGCCCTCGACCCCCGCCAGGATCAGCTGTTCCTTCAGCGGAATGCCCAGTTTCGCATAGGTCGCCAGCAGCTTGGGATCGACCTCATCCAGCGATTTCGGCTTCACCTCCATGCTTTTCGGGCGGGCGTAGTAATACAGGTCCTGATAGTCGATTTCCGGCACCTTCAGCAGCGCCCATTTCGGCTCGACCATCGTCACCCAACGGCGATAGGCCGCCAGACGCCATTCCAGCATCCATTCGGGTTCGTCATTTTTCGACGAAATCAGCCGCACGATATCTTCGGAAATGCCCTTGGGGGCATAGTCCATCTCGATCTCGGTTTCCCAGCCGTATTTATACGAGCCCATGTTCGCCACGGTCTCGACGGTTTCCCGATCTACGCCTTCGCGGACGTCAAGTTCTTGTTCCAAAGCCATCTTTCCTTTCCGCGTCAGACCCTTGCGCGGTGTTTTTGAAGTGCCGCGCCGTAAGCATCGGCAAAGCGCAAGACCTCGTCTTTTCCAATTCCCGGCCCCAGCGACACCCGGATCGCCGAGCCCGCCTGCGCCTCATCATAGCCCATCGCGCGCAACACGCGGCTGGCGCGGACCTTACCCGAAGAACAGGCCGATCCCGCAGACACCGCAAACCCCGCCAGATCGAGCCGCATCACCTGCGTCTCGCCTTTCCAGCCGGGCGTCAGCACGTTTAAAGTGTTTGGAAGGCGCCCAGCACTCTGCCCTGTTGCGGCGCCCTCTCCCGTTTCAGTCGTCTCCCACCCGGGGAAAATAACATCTTCGGCGCAGGCTTCCAGTGCTGATTTTAGAATATTTCTAATTTCGGCAACTTCTTCCCAGACACCCGCCGCCAGATCACGCGCTGCGGCCTCGGCCGCCGCCCCGAAACCGGCGATGCCGATCAGGTTTTCGGTGCCCGCACGACGCCCCATTTCCTGCCCGCCGCCACGCAGCTGCGCGCCAACTTCGGTGCCGCGCCGCACCACCAGCGCGCCGATCCCCTTCGGCCCGCCCAGCTTGTGCGCCGAAATCAGCCCGGCCGTGCAGCCCAGCCAGTTGAAGGCGAAGGGCACCTTGCCAAAGGCTTGGGTCAGATCAGAAACCGCCAGCCCCTGCGGCAGATCCTGCAGCACGCCGGTTTCGGAATTGGCCAGTTGCAGCGCCGCATTGGCAGGGTCGGCGACCAGCACCCGCCCCAGATGATCGACGGGCAGATCCGCCTGACACCATGACAGCACCGCGTCATGCTCGACCTCGGCGCAGTGCAACCCGCGCCCCGCACAGGCCAGCGCCGCCGCCTCGGTCGCCCCCGAGGTAAAGATCACGTCCTGCCCCTCGGCGCCCAGGGCCTGCGCGATCTGCGCCCGCGCGCGTTCGATCAAGGCTTTCGCCGCGCGGCCCTCGGCATGGACCGAAGACGGGTTCCCCGTCACATCCATCGCCGCCACCATCGCCGCGCGCACTTCGGGGCGCAGCGGCGTGGTCGCATTCCAGTCCAGATACAGCCGAGTTGTCATCACGCCGCCCCCTTGGCCCGGATAGACGCCTCCGGCGGGAGTATTTTTGCCAAGAAGATGTGCCATTCTCTTTGGCTGAAATACTCCCCGCGGAGCGTCCCGCAAGCGTCAGCTGCGCGCAGCTCTGTCATTCGTCCACCACCATGAACAGCGACGGCACTGCCGGGCAGGGTTTGAGCGTGTTCTTCACCACATCTTCCAGCGTGGTCTGGTGCAAAAACACAAAGACCTGCGCCGACAGGCTTTCCCACAGCCGGTTCGACAGCGATTGCGCGCGCGATCCGCAGACCCCGCCCGAGGCCCCCGCACCGACATGCAGCGCCGAAACCGTTTCGTCCACCGCCTCAAAAATATCGCTGATGCGAATATCCTTGGGCTCTTTGGCCAGCCGATAGCCGCCCCCCGGGCCGCGCACCGATGCCACCAGCCCCGAGCGGCGCAGCCGCACGAACAGCTGTTCAAGATAGGGCAGCGAAATGTCCTGCCGACGCGATATTTCGGCCAGCGAGGTCATCTGCCCCGCCCCCGAGGTCGCCAGATCCACCAGCGCCACCATCGCATATCGTCCCTTGGTCGAAAGTTTCATCGCGCGCCTCCCGGCAGTTTGCGCCCAAAACGCCCGCCCGACGGGCCAAATGCCGGGCAAAGCATTGACGCCGCGCCTCGGGCCGCTTAACTGAAATTCACCCGAATTCCCGGCATCCCGCCGGGGGTCGTCCCGTCCTAGGGTGTCTGAGCGAAAGCGTCAAGTAAACGCGCAGTCGCACCCGATGGGAACAGGATCAAACCAGACGAGAGACGATGCCCGAAGTCATTTTCCCCGGTCCCGAAGGTCGCCTCGAGGGCCGCTATCATCCGCAAGCCGCGCCCGACGCGCCGATCGCCATTGTTCTGCACCCCGATCCGCAATTCGGTGGCACGATGAACAATCGCGTCGTCTACAACCTGCATTATGCCTTCCACAAAATGGGCTTCACTGTGCTGCGGTTCAACTTCCGCGGCGTGGGGCGCAGCCAGGGCGAATACGATCAGGGCATCGGCGAATTGTCGGATGCCGCCTCGGCGCTGGATTATCTGCAGGCGATGAACCCGAATTCGAAACATTGCTGGGTCGCCGGGTTCAGCTTTGGCGCTTGGATCGGCATGCAATTGCTGATGCGCCGCCCCGAGATCACCGGCTTCATCTCGGTCGCGCCGCCCGCGAACATGTATGATTTCAGCTTCCTGGCGCCCTGCCCCAGCTCGGGTCTGATCATCAACGGCACGGCAGACCGCGTGGCGCCGCCGAAGGATACCGCCACGCTGGTGGGCAAGCTGCGCGAGCAGAAGGGCATCACCATCACCCATCACGAGGTCGAAGGCGCCGATCACTTCTTCAAGGATGACGAAGCGCATATGAAGCCGATGATCGAGACGGTGCAGTCCTATGTGAAGCGGCGCCTGACGGAAGGCTCGCGCTGATGGCCTTGATCGACGAGCTGGCGGATGCGCTGGCCGCCGATGTGATGGCGGCGATGGCCGAGCTGGACGACGACCGCCTGTTCATGGCGGTAGGGTCGGTGATCGGCACCTCGTCGCCGTCGCTGCAAGAGGCGTTCCTGACCTCGTGCCGGTTGCGGATGTCGGCGCAGCGCGGGCGCAAGTTTCTGGAAGATACGCTGCGCGCCCGGCGTGCGGGGGGCCAGGCGCCCACTGCCCCGCGCCCGGCGGAAAGCGGCGGGCACTGAGCGATGAGCGCGCGGCTGGAGCAACAGTTCGCTTTTTTGCTGGAAGCCGAAAAGCTGAAATCCGTCACCCGCGCGACGCCGATCGCCGATAATTCGCGGCGCGAGAATTCGGCCGAGCACAGCTGGACACTGGCGCTGTATGCGCTGGTGCTGGCGGATCAGGCCGGACCCGGCGTTGACGTCACCCGCGCGATCAAGATGCTGCTGGTCCACGATCTGGTCGAGATTGACGTGGGCGATGTGCCGATCCATTCCGGCAATGGTCAGGCGCATGGCGCCGCCGCGATCCAGATCGCCGAAGCCGCCGCGGCAAAACGTATTTTCAGCCTTCTTCCCAATGATTTGGCCGACGATCTTAAAGCGGCCTGGCACGAATTCGAGGCGGCGCAAAGCCCGACTGCCCGCTTTGCCAAATCGCTGGATCGGGTGCAGCCGGTGATGCTCAACCTTGAAGGCGGTGGCGGATCGTGGCTGGAATATGATGTCACCTGGGACCAGCTGGAGGGTCGCGTCGGGGTCAAGATCCGCGACGGGCTGCCCGGTGTCTGGGACTGGGTGCGCGCGAAAATCCACCCTTGGTTCGCGGCCCGTGGCCGATGACCAGCGGCTGGAACATGATGTTCCAGACAGTTGCGCTGTTGGCGGCGATCCTTGGCTTGCTGCTGCCGGAATTCCCTACGCCCCTGCGCGCGGCCGACGGCACGCCCTGCCCGCAGGCTGCCCAGATCGGACCGACGCTGGCGCTGCTGTTCGCGCCGATGCTGGTGCGGCTGACCCGGCACACGCGCAAGGCTACGGCGCTGGAATATGTGCTTCTGGGGCTGGCCCTGACGCCTTTCGTTCTGGGGCTGATCCTGGGCGATTGTGTTTCGCTGCAAGCCAGTCTTGCGGCACGCAACACACCGCTGGTGCTGCTGATTTTCGCGATTGTGGCCCTGGTTGCGGTGGCGGCGCGGCTGGGCTCGGATGATGCTTGCCGCCTGCCTGTTCGGCGGGCGCGATGACGGGACCATTTTTTCGGTATACCAAAGCATACCGCACTAGCCAAAGCCGTCCAAATCAGCTATCACGCCGGCAACGAGTCACCCAACCGAGGAGGGAACTATGACCAAGATCAAGGTAGCCAACCCCGTCGTCGAGCTCGACGGCGACGAAATGACCCGGATCATCTGGGATTTCATCAAGAAAAAACTGATCCTGCCCTATCTCGACATTGATCTGAAATATTACGATCTTGGCATCGAAGAACGTGATCGCACCAACGACCAGATCACCATCGACTCGGCCGAAGCGATCAAGAAATACGGCGTCGGCGTCAAATGTGCGACCATCACCCCCGATGAGGCGCGCGTCGAGGAATTCGGCCTGAAACAGATGTGGAAATCGCCCAACGGCACGATCCGCAACATTCTGGGCGGCGTGATCTTCCGTCAGCCGATCATCTGCAAAAACGTGCCGCGTCTGGTGCCGGGCTGGACCAAACCGATCGTGGTTGGCCGTCACGCCTTTGGCGACCAGTACAAGGCGACCGACTTCCTGTTCCCGGGCAAAGGCCAGCTGACGATGAAATTCGTCGGCGAAGATGGCGCCGTGATCGAGAAAGTCGTGTATGACGCCCCCGCCGCCGGTGTGGCAATGGGCATGTACAACCTGGATCAGTCGATCATCGACTTCGCCCGCGCGTCGATGAACTACGGCCTGAACCTCGGCTGGCCGGTGTATCTGAGCACCAAGAACACCATCCTGAAAGCCTATGACGGGCGCTTCAAGGATCTGTTCCAAAAGATCTATGACGAAGAATTCGCCGATAAATTCAAAGCGGCTGGCATCACCTACGAACACCGCCTGATCGACGATATGGTCGCCTCGGCGATGAAATGGTCGGGTGGCTATGTCTGGGCGTGCAAAAACTACGATGGCGACGTGCAGTCGGACACCGTGGCGCAGGGCTTTGGCTCGCTCGGTCTGATGACCTCGGTTCTGATGACGCCCGATGGGAAAACCGTCGAGGCCGAAGCGGCCCACGGCACCGTCACCCGTCACTATCGCCAGCACCAGGCCGGCAAGGAAACCTCGACCAACTCGATCGCCTCGATCTACGCGTGGTCGGGCGGCCTGAAGCACCGCGCGAAACTGGACGACAACGCCGAGCTGCTGCGCTTTGCCGAGACGCTGGAAAAAGTGACCGTGCAGACCGTCGAAGACGGCTTCATGACCAAAGACCTGGCGCTGCTGGTTGGCCCCGATCAGAAATGGCTGACCACCATGGGCTATCTGGAAAAAGTCGATGAATACCTGAACAAGGCGCTGGTGGGCTAAGCCTTCCAGATTGCTGCAAAGGGCCGGTCGTTGACCGGCCCTTTTTGTTTTCAGGGGCTTGGCAGGGGCGATATCCCCTACCAACTGTGCTTGATCCAGTCAGGCAGCGGGGGCGAGGCGCCTTTCGGCGGCAGCCCGATATCGCGGCGCATGTGGTCGTCCAGCTCGGTCAGTCGGGCGGCCAGCGGGCGCGCGCCCTGCCCGCGCAAAATTGCGGCCAGCGCCGCCCACAGCACGCGGCGCGCGCCGTGCAGGGCAATCATCGTTTCAATCGACGTGTGGGGGCCAAGCCCCGGATGCAGATCCGTTTTGGTCATGAGTTTCCCGGCGCATTGTCGCGTCCGGCCTTTTGATTTGGGTTACAAAAATCCCACGGACCTGCGATCACGACACGCCAGACAGAAACGTGTCTTGGTCAGATGCCGAACGGTCCGAGGGAGAGATGGAAGATCGGCGCGGAAGATCCCGCGAGCTCGGGCGACGGATTACACCTGTCGGTGTGCCCCGGCATGGGCGCCTGCGGCGATCCGTGCGCGGGTGCCCGCGGCGGTGCCTGTAGCGGCCCAAGTCAGCCCACCGGCGATCAGAGCGTAAGCGTATACGTTTGACATGGTCCGCTCCCTCTTCCTGAAAATCGCCGGATGTGCAGTTTATGACCCGCAGCCCTGAGTCGCGCCAAACTGGAATGCGCCAGGGCGCAGAAAATTGCCTCATCCTGCGACATTGTGGCCACAGGTGGCAAAATCGCGCCGGATAAGACAGGGGCACTGCCCCTCTTGTCGCCGCACGCGTGCCATGAGACAAAGTGCCATGACCGAAATCATCGCCGAAAACCCCGCCCGCCACACCCTGCTCGATGATGCGCAGGGGCTCAGCTATGGCACGCTCATGGCGGCCTTCGGCATCGTCATCCTGACCCATCTGGGGTTTGTCACCGGACAGACCGCAGGTCTGGCGGTGTTGATTTCCTATGCCACGGGATGGAGCTTCGGTCTGGTCTTCTTTCTGATCAACATTCCCTTCTACTGGTTCGGCTATCAACGGTTGGGCGCGGTGTTCGTGACCAAGACGTTTATCGCGGTCGGCATGCTGTCGGTGATTTCGATCTACCTGCCGCAGTATGTCAGCTTTGCCACGCTAAACCCTGCGGTGGGCGCGGTGCTGTTCGGTTTTTTGTCGGGTTCGGCGCTGCTGGCGCTGTTCCGGCATGGCGCATCCTTGGGCGGCGTGGGCATCATGGCGCTGTATATTCAGGATAAAACCGGGTTCAAAGCGGGTTGGACGCAGTTGATTTTCGACGCCTGCGTGTTTGCTATCGCGTTGACCCTGCGCGATCTGACCACCGTCGCCTGGTCGTTTCTGGGGGCTTTGGTGGTCAATCTGGTAATCGCGATGAACCACCGGCGCGACCGCTATATCGCGACCTGACCGGCGCGGCAGCCGCGCACAGCAATCGGGTCACACACGAACCTTTTGCAGGTGCACGTAAAAGGTGGAACCGTGGCCCAATGTGCTGACATAGCCGATATGGCCGCCATGCGCTTCGATTATCCGCCTTGAAATACTCAGCCCGAGCCCGGTTCCCTGAAAGTTCCGGGAACTCGAAGAATCCAGCTGTTTGAATTCTTCAAAAATCTTGTCCCCGGTGCCGTCGGGAATGCCGACCCCTTCATCTATCACCGATATTTGCACGATATCATCCAGGGCCTGAACCGAAACGGAAACCCGCCCGCCCGGGTTTGAAAACTTCGCCGCATTGGACAAGAGATTGGTGACAACCTGATCCATGCGCTTTTGATCGCACTGAACCCAATACATGTTCGGTTGAACCTGCACCTGGACGACGACCTCTTTGGCCTCGGCATAGGGCGTGAAACGTTCGGAAACCTCTTGGACCAACTTTCCAATGTCCACGGTTTCAAAATGGAAATTCAACTTTCCTGCGTCTGCGCTTTGCAAAAGCAGCAGATCTTCCACAAGACTTTGCAGGCGGCGCGTATTTCGGGCCGCGATTTCGAGAGCAACCGACATTTTTTCCGGAACCTCGCCCAACGCGCCAGCGTTGATCATTTCAAGCGGCCCCTTGATCGACGTGATCGGGGTGCGCAATTCGTGGCTGACGGTTGAAAGAAAGTCGGTCTTTGCCTTGAAGGCGGCCAGGGTCTGTTCGTGCTTCCCTTCCAAATCCATAAGGATTTGAAGTGAATTTGAATAATTGGCCAGAAAATGCCTGGCAAGTTCAAACAAAAACGCCAAAATATACAAGACCGTAAACAGATGGAGCCAGACCTCTGAAGACAATGGCGCACGTGTCTGCCAGACATCATTCAAGGGAATGAATATGATCGCAGCGACGTAAATAGACAGCCGAATGCCAAGGACACGCAGGAATTGGTTATTGTTCATCGCCGCAAAGATTGCTGCGGAAACCAGCATGAACATCGGCATGAAATGCCCGGTTGTATGGGGCTGCTGCAATGCGAACAAGACAGCACACACCGCAATTGTCGTCGCGCTGAGGATTGTTCCGGCATATACCCCACGCATCGCGGCGACGATATCAGCCTCGGTCCATGTCCGGCGTTGTATTATCCTGTAAAAGACCCACGCGTCATAAGCTTCACAAATAACCAGAAGGGCATAAAAGACGCTCGCCATACCCCAGCTGTAATAGGCGCCAGCCAAGGTAATGGCCGTTGAATAAATGACAACACGCTGAATGAACAGCTGCCGCCCCACGCGTGCATAATCCAAAAGCCGACGCTTGCTTTTTTCAAAGCCGTCGGCGATCTTACCCCCATGGGGCGGATCAGATATGAATGCAACGTTGTTCATAAAAGTTCTTCTCGACAAGGCCATCAACGCCCTTAGGTTGCATTTCCGTAACACACTGCAACCCTAACGTACATGAGCGCCGACAATATGGCAAAACCATGCCCCTCCCCTTCGATGCAGTTTACGTTGCGACAAGGTCTGTTGGTTGAGGCGATCCGCCCATGGATTGAACCGCAAACCGGCGGCCCCGTCCATTCCCCGTGTGAATGACTTCAAAGTTCCGCATACCTTCGGCCGGATCACAAGCCCAAGACAGCAGCGATCAGCGTGGCCGAGTTTGGTAGCCGCGGTCAAGCAAGACGCGACGGGAACGCGCCAGACGCAACCCTGCCATGCAGATCGCGCGATGGACGGAGACGCCGCGATGCGGCATAAATAGGTCATGCATACTGACCTTACATCCCCAGCAAAACACTACACCCTCTTCGAGGATGTTCAGGGCCTGCTGATCGCCTCTATGCAGGCGGCGCTGGGTATTCACCTGCTGCGCGCGGCTGGGCTCGTGACCGGGGGCACCGCGGGGCTGGCCCTGATCATTTCCTATGTGACAGGGTGGAATTTCAGTCTGGTCTTCTTCACCATCAACCTGCCGTTTTACGGCTTTGCCTATTGGGCGCGCGGCATCGGGTTCTGCCTGAAAAGCCTGGGCACGGTTACGCTGGTCTCGCTACTGGCCGAGGCGTTGAAACCCCTGATGCAGATTGCCCATATCTCCCCCGGCGCGGCGGCAATCCTGTTTGGCATCAGCGCGGGCGTAGGCTTGCTGGGGCTGTTCCGGCATTCGGGCAGTTTGGGCGGCGTGTCGATTGTCGCCGTGATCTTGCAGGATAAATTCGGCTTCAAAGCGGGCTGGACCCAGCTGATCCACGATCTGGCGCTGTTTTCCGTTGCGATCTGGCTGCTGCCCGCCGACCGGGTCGCCTGGTCTTTGCTGGGCGCCGCGATCCTGAATTTCGTGATCGCCTTCAACCATCGGCGCGACTGGTATATCGTGACCTGATGATGACCTATGTTTACCTTCTGATCGCGGTCGCCTTCGAGACCTTCGGCTCCGCCTGCCTGCAGGCCAGCCAGCAATTCACCAAGCTGTGGCCCAGTCTGGGCGTGCTGGCGGGGTTTGGCGGGGCGTTCTGGTTCTTTGCGCTGGTGCTCAAAGTGCTGCCCCTGGGCGTCACCTATGCGCTGTGGTCCGGCATCGGCATGGTGCTGATTGCAGGGGCGGGATTCGTGATCTTCGGGCAGAAACTCGACCTCGCGGCGGCGCTGGGGATCGGGCTGATCATTGCCGGAATTCTGGTCATAAACCTGTTTTCCAACAGCTCTACACATTAAGCGGTGCTTCGGGCTGGCATAATGCACAGTTTTCGACTAAGGCCGGGCCAAACCACGAACAGGCGGAACAAATGGACCTTCGCAATATTGCGATCATCGCACACGTTGACCACGGCAAAACCACGCTGGTCGATAAACTTCTGAGCCAGTCGGGCGCTTTCCGCGAGAATCAGGCCGTGGCCGAACGCGCGATGGACAGCAACGACATCGAACGCGAACGCGGCATCACCATTCTGGCCAAGGCAACCTCGGTCGAATGGAAAGGCACCCGCATCAACATCGTCGACACCCCCGGCCACGCCGATTTCGGTGGCGAGGTGGAACGCATCCTGTCGATGGTCGATGGCGTTTGCCTGCTGGTTGACGCGGCCGAGGGCCCGATGCCGCAGACGAAATTCGTCACCTCGAAAGCGCTGGCACTGGGGCTGAAACCCATCGTCGTGCTGAACAAAGTTGACAAACCGGCGGCCGAACCCGACCGCGCATTGAACGAAGTGTTCGATCTGTTCGCCAACCTCGGCGCCACCGACGAACAACTCGACTTCCCGCATGTCTATGCCTCGGGCATCGGCGGCTGGGCCGACACCGATCTGGACGGCCCGCGCAAGGATCTGTCGGCGCTGTTCGACCTGATCTTGTCGCATGTCGAACCGCCGAAACAGGAATTCCGCGCGGACGAGCCGTTCCAGATGCTGGCCACCACGCTGGGCGCTGACCCGTTCATCGGCCGCATCCTGACCGGCCGTGTCGAAGCCGGCCGCCTGAAGGTCGGTGACGCGATGAAAGCACTGTCGCGCACCGGCGAGCGAATCGAACAGTTCCGCTGCACCAAGATCCTGGCGTTCCGTGGCCTTGGCCAGCAGCCGATCGACGAAGCGGTGGCAGGCGACATCGTCACCATCGCGGGGATGACCAAGGCGACCGTGGCCGACACGCTCTGCGCGCTGGAAGTTGACACCGCGCTGCCCTCGCAGCCGATCGACCCGCCGACCATCTCGGTCACGTTCGGCATCAACGACAGCCCGCTGGCCGGCAAAGACGGCACAAAGGTGCAGTCGCGCGTGATCCGCGAACGTCTGATGAAAGAGGCCGAAACCAACGTCGCGATCCGCGTCGAAGACACCCCCGGTGGCGAAGCCTTCGTGGTGTCGGGCCGTGGCGAATTGCAGATGGGCGTCTTGATCGAAAACATGCGCCGCGAAGGGTTCGAACTGTCGATCTCGCGCCCGCGCGTGATCTTCCGTGAAGAAGACGGCGTGCGGATGGAACCGATAGAAGAGGTCATCGTCGATGTCGATGATGAATATTCGGGCGTGGTGATCGAAAAGCTGACCGGCAACCGCAAGGGCGATCTGGTCGAAATGCGCCCCGCAGGCCATGGCAAAACCCGCATCGTCGCGCATGTCCCCTCGCGCGGGCTGATCGGCTATCAGGGCGAATTCATGACCGACACGCGCGGCAACGGCGTGCTGAACCGTATCTTCCACGCCTGGGCACCCTACAAAGGCCCGATCCAGGGTCGGCGCCAAGGCGTGCTGATCTCGATGGAGAACGGCGTTTCGGTGTCCTACGCGCTGTGGAAACTGGAAGACCGCGGCAAGTTCTTCATCGGCGCACAGGAAGCGGTCTACACCGGCATGATCCTGGGCGAGCATAACCGCGACAACGATCTGGAAATCAACCCGATCAAGGGCAAACAGCTGACCAACGTGCGTGCCAGCGGCACCGACGAAGCCGTGCGCCTGACGACCCCGGTGCGGATGTCGCTGGAAGAAGCGATTGCCTATATCGAGGATGACGAACTGGTCGAGGTCACGCCGAAAATCGTGCGCCTGCGCAAGCGCCACCTTGATCCGCATGACCGCAAACGCGCCTCGCGCGCCGAAGGCTGAGAAGGCGCCGGGGGCTGTCTGCCCCCGGACCCCCGAGGATATTTGAGCCAAGGTGAAAGCCGTGCTTCACCTTGGTAAAACTATCCCGAGGGGTGAGCGGCACAGCCGCGAGGGGGGCCGCGCCCCCCTTTTTTCTTTTAACGGAACAGAACCAGCGCGCCCGGCGACCAGGCCACGCGGGTACGGGTGCCGACATCCAGCACGGGGCGACCAAAGACGTTGCGCATCGAAATGCGCACCGGCGCCTCAACCCCGTCAAGCTTCACATCGTAATAGGTCATGTCGCCATAATAGACGACCTCGTCGATGGTGCCTGCAGTTTCGCGGTCTTGCGCGGTCTGGCCTTCATACAGGATCGTCAGGGTTTCCGGGCGGAAGCCCACCGAGGCTTCGCCGCCGGTAATCTCGCCCGGCGCTTGCTGGGCCTCGATGTCAAAGCTGCCAAGCCCTGCTGCCTCGACCTGAATATGGCCATTGGCCTCGCTCAGCACCTTGGCGGGCAAAAAGTTCATCACCCCGATGAAATCGGCCACGCGGCGCGAATTGGGGCGACGATACAGGGTTTCCGGGTCGGCCAGCTGGGCGATTTCGCCTTCGAACATCACCGCGATCCGGTCCGACATCACCAGCGCTTCTTCCTGATCATGGGTGACCAGAACGAAGGTGATGCCGACCTGACGTTGCAGCTTGATCAGCTCGACCTGCATCTGTTCGCGCATCTTCTTGTCGAGCGCGCTCAGCGGTTCATCCAGCAACAGCACCTTGGGTTTCAGGATCAGCGCGCGCGCCAGCGCCACACGTTGCCGCTGGCCGCCCGACAGCGCGTGGGCTGCCCGCGCGCCATAGCCCTTGAGGCCGACCATTTCCAGCGCCTCGGCGACCATCTTGTCTTTCTCGGCCTGCGGGCGGGTATCGCGGCGCAGACCGAAGGCGACGTTCTGTTCCACGCTCAGATGCGGAAAGATCGCGTAGGATTGGAACACCATATTGGTGGGGCGTTTGTTGGCAGGCACCAGCGACATATCCTTGCCGTCGATCAGGACCGCCCCCGAGGAGATATCCTCGAACCCGGCGATGGTGCGCAACAGCGTGGTCTTGCCACAGCCCGAAGGCCCCAGAAGCGAGAAGAACTCGCCCGCGCGGATCTGCGCGGTGATGCCGCGCAGCGCGTGATAATCGCCATAATATTTATGAACGTCGCGAAATTCGATCATGGTCGGGCGGGTGGTCACAGGAAGCCTCCGGTATCCTTGCCGCCGGTTTTCGCGATGCCGCGACGGCGGAAATATTCAGCAATGGTCAAAAGCACGATCGAGGCCAGCACCAGACAGGTGCCAAGCGCCATGATCATCGGGATCTGTTTCGGGAACCGCAGCTGCGAGAAGATATAGGTCGGCAGCGTCGGCTCATTGCCCGCCAGGAAGAAGGCGATGATGAATTCATCCAGCGAGATGGTGAAGGAAATCAGGAAACTGGAAATCAGCCCCGGCATCACCAAAGGCAAGGTGATCAGCCGGAAGGTGGACAGTTTGCTTTCCCCCAGATCATAGGCCGCCTCTTCCAGGCTGCGATCCAGCGAATTGAACGCGGTGTTCAGGATCGCAATCGCATAGGGCGTGCAGATCAGGATATGGCCCAGCATCACTGTGAAGATCGACAGCGTCACCCCCATGCCCAGCAGCACCACCAGCAAAGACACCGCCACGATGATTTCGGGCAGCACCAGCGGCAGCATGATCAGCCCGATGATGCCCCCCTTGCCCGGGAAGTTGAACCGCGACCCCGCGCGGGCGGCGAAGATGCCAAAACAGGTGGCCATCACCGCGGAACTGACCGCGATGATCAGCGAATTTTTCAGCGCCCGTCCCAGCGTGTCATTGTGGAACATCTGCGCGAACCATTCGGTCGTGAACCCTTTGAGCGGAAACGCGATGATTGTGCCATCGTTGAAGGCAAAGATCGGCAGCAGCACGATCGGCGCATACAGAAACACCAGATAGGCCAGCGCATAGATCCGAAGCGGCGGAAGTTTCATCATTTCTGCCCTCTCAGGAACTTGCGGTTCAGGAACAGGAAGGCGACCGAGATCACCGTCACCACCACCATCGCCGACACCGCGATGGCCGAGCCCATCGGTTTGTTGTCCAAGGGCAGCATCTGAGCCTGAATCATATTGGCCACCATCGGCAGCTTGCCGCCGCCGATCAGCTCGGGCGTCACATAATCACCGATTGTCGGGATAAAGACGATCAGCACCGCTGCCACCACGCCAGGCATCGCCAGCGGCAGCGTCACACGCAGGAAGGTCATGAACCGGCTCTCGCCCAGATCCTGACCTGCCTCCAGCAGGGATCGGTCGATTTTCTCCAGCGACACAAAGATCGGCAGGATCGCGAAGGGCGCATAAGCATGCGCCAGCGTCACCGCAATCGCCCCCACCGTGTTGAGCATCCGCAGCGGATCTTCCAGCCCCAGCGCGCCCAGGAAGGAATTGATCACCCCGTTATAGCCCAGGATCACCTTCCACAGGAAAACCCGGATCAGATAGGACGTCCAGAACGGGATCGTGATCAGAAAGATCCACAAGGATTTGCGCGAGGCACTGACGTTGAACGAGATGTAATAGGCGATCGGAAAGGCCAGAACCACGGTGACAAAGGTCACCAGCCCCGACACGATCAGCGACCGCAACAGGATCGCCCGGAAGATCGGGTCCGACCATGTGGCGATATAGTTGTCGAGCGTGAACTCGTGGAGGATCGTCAGATAGCCGTCCTTGAAAAAGGAATAGGCGACGATGGTGATCAACGGCGCTGCCAGCATCAAAATCGCGTAGATCGCCGTCGGGCTGATCATGGCATAGCCACTTGCGGCCTCGGATCGGGCCAATCGGCTGAGCGGGGTGTTTGACATCCGCACTGTCTCCCTGAACGCGCTCTGGATGGCGCTTCGGGGGCAGGTTTGCATATGGGATTGGCGGAGGAAAGGGGGGCTGTGTCGCCTCGACACCCGAAAACGCGGCCTATTTCGGCGCGCGCTCAAAAATGCGGCAGCGCAGCGCGCGGGTTACCCAAGGGCAGCCTGCGCCTCGGGCGGCGCGCCATGCAGCAGCGCAATCAGTCCTGACGGCAGCGGGCTGCGCGCCAGCCTCGCGGCCAGGGTGCAGGCCGCGCGCGGGTTTGCCGGGTCGGACAGGATCAGCGCCCCCTGCCCCG
>JAQTYE010000214.1 GCA_028749255.1 Paracoccaceae bacterium | reverse complement strand
GCCGACACGTTCATCATCAACACTGTCGGGCTGAACGGGGTGAACAACGTCACCGTGGACGGCAGCTGGGAAGGCGACGACAACGACACGCTCGATTATTCGGCGCTGCTGGCGCAGGGCTACGAGATGGTCAACCTTGTCAAGAACCCTGAAACCAACGGCAATCCGGGCTTCAACGGCCAGATCCAGCTGTATAATCCGACCACCAACCAATGGGCCAATATCAACTTCCCCGATATTGAGAACATCGTGCCGTGTTTTACCCCCGGCACGCTGGTGGCGACGCCGCGCGGAGAAAAACTGGTCGAGGATCTGGTGGTCGGCGACAAGGTCATCACCCGTGACAACGGCATCCAGGAAATCCGCTGGGCGGGGCGGCGCGATCTGAGCCGGACCGAGCTGATGTCGGCGCCGCACTTGAAGCCGGTGCTGATCCGGGCGGGCAGCTTGGGCAACGGCTTGCCGGACCGCGACATGCTGGTGTCGCCGAACCACCGGATGCTGGTGGCCAACGAACGCACCGCGCTCTACTTCGAAGAGCACGAGGTTCTGGTCGCGGCCAAGCACCTGGTTGACAACCGCGGCGTGAAAACGGTCGAGACACTGGGCACCAGCTATCTGCACGTCATGTTCGACCGTCACGAGGTGTTGCTGGCCAATGGCTGCTGGACGGAAAGCTTCCAGCCGGGCGATCAGACGCTGGGCGGGATGGGCAATGCGCAACGCAACGAGATTTTCGAACTGTTCCCCGAACTGAAGACGGGGCAGGGCATCGAAAACTATGGTGCGGCGCGCAAGACGCTGAAACGGCACGAAGCCAAGCTGCTGCTGCGCGGCTGATCTGAAAAGGTCCGGTCCGGGAAAAAGCCCCGGGCCGGGCCTGGCAAAACAGGACCGAATCGCTGACCTTTCACCGTGCGTCATTCAGCGCGGGTTGGGTCCGCGATCCGGTTTTTTTGGTTCCAAAATTGAAACAATGCTGCGAAATGCGATGGATTGTTCATTGTCAATCGCCGCAATGTCAAAATCTGCTGCGTCGCAGAAAATATTCCCCCGTAGTTCATATTCTCGCCCCTCACCGGATACGGTAAGATTTGGTTAATCCTCCGAGCATCGCGGGCAGAGCAGGCACCGCGGGCCGCACACTACGGGCCGGGGAAACTCATGGCGATTATTGTTGGTACGAGTGGCGACGACACGCTGTCGGGCACGACGGATGCGGATACGCTTTATGGCTATGCCGGGGACGATTCTCTCAGCGGCGGGGACGGCAACGACACGTTGATCGGCGACACCGGGCCGGGCGGCAGCACGACGCCGGGGGCGGATGCAACGCCTTTGGTGCTGAGCGCGGCCAATGTGCAGCCCGGCAGCGAAACCGCGTATGGCAATAATTCGGCGCATGTCGGCGACAGTGTGGTCTATACCAACATCGCCACGCTGGACGATGGCACCGTGGTCTCGGGGCGGCTGGTTTTGGTCGCCACCTCCAGCAGCAGCCTGAATGTGGATATGACGGGCGGCACCGGCGCCGAGATCTTGTTGAACGGGTTGAACAAAAGCGCGCAGTTGGGAATGACCGCGACTTTCCGGCTGGAGTTCTTTGACCCGGCAACCGGGCAGCCGGTGGCGCTGAATTCGGTCGCGACCTTCAACGATATCGACAAGGTGCCGGGGTATGTCGCGGGGGGCGGCACCGAAACGGTGCAAGTGAACGGCGCCAGTTTCACCAGTTTTGCAACCTCGGCCACGACCGATTTGAACGTGGTGCAGTCGGGCGGTGTGGTGACGGCATCGGGCGGGCAGAACACCAACCCCTCTGATCAGGACGCCTGGTTCTCGGCCGGGTTCGAGAACCGTGAATTCATCGAATTCACCGTGACCGCGCGCAGCGCGCAATCGGGATACACCCTGTCGGGCAATCTGATCAGCGACGCGGTGGTGACGCCGATCGAGCCGGGCGACGATACGCTGGATGGTGGCGCGGGCGATGATTTCCTGGACGGGCAGGGCGGCAATGACGTTCTGCACGGGGGCACGGGGAACGATACGCTGTGGGGCGGCGAAGGGAATGACACGCTCGACGGTGGTGCGGGCGATGATGTGCTGTTTGCGGGCAATGGATACGACAGCCTGATGGGCGGCGCAGGGCGCGACACATTGCATGGCGGTGGCGACAACGATCATCTTCTGGGCGGCGATGATGCCGATCTGATTTATGTCGATACGCTGGGCCAGGCGGGGGTGAACAACACCACCGTCGATGGGGGCGCGGGCGGCGATGACAATGACACGCTTGATATCTCTGGGTTGGTCGCGCAGGGCTATCAGATCGTCCATCACGTCAAAAACCCCGAAACCAACGGAAATCCGGGGTATAACGGCGAAATCCAGCTGTATAATCCGACCACCGGGCAATCGGCGACAATCAATTATACTGATATCGAGCGGATCGTGCCCTGTTTTACCCCCGGCACGCGCATTGCGACGCCCACAGGCGAAGTGGCGGTCGAGGATCTGCGTGCGGGGGACAAGGTGCTGACCCGCGACAATGGCGTGCAAGAGCTGCGCTGGTCGGGGCACTGCGATCTGGCGGCGCGCGATCTGGCGCAGCGCCCGCATTTGCAGCCGGTGCGGATTGCGGCTGGCAGCCTTGGCAATGGCCTGCCCGAACGCGATATGCTGGTTTCGCCAAACCACCGGATGCTGTTGACCGCCGAACGCGCGCAGCTGTATTTCGCGGAATATGAGGTGCTGGTCGCGGCCAAGCATCTGGTTGGGCGCGCGGGGATCAAGGCAGTCGCGGCACAATCGGGCGTGCGTTATCTGCATTTCCTGTGTGATCAGCACGAGGTGGTGCTGGCCAATGGCGCCTGGACCGAAAGCTTCCAGCCCGGCGCGCAGGCCCTGCGCGGTGTCGGACAGGCGCAGCAGGCCGAGATTTTCGAGCTGTTCCCCGAGCTGCGCGATGCCGCGGGCCAAGAGGCGTATCGCGCCGCACGTCGCGCGCTCAAGCGTCACGAAGCGCATCTGCTGCTCAGATAAGACGGCCCGAAATTCGCACCGCCTGATGACGTTCGGGCGGGGGGTGGCAGTTGTTGCCCGGCACGAAATAAAGAGTTCCGGGCGGTTGTGACGTTTTTGCGGCGCTTCAGCTTTTGTTAACGCTCAGGTTGCACTATGATGGCACTTGGGGGCGTTCTGAGTTCCTGGGTGGTATTCCCATGGTTCCTCGAGGGCGAGAAATGACCGTTGCAGACCTACATCTGCGTGCGCCGGGCAGGCATATGTCCTGTGCAGGCTTTGGCCCGGAGGCCTATGCCGAGCGGGGGGCCGATGCCCCACGCGAGCTTCGGCTTGTGTTTCGCGGCTTTGACCAGATCGACGGCGAGGTGTTTGCCCGCAACGCAGATGGCGATGATCTGTTTGGCGGAGAGATCCGCGAATTCACGGCGGCCATCCCCTGTTTCACGCCGGACTCTTTGCTGGCGACGGACCGGGGGCTGTGCGCGGTGCAGGATCTGACCCCCGGCATGCGTGTGGTCACCCGCGACAACGGGCTGCAACGGGTTCTTTGGGTGGGTCAGCGTCGTTTCGGATGGCGCGCGCTGGGTCTTAACCCGCTGCTGCGGCCGGTGCGAATTGCGGCTGGTGCCTTGGGCGGGGGGCTGCCCGAACGCGATATGTTGATTTCACCCAATCACCGTTTTCTGACCCGGTTGCCCAACGATGGTGCCCTAGGCGAGGGGTTGAGCATGGCGCGCAATCTGATCGGGCTGGACGGGGTCACCTCGCACGCCTGCGCCGAGGTGGATTATGTCCAGATCCTGTTCGAACGGCACGAACTGATCCTGGCGGATGGGTGCTGGTCGGAAAGCTTTCAACCGACGCATCTGACCCTGCCCGCACTGGCGCCGGAGGCCCGTGCCGCGCTGCTGCAGACCCTGCCCGATCCGGGGGCTGCCGGGGATGCGCCGCTTTATGCGCCGGTGCGACCGATATTGGACAGCCCGGTTTCCACGCCCGCGCTGGTTCGCTAGGCGCGGCGCCCCGGCGCAGGCCCCGAAAACCGCGCGGCGCCCGGGGCCACAGGGACATGATCTGGCCACAATCGTGCCCGGAAATTAACCTTAACCTGACGGCAAAGGGCCACCATCCCTTGCCATATCTCACTTCGGGACCTGCTTGAGCGGGCTGAGTGTGAGGCAGTCATGGCGACGATTAACGGTACAAATGGTAACGATACCCTGTCGGGCACGACCAGCAACGACACGATCTCCGGAAATGCGGGCGACGATTCGATCACCGGCAACGCGGGCAATGATCTGCTGCTGGGGGGGGATGGCAACGATACCTTCGAAGGCGG
>JAQTYE010000058.1 GCA_028749255.1 Paracoccaceae bacterium | reverse complement strand
CTCGGCGCAAGCCAGCTGCCGCACGGCGCCCGACGGCGAAGACGCAGGCCTGCGCGATGATCGCGAGGTTGCGGGTGACACGTTGGATCTGGTGGCGTTTTATACCGAAATGCTGGGGGTTCCGGCCCGTCGCACGCCGGGCGATCCGCAGGTTCTGGCGGGCAAGGCCGCGTTCTATGATGCGGGCTGCGCGGCCTGCCACCGTCCGAAATTCGTCACGCCACGTCTGCCCGATGACCCCGCGCGCAGCTTTCAGCTGATCTGGCCCTATTCCGATCTGCTGCTGCATGACATGGGCCCCGGTCTGGCCGATGCTGCGCCTGACGGGCAGGCTGCGGCCCCAGGGGGCGGTCGCGAATGGCGCACCGCGCCGCTTTGGGGGATCGGCCTGACCGAGGCTGCCACCGGCCATCGGGCAACCTATCTGCATGACGGCCGCGCGAGATCGTTACGCGAAGCAATCTTGTGGCATGGTGGCGAAGCCGCTCCTGCCCGTGATAGGGTCGCCCGAATGGCACCCGCGACCCGCGCCGCCCTGATCGCCTATCTGGAGAGCCTCTGATGCGTCTTTTGCCCCTTGCCGCCCTGTTCCTTGCCGCCCAGCCCGCGCTGGCCGACGTGCCCGAGGCGATCCACAAAGAGATCCTGCCGGGCTATGCCGCCTTCAGCACGGCCGCGCAGGCGCTTAGCGCCGCGGCCCAGACCGACTGTAGCCCCACCGCGCTGCAGGCGCCGTGGAATGCGACGTTTGACGCCTGGCTCGGGGTTGCGCATCTGCGTCTTGGCCCGATCGAGGACAAGGGCCGCGCGCTGGCGATTGCGTTCTGGCCCGATCCCAAGGCGATTGGCGCCCGCCAGACCGCAGCGATGCTGAAGGCCGCCGATCCCGCGCTGATCACGCCTGCGGGGATGGCGCAGGTCTCGGTCGCGGCGCGCGGCTTGTTCGGGCTGGAGCGGCTGCTTTACGGCGATGAGGCCACGGATGACAGCGCCTATGCCTGCGATCTGCGTCGCGCGCTGGCCGCTGATCTGGCCACGATGGCCCAGGACACCGAGGCCGAATGGCAGGGCGGCTACGCCGATCTGCTGCTGAGCGCGGGGGCCGAGGGCAACACCCGATTCCTGACCGGTGCCGAGGCGCGTCAGGCGCTGTTCACGCAGTTGATCGCGGGGCTGGAGCTGAACGCCGACCAGCGGCTGGGCCGCCCGTTGGGCAGCTTCGATAAACCGCGCCCGGAACGCGCCGAAGCGCGGATTTCCGGGCGCTCGTTGCGCGATGTGGCGCTGTCCCTGCAGGCGCTTGAAGGGTTGGCGCGTGCGCTGGCGCAGGGCCTGGGCGAGATCCCGTTGACCGAAGCCGCCTTTGCGCGTGCCAACGATCTGGCCGCGAAGCTCGACGATCCGGTGTTCGCCGGGGTCGCCGCACCGGGATCGCGCCTGAAGGTCGAGATCCTGCAACAGGCCGTGCGGGCCGTGCATGACGCCGCGCTGAGCGAAATCGGCGGGCTGCTGGGCGTGGATGCGGGCTTCAACTCTGCCGATGGCGACTGAATTTTCACGATAAAGGACGACTGACATGAAACGCCGCGCTTTCCTTGCCTCGCTTGTTGCCGCCGCTGCGATTCCGCGCGCCAGCTGGGCGGATGCGGGCAATCCGGCCTATCTGGCCGCGGCCAGGGACCCATCGGGGGGCTATGCGCTCTGGGGGTTGTCCGAGGCGGGAGAGCGGTTGTTTTCACAGTCTCTTCCGGGTCGGGGGCATGCCGCCACCGCCCATCCAACCCGCCCCGAGGCGGTGGCCTTTGCGCGCCGCCCGGGCACCTTCGCGCTGGTGATCGACTGCGCCAGTGGCGCCCTGACCGCGCGGCTGACCCCGCCCGAGGGGCGCCAGTTCAACGGTCATGGCGTCTATTCCGGGGATGGCACGGTGCTGTTCACCTCGGAAGTCGTGGCCGAGGGGTCCGAGGGGCGCGTGGGGATCTGGGATGCCGCGCGGGGCTATCGTCGGATCGGCGAATTCGCCTCGAACGGGATCGGTCCGCATGAAATCCGCCGCCTGCCGGGGAGCGATGTGCTGGTGGTGGCCAATGGCGGCATCCAGACCGACCCGAGCGACCGCACGCCGCTGAACCTGGACCGGATGCGCCCGAACCTGAGCTATCTGAGCGCGGATGGTGCAGTGCTTGAGCAGGTCGAGCTGCCCGAGATGTGGCAAAACTCGATCCGGCATCTGGCACTGGGGCGCGACGGGCTGGTGGCGTTCGCGATGCAATGGCAGGGCGACCTGGCCGAGCCTGTGCCGCTGCTGGGCCTGCATCGGCGCGGCGCGGCGGTGGTGCTGGCCGAGCCGAAAGATGCCGAAATGTTCGCGATGCAGGGCTATGCGGGCTCGATCGCTTTCAGCTCCGACGGGGCCGAGGTGGCGATCACCTCGCCCAAAGGGGGCAGGGTGCAGGCGTTTTCTGCCGAAGGCGCGCCGCTGTGGTCGGTGGCGCGTGCCGATGTCTGCGGGCTTGGCCCCTGCGCGGCGGGGGGATTCGTCGCCACAGACGGGCAGGGCGCCGTCGCGCGGGTCGATGCGGGCCGGTTCGATCCGCTGTCAAACGCCGATTTGTCCTGGGACAATCACCTCGTCGCGCTGGTCTGACGTTGGCGCGCTGATCGGCCGAGGGCAGGGGGCGGCGCCCCCTCTTTGCCCTTTGGCACATTCACCCCCGGGATATTTCCGCTTTGTGGAAGGGCGCAGTTTGGCGTTTCAACAAAGTAAAATATCCTTTGGGGGTAGCCCGCGGCCGCAAAGCGCCCAATTCCCCTCAAACGCATAATACCCGCAATTCGCGTGGTTTTTTGCGCTGTTGGAACATCATATTGGGAAAAGATGGTGCTGTGAGAGAGGATTGAATTCGGCGTTTTACGCTGTTGATGATTGATTTTAAACGATATTTCTTGGGCGCCGTCAAGGGTGGTGTAGAACCTTGGTGTGGTCGTCCGGGGCGGACCGTTCCGCAGAACCTGAGGCTCTGAACTCGTTCGCGCCGACCTCGGTTCCACTCGCTGAGCGTCATTCCTCAGGTTTGGACGCCGCTGCCGCCGACCGACTTATCTTGGGCAGGATGCCGAGGCCAATAGCAATAACCAGAACGATCAAACCTTGATTGATGGTCTCCCCAGTCGTCTGAGTGCCCAAGTGACGCCGCGCTGCCGTAGCTTGGTCGCGGGCCGTAAACTGCGCCACAAGGATACCCATGCCAATCCGCAGCATTCCTCCGATGAAGGCTATCCACACGACAATGCGACCAATTTTGGTGAAAACATCTGAAACTCCTTGTTCAATGATCTGACTTCGTTGCCGGACCGGTCATTTTTCGCCGCAAAAATCTGAGGCCCTGACCTTGACGGGTATTGCTCGCGCGTCCCCCCGGTGGGCCCCCGATCTGACGTATTCAGGTGGGCTTTGGTCTCACTATTCCGGGCCTTCGCTGAGATAATGACGGATATTGCATTCAGCGAGACGCGTCGGGTGGGGATTGAGCTGCGAGCCGTTGTAGCGCGGCGTCTTGGGGCGGGCTGGGAGGCCGATTGCCTTGAGTGGGCCGGATAGTCGCCCCGTCTCACAGGGCATGGTCGTGCGAGTCGTCTCAACTCCGTCAGATATTTGCCCCATACAGATGGCATTGACAATTTGAGACAACTCCTAGATTAACATCTAAGATATTGCGAGACGCATTCAGGAGACAGTGACCATGCTGATCGGCTACGCCAGAACCTCTACCCTAGATCAGAAGGCCGGGCTTGATGCGCAGCGGCGCGACCTTACTGATGTGGGGTGTGAGCGCATTTTCGAGGAACAGGTTTCCTCGGTGGACGTGGTGAAGCGCGAGGCCCTTGCTGAGGCCCTTGTCTTTGCCCGACAGGGTGACACCCTCATTGTCACCAAGCTCGACCGTCTGGCCCGCTCTGTGGCGCATCTGGTGGAAATCCTCGGACAGCTAGAGACTAAGGGCGTAGCGCTGCGCATTCTCGCAATGGGGATCGACACCTCGACGCCAACCGGCAAGCTGATGCTGACGATCCTCGGCGGTGTTGCCGAGTTCGAGCGCGAGATCATGCTGGAACGGCAGCGCGAAGGGATCGCCAAGGCCAAGGCTGCGGGCAAGTACAAGGGCCGCGCCCCAACCGCACGCGCCAAGGCAGATGAGGTGTTGCGGCTCCACGGTGAAGGCGTCGGCGGAACCGAGATCGCCAAGTGCCTCGGCATCGGTAGGGCGAGCGTCTATCGCATTTTGGACGCGGCCAAGGAGGCTAGCACAGCCACCGCCAGCTAATCGGGGTCTTCCTTCCTTGCCCACGGGCCTCCCTTCTGGAATGAAGGGGCACGATTTCCAGCAGGACGCACCGAATGTACGAAAACGCCTTCAATAGCATCGAAAAAGCCCTGCGCGCCGAAGAAGGCATCTCCAACGAACTGGATTACGTCGAACAGACCTCTTGGGCGCTGTTCCTGAAATATCTGCACGATCTGGAAAGTGAGCGGCGCGACCGGGCCGAACTGGAAGGCAAGGACTACAGCCCGATCATCGACGGCAAGTTCCGCTGGGATCGCTGGGCTGCCCCCAAGGTGAACGGCGCATTCGACCATAACGCGGCGTTGACGGGCGACGATCTGGCGACTTTCGTGGACCACGAATTGTTCCCCTATCTTGCCCGCTTCCACGACCGCGCCACCGGCCCCGATACGATTGAATACAAGATCGGCGAGGTCTTCACCGAACTGCGCTCCAAATTCCGCTCGGGCTACATTCTGCGCGATGTGCTCGAAATCGTGGACGGGCTGCACTTCAAGACCCAAGCCGACAAGCACGAACTTTCGTCGCTGTATGAAACCCGCATCCGCCGCATGGGCAACGCCGGGCGCAACGGGGGCGAGTATTACACCCCCCGTCCGCTGATCCGCGCGCTGATCCGCGTCACCAACCCGCAGATCGGCGAGACGATCTATGATGGCGCGGTCGGGTCGGCGGGCTTCCTGTGCGAAGCGTATGACTACCTGCGCCGCCCGAACCTGTCGGCCTCGGATTATGAGACCCTGCAACGCCGCACCTTCTACGGGCAGGAGAAGAAGTCGCTCGCATATGTCATCGGCATCATGAACATGGTGCTGCACGGCATCGAGGCGCCGAACATCGTCCACACCAACTCGCTCAACGAGAACGTGCTGGATTATCAGGAGAAGGACCGCCACGACATCGTTCTGGCCAATCCGCCCTTTGGCGGCGGCGAGCGGCGCGAGGTGCAACAGAACTTCCCCATAAAATCGGGCGAAACCGCCTATTTGTTCTTGCAACACTTCATCCGCAAACTGCGCGCCGGGGGGCGGGCGGCGGTGGTCATCAAGAACACGTTTCTCAGCAACACCGACAACGCCAGCGTGGCGCTGCGCCGCGAGCTTTTGGAAAGTTGTAACCTGCATAGTGTGCTCGACTGCCCGCAGGGCACGTTTCAGGGCGCGGGGGTGAAAACCGTGGTGCTGTTCTTCCAGAAGGGAGAGCCCACGCAGCGCATCTGGTATTACCAGCTCAATCCGGGTCGTTCCTTGGGCAAGACCAACCCGCTGAACGATGACGACATGGCCGAATTCGTCGAAATGCAACGCGGCTTTGCCACGGGGCCGAAAGCGTGGGTCGTGGAGATGGCCGATGTGGACGCCACGACTTTCGATCTGTCGGTGAAGAACCCCAACGCCCCCGAGGCCGAGGCCCTGCGCGCGCCCGAAGAGATTATCGACGCAATCCTTGCCCGCGATGCCGAGACGGCGGAGATTCTGGACCGCATTCGGGGGCTGCTGTGAAGGCCGGGTGGAGAACTGCGACTGTCGGGGAAATCTGCACTCTGGCGACGGGCGGGACGCCCAGCAAAACAAAGCCAGAGTATTTTAAAGACGGCGAAATCAAGTGGCTCGTGTCTGGCGACGTTCATAACAAGGAGATTTTTGACTGTAACGGTAGAATAAGTCAGCTCGGCTATGATAACTCCAACGCGCGCTTTCTGCCCGTTAATAGCGTCATAATAGCATTGAACGGGCAAGGAAAAACACGTGGCACTGTTGCAGTGTTGCGCACGGTCGCAACGTGTAACCAGTCTCTCGTCTCTATATCGCCACGTGATTTGCAGACGCTGCTGCCTGAGTACCTTTATTACAACCTTCACGGGCGGTACGATGAAATCAGGAGAATGACCGGAGACGCGGGCAATGAGCGGCGCGGTCTGAACATGCCCCTTATCAGATCGATCTCACTCCCCCTCCCTCCTCTGGACGAACAGAAGCGGATCGTTGCGTTACTGGATGAAGCCTTCGAGGGCCTCGACCGCGCCCGCGCCAACGCCGAAGCCAACCTCGCCGACGCGCGAGGCTATTTGCGTGCGTTCGCTCAAGAACAGCTTAATTTGTCTGATGCGGAAAACGCTGCACTTGGAGATACCTGCGAAATCTACCAGCCGCAGACAATATCCAAGAAAGAAATGAGCCCCGATGGCGAGTTCGTTGTCTATGGAGCGAATGGGCCAATTGGCCGATATCATCAGTTCAACCATGAACAGCCACAACTCCTTGTGACTTGTCGAGGTGCGACTTGTGGAAACGTAAACATCTCTGAGCCATTTTCATGGATTACGGGAAATGCGATGGTTGTTAGACCTAAAACCCGTGCATTGATCGTCCAATATCTTGAAGCCTATTTTCGCTATGTGATGGACTTTCGATCCGTAATCACAGGTTCAGCGCAGCCGCAGATAACGCGCACCTCGCTGTCGCCTGTGCGTGTCCCGATACCTGAGATTTCAGTGCAGCACGAACTGATCGAATTGATTTCGGATGTAGAGGCCAAGACTCAAGCCCTCCAAGACGCTTACACGCAGTCTCTCGCTGACCTCGACGCCCTCCGCCAGTCCCTCCTGCAAAAAGCCTTCTCAGGCGAACTCACCTGACCTAACCTCACCCCATGGCATTTGAGAATGAAACCGAATCCGACACCCGCGCCAACCGGATCGACCCGGTGCTGGCCGCTGCGGGTTGGGGCTCGGTCGAGGGCGCGCGCATCCGGCGCGAGGTCATCTGCCCCGGTCGCATCATGCCCGGCTCGAAACGCGGGGAACGCCTGTCTGCCGATTACGTTTTGATCTACCGCGACCAGAAACTCGCCGTGGTCGAAGCCAAGCGCGCCGGGCTGCACCACACCACCGGGCTCGGCCAGGCCAAGAACTACGCTGGGCGGCTGCAAGCGCGCTTTGCCTATGCCACCAATGGCCTTGGCTGGTACGAGGCCGACATGGCCACCGGCACCGAGGGCGACGTGCAGCTTTTCCCCACGCCCGATCAGCTGTGGGATCGCTGCTTTGGTGATGCAAACGCTTGGCGCGAACGGTTCGGCGCGGTGCCCTTCGAGGTGGCGGGCGGCAAGTGGGAGCTGCGCTATTACCAGCACAACGCGATCAACGCCGTGCTGGAGGCCGTGGGCAGGGGCGACAAGCGCGTTCTGCTGACGCTGGCCACCGGCACCGGCAAAACCTCCATCGCCTTCCAGATCGCGTGGAAGCTGTTTCATGCGCGCTGGAACCTCTCGGGTGAGCCCACCCGCCGCCCCCGCATCCTGTTTCTGGCCGACCGCAACATTCTGGCCGATCAGGCCTACAACTCCTTCTCGGCCTTTCCGGCCGATGCCGTGGCCCGGATTGACCCGGACTCGATCCGCAAAAAGGGCGGCGTGCCGAAGAACGCGAGCGTGTTCTTCACGATCTTTCAGACCTTCATGACGGGCGAAGGCCAGCCGAGTTACGAAGGCTACCCGCCCGATTTCTTCGATTTCATCGTGATCGACGAATGCCACCGGGGCGGCGCGAATGACGAAAGCAACTGGCGCGCGATCATGGAGTATTTCGCGCCCGCCGTGCAGTTGGGGCTGACCGCAACGCCGCGCCGCAAGCACAATGCCGATACCTACGGCTATTTCGGCGATCCGGTCTATGTGTACAGCTTGCGCGAGGGGATCGAGGACGGCTTCCTGACGCCCTTCAAGGTGCGCCAGATGGCCAGCACGATTGACGAATATGTCTGGGACGGAACCGACGAGATTGTCGCGGGCGAGGTCGAGAAGGACACCTACACCGAGTCTGACTTCAACACCCGCATTGTGATCGAGGAACGCGAACGCTCGCGCGTGGCCGAGTTCATGGGGCAGATCGACCAGCGGCAGAAAACCTTGGTCTTCTGCGCAACGCAGGAACACGCCCTGCGCGTGCGCGATTACATCAACCAGATCAAGGTGAGCACCAGCCCGAATTACTGTCACCGCGTGACCGCCGACGATGGCAAGCTGGGCGAACAACATCTGAGGGACTTTCAGGACAACGACAAGACGATCCCGACAATCCTGACCACCTCGCAAAAGCTCTCGACCGGGGTGGATGCGCGGAACGTCCGCAACATCGTGTTGATGCGCCCGGTGCGTTCAATGATCGAGTTCAAGCAGATAATCGGGCGGGGCACCCGGACCTATGACGGCAAGGATTACTTCACGATTTATGATTTCGTGAAGGCGCACGAGAACTTCAACGACCCCGAATGGGATGGCGAACCGATGCCGCCCGAGGGTGAGCCGCCAACCCGATCCGGCCCCGAGCCTGAACAGCCCGCGCCCCCGGAACCGCCTTGGCCCGGGGAGGGCGGAGGCGAAGAAGAACCGAAGCCGAAGCTTGTCATCAAGCTGGCGGATGGCAGAGAACGGTCGATCCGCTATATCGCCGCGACAAGCTATTGGGGGCCGGACGGCAAGCCCATGTCCGCGCAACAGTTCCTTGACCGGCTGTTCGGCGATCTGGCCGCGATGATCGGCGACGAAGATGAACTGCGCCGTAAGTGGAGCAACCCCGACAGCCGCGAGCACTTCATCGCGCTTCTCGAACAACGCGGTTATGACGCCGACAAACTGGCCGATATGCGCCGCCTGATCGACGCCCCGAACAGCGACTTGTTTGACGTGCTCGCCTATATCCGCTTCACCACGCAGCCGAAGACCCGGATGGATCGTGCAGAGGCGGCCCGCAATGATGGATTGGGGGCGGCGGATGCCAAGATGCAGGAATTCCTTCTGAGCGTCCTGCAAGCCTACGAGGCCATTGGCGAAAGCGAACTGGCGACGGGAAAGCTCGGCGATTTCCTGATGGCGCGCTACGGCACGCTGGCCGATGCCAAGGCGGAATTGGGCGACGTGGGGGCGATCCGGCAAGCTTTCATCGACGTGCAGCGCGGCCTCTACCGTCAATGAACGGGGCATAGAACGCGGTCCTGAGTATGGCTTGGGCACAACTGGGCACAAAAGCCCCGACTAACCCGTTGTTTTATTCCAACCGCACCAGATATTTCCTTTTTTCTCCTAAGCGATTGAATTTATTTTATAAAAGGCCTTGATCTGCAATCCGGGGTGCGACATATTCAGATCATCAAGGCGCCTAAGCCTTGTGAACCCCATCGGCTCCTCCCCATCGGGACAGGCCGACCGCCAGAACTGAACTGCAATCCGCCCTACGGTATGTAGGCGCGCTTTCCGCAACGAGCACAGGCCAACAGTGCGAAGTGTGCGGCTCATGGCAAAACCCTCCTGACGACCTGTCAGCCCCACCGGCATTCCCGCTCGGGGCACCGTTCTTTCCACCACATGGTGGCCGTCGCTTGCCCGGAAGGTTGGCACGTCTGACCCACGGTACGGGGCCACGCACAATAGACGGAGGCGGATACCTCTGGCCCGATGGTCGCAATCCAATGCGTGAAGGGTAAGCCGCAATAGCGGTTTCAGCGAAGGTCCGGGGCTAACGCCGCCCCGCTGATGATGCCCCGGCAAGGGCGAAACCACCCGCTCACGCGGACGACTGGGGACAATTACCCCGTACCATCGGGACAGCATCGCATGACGCCGCCCGACTACACCTTCTCAAAATACAAAGACCAAAGCCGCCCCTGTCTGTCTGGGGGCGGGTACAAACCTAGGAGAACTCTCTGAACTACGACTTCACCAGCCAAACCCACATGGGTGAGGCTACGCCATGACGGCCCGCATCTGTGCCGTCCCCAACTGCGGCAATCCCGCCGCATCCGATTACTCACCTCACTGCAAACGCCATAAGAGCGCCCTCAGGCGGCACGGCGCGCCCGACCAGCGTGGCATCACCAAAGCCGAGCTTGCCCCTTTCACGGCCCGTATCGAAGCCCGCATCGCCAAGAACCCAGACAGCGAAGCGTGGACCTTGATGGAGGCGGCATGGGCCACCATAGTCGCCGAGGCCAAATCCACCGCCAGCCACCGCATCGGGAACCGATACCAGCGCAGTGCCGCCAACGAGATCGCGGCAATCGCTCTGGATTGCGCCCCCGGCGAGGTGACCGTGACCGTGCTTGGAATGGTCCTGTTCTGGCACGATAGGCCGCTCCGGTTTGCGTCTGACGAGGCCCTTCGGGTCCAGATCGCGCGCCGGGTCCGGGCTCTGTCGCAACGCCATGTCGGGCTGCGGTACGAGCACCGGACAGGTCAACACGTCCGGGTCTACCGTGAAATGACGCCCAAGGCAGCGGGCACTGTCGGGCGAAAACTGCTGACTGCCTTTGGCGGTGTCGGGTTGCAGCTCGCGGCACTGGACGAACGCGACCGCAAGGCGGAGCAAGAGGCGAAACTGCGGCTCGCCACCGCACTCTCCAACCTGAAATGAGATTGAAAAAATGACAAACATTATCACCGGGGCTGCGATGCCCTTGCCTTCGTGCATCACCATCAACACCCACGGCTCCTGCCAAACTCAACAGGCGGCAGGGGCGTTCGGCGCAATCATGGCGCGCTACATCGACGGAAAACTGCATTCGGAGTTGGAGCGGAAGGGCGGCGCCACAGGCACCACCAGCAACCGTATGGAATTGAGCGCGGTCATCTTTGCGATGAAACGCATCAAGCGCGACGAACCGCTTCCGATCTTCATCCTCAGCGCCAGCAAGTATCTTATTGAGAACTGGAAAACCCAAGTGCCCGGCTGGATTGCGAACGGGTGGCTGAAAACCAACGGAACGCCTGTTCTGAATGTTGATCTGTGGCGGGAAATTGTGCGCCTCTGTGACGGCTTGGAGGTTGCCTTCGAATGGCGCCAAGCGGAAGCGGGAGGGCCGAATGCCGTGAAGGCCCGGAACGTTGCCGCCAAGGAGCGCAAGAAGTGGGAGGACAAAGCTGTTTCCGAAATGTTTGGAGAGGCTGCATGACGGTGCTGACCAAGATCGCACCCGCAACGGAGAAGAGGGCGGCGCTTGTCGCCCTCGACCGGATCACGCTGGACGGTTACTTTTGCTTCCGTGAAGGTGGCGTTGAGGCGTTTCACAAGGCGGACCTTGCCAGCACGATCAAGAACACCGGCAAGGCGCTCGATCCGGTGCTGCTTTGGCAGCCAGAGGCCGACGATCCCGGAAAGCTGATCTTGCTGGATGGGGCGCATCGGGTTGAGGCCTACCGGGCAGTGAACTGGGCGGGCGAAATCCCGGCTTTGATCCTCGTGGGGGTAGGGCGCAGGGCGGCGCTGGGAGCCGCGTTGAAGGCGAACTCGACGCGGACCTTGGGGCTAACCCAAGCGGAACGGATGGACGCGGCGTGGCGCCTTGTGCGCGAGCCGGTGGTGCCTCGGTTCAAGGTCCGGGAGATTGCTTCTCTGGCAGACGTGGCGCGGCGGACGGTCGATTACATGCGGGCCCGGTTCCGGGTCATGCATGAAGAGAAGATCGAGATCACCGGTTCATGGGCGCGGGATCGGAGAACCTTGCCGCAGGGTGACGACGATACGTTCGGGCTGACCGAAGAACAGCGGCGGCACGAGATCGAGACGCTGGCGGCAGAGATTCGTGATCTGGTGGATCGCCGCAAGCATCCCGAACGTGCGATTCTGCGCGAGAGCGAGGCCGTCTGGGAAGCCGTTCAGGTGGCGCTGGGCGAGAAAGCCATGAAGGAGATGTTGGCCTACCTTCTTGGGGGCGATGGCGTAGATGCCGACGAGTGGCTGGAACTGGCCATGGCGGGCGGTGAGACCATGACCGAAGACGAGGACGGCGCAGAGCCCGAACCGGCTTTCTGAATGCCCGGAACACGCATGTAGTAGGAGCGCGCAAATGCGTGTTTTCCGGGGCGGGCGTGACTGAACGAAGGGGGGGCGGCCAAGGCTGCTTCCCCGGCCCGGCTCCTAGGCCTCATACCGTGGCAGCTTCTGGACCTCGCGCCAGAGCGCCTTCCCGGTCGTCTCGCCATATTCGGTTGCCGCGCGCCCGTCGTCGTGCCCGGTGCTCGCGTCGGAGTATTCCGGGGCGATGCCGACGTCTCGGGCGATAGTTTTGAAGCGGTGCCGCCAAGCGTGGTTCGGCTGAAGTTTCGTGTCGGTAATGCCCACGACCTTGCGCACCCATTGGCCGACCTTGCCGCCAACGGCTTGGGCGCGCTCAACGGGATCAACGGGCTTACCCCGGACTGGGGTGGTAGTGTAGAAAATCGGGCCAGAGGGAAGGGCGCGGATCATTTTCGCCAAGCCCATTTCCAGAAGCTGCGGATGGACCGGCACCATGCGATAGATGGCGGTTTTCACCGATCCGGCCTCGGGGGTGATGCGCAGACACAGCACCCCGTGATCCTCGATCAGGTCATCGGTGCGTAGCTGCATCACCTCGGTGATCCGAGCGCCCGAGAAAGCGCAAATCCACGGCCCCCAGCGGATCGCCCGCTTGTTTGCCTCTGCGCGCCTTCCGAGGGTGTTGGGGTCTGCAAGGGCGGCGGCCAGAATCGCTTTCGCCTCGTCATCGGTGAAGCCTTTCGGGCGTGTTCGGGGCGGCTTGACGAAGCGGACCTTGATATCCCCGGCGGGGTTCTTTTTCAGCTTTCGTTTCTCAACGGCGAGGCCGAAGACGGTTTTGATGACGCTCAGATACTTCTGGCTGACGGTGCGAGCGGCCAGATTGTTTTCGTGGCGCAGATGGTCGCACCAATCGGCTATGTTCTCAGGCGTGACGCGCTGGGCGTCATTGTGGCCCAGATAGTCGATCAGGGCTTCCATCTTTTGCCGGAAATCGCCGACCGTGCGGGGAGACTTGCCGTTCGCCAGATGGTCGCGTTCCCAAAGCTTGAACAGCGCGCGGATGCTTGTCTTCTCGGCGCTGGCCTGAGGCGCGCCCGCAAGGGCAGGGAACCGGTCGGCTTTCGGGTCCGGGCTGTAGTCGCCTTCCGCGCGCTTCAACTGCTGTTCGGCCACCTGCCGAAAGGCGCGGTCGGTTTCCTGAATGAGGCGATTGCGGCTGGTCTCGTCGGTGACGACCCCGCGTTCGAGCAGAAGGTTATCGACCGTCGGGCCATACCAGCTTTCAAGCCCGTCGGGGCCGGACGCAACGCGGTCGAGCAGTTTCAGCGTCTCGGTCCAGACTTGGGGCTCCCCCGGTTCAAGCTCCATCACGGCCATATGGTCGCGGTAGAGAATACCCGAAAGCGCCACGATCTGTTGATGGGGCAGGGGCTCGGGGCGTTTGCGCAGGGCGGCCCAGACCATCGCCTGTTTGCGCACGGCCTCGGCGTTGCGCCGTTTTGCCTCTTCGGGGTCTTTCGTTCTGAGCGACCAACTGGCCTCTTTGTGGCCAAACGCGGCCACCAGATCGGCAGGTGTTTTCTGGCGGAAATAGTAAACGCCGGACTTCGGATTTTTCTGCGGGCGGGCCATCTGCAAGACCATGGTGTAGAACCTCGGTGTGGAACCGAAGTCAATCTAAGCCCTTGATAGCGGCCATCTTTTTGATTTTCAAAGGGAAAAGATGGTGCTGTGAGAGAGGATTGAACTCTCGACCTCTCCCTTACCAAGGGAGTGCTCTACCACTGAGCTACCACAGCATCCTTCGGGTCGTCTTCGACCGTGGGCGGGGATTTAGATGCATTCGTCGGGCTGTGCAAGAACAAATTTGCACCCTCTCTCGACACAATTTTTCGGGCGGGGTAGAGAGGGGCCAATGACGCATAAAAAAACCGATACCGGCAGCGGCAAGCCGCGCCCCGATGACAGCCGCGAAGCGCGGCTGCGTGCGGCGTTGCGGGCCAATCTGCAACGCCGCAAGGCGCAGGCGCGCGCGCGCGCAGAAGATGCCGTGCCGGAAGAGACAAAGGACGAGTAGGATGGATTCGATTATCGTGCGCGGCAACGGGCCGCTGAACGGGCAGATCCCGATTGCCGGGGCCAAGAATGCCTGTCTGGCGCTGATGCCCGCAACGCTGCTGAGCGAAGAGCCGCTGACGCTGACCAATGCGCCGCGGCTGAGCGACATCCGCACGATGACCGAGTTGCTGGCCAGTCTGGGGGCCGAAGTGGCCGCGTTGCAGGATGGCAAGGTGCTGGCCAGTTCCAGCCATGGCGAGATCAATCCGGTCGCCGATTATGACATCGTGCGCAAGATGCGGGCCTCGAATCTGGTTCTGGGGCCGCTGTTGGCGCGGCTGGGCCATGCGGTGGTGTCGCTGCCGGGCGGCTGTGCGATCGGCGCACGGCCGATGGATATTCACATCGACGCGCTCGAGGCTTTGGGGGCGCAGATCGAACTGCGCGAGGGCTATCTGCACGCGAAAACCCAGGGCGGGTTGAAGGGCGCGGTGCACGAGATGCGCTTTGCCTCGGTCGGCGCGACCGAAAACTTCCTGATGGCGGCGACGCTGGCCAAGGGCACCTCGGTGCTGAAAAACGCCGCGCGCGAGCCGGAAATCGTCGATCTGGCGCGCTGCCTGCGGGCGATGGGGGCCCAGATCGAGGGCGAAGGCACCTCGACCATAGAGATTCAGGGCGTGGACCGGCTGCATGGCGCGACCCATCCGGTGGTGACCGACCGGATCGAATTGGGCACCTATATGCTGGCCCCCGCGATTTGCGGTGGCGAAGTGGAATGTCTGGGCGGGCGGATCGAACTGGTCGAAAGCTTCTGCGAGAAACTCGATGCCGCCGGGATCGCGGTCGAGGAAACCGCCCTTGGGCTGAAGGTCAAACGTCGGGGCGACCGGATCCGCGCGGTGGATGTGGTGACCGAACCCTTCCCGGGCTTCCCGACCGATCTGCAGGCGCAGATGATGGCGCTTTTGTGCACCGCCGAGGGCACCAGCGTTCTGGAAGAGAAAATCTTCGAGAATCGCTTCATGCACGCGCCCGAACTGATGCGGATGGGCGCCAAGATCGAGGTCCACGGCGGCCATGCCACGGTGCAGGGCGTCGATAAGCTGCGCGGTGCGCGGGTGATGGCGACCGATCTGCGCGCCTCTGTCTCGTTGATTCTGGCGGGGCTGGCGGCCGAGGGCGAAACCGTGGTCAGCCGGGTTTATCATCTGGATCGCGGCTATGAACGCGTCGAGGAAAAGCTGCGCGCGGTGGGCGCCCATATCGAACGTGTGACGGGCGAGTGATGGCACAGGGCCGGTCGCTGGAACTCTTCTTCGTGGATGGCAACCCGTCGGGGATGCAGACCGCCGAAGTGTTCAACTGGACCGGCCATGTACTGTATTTCCCGCGCACCCAGATCGTGCAGGCGCTGGCGCGCCCGGCGGCGCGGCACACTGGCGTTTATGTGCTGCTGGGCGCCGATGAGGCCGGACCACGCGCCTATGTCGGTGAGGGCGAGGATATCGCGGCCCGGATCCGCAACCATGACGTCGCCAAGGATTTCTGGACCCATGCCGCGCTGATCACCACGCAGGCCAATAACCTGCACAAGGCGCATGTGAAATACCTCGAATCGCGGCTGATCGAGGATGCCCGCCGGATCGGGCGGATGCCCTTAGACAATGCCAATACCCCTGCGCGCCCGGGCCTGTCCGAAGCCGCGCGGGCGAATATGGAAGAGTTTCTGGAAACCCTGTTCATCGTGCTGCCCGCGCTGCGGATCGACATGTTCGAGGAGCGCGCGCGGCCTGTGGCTGAGGAGGCGGCAGGCAATGCCTGTGCACCTGTGTCGTCTTGGGAGGGGGCAGAGTTTCATCTGTTTGCGCCGCGTGTGGGCATCGAAGCTACGGCAAAGCTTGTTGAAGGTGATTTCGTGGTGAATGAGGGATCTTTGGCGCGGGGCGAGTGGGTTGGTGTGGAAAGCGGCTACACAGGCTTGTACAACGAGCTTGTAGAGGCGGGCGTTTTGCGGAGGCAGGGCGCAGTTATGACATTTGCCCAAGCGTATGCGTTTGCCAGCCCCTCTGCAGCAGCTTCAGTCATTCAGGGACGCTCCGCGAGTGGCACCCTTGAATGGAAGACCCCCGAAGGAAAAACCTATAAGGAATGGGAGGCGGCGATGTTGTCTGCGCTCCCGCAGGAGGATTCATGACCGACGCCCGTTTCACCGATGCGTCCGAGGGCCCGCTGGCCCTGCGCGCCGAAAGCCCCGAAGATCTGGCGGTGATTGCGGCGCTGGTGCAGGATGCCGTGTTGCCGATCACCGAAATCTCGTGGGAGGCCCGCGCGCGCCGTCTGGCCTTTCTGGTCAACCGCTTCCGCTGGGAAGACCGCACGCAGGCCGAGGCCGAAGGGCGCGTGTTCGAGCGGGTGCAGTCGCTGCTGGTCATCTCGGATGTGACCGGGATAGCCTCGACCGGCATTGACCGGGCTGACCGGGATGCGGTGATTTCGATCCTTGATCTGGGCTGGGAGCCGGGCGCGGACGGGGCGGGGCGTCTGATCGTGACGTTGGCGGGCGACGGTGCAATCGCGGCCAGTGCCGAATGCCTGTCCGTTGATCTGCGCGATGTGACGCGGCCCTACCGGGCGGTTTCGGGGCAGGCGCCGCATCACCCCGAATAAGCGCGGCGGCCCGGTGTGGGCGGTCTGGGCTTCTTCTTGGCAAAAATACTCAAAACGCCCGGGTGCCGCTTGGCGCGCGGCCGGGGGTTTTGCACCCCCGGACCCCCGCAGGATATTTGAACCAACTCGAAAGCCCGTGCGACGGTTCGGTGCTTGCCGTAGGGCGGGCAAGCCTTTATCCCGTTGAGGGATCAAGGAGACCGTCATGCCGCATTTTCTCAATACGCTCGACGCCGATTTCGAGGCCCGTTTTGCTGCCCTGTTGGGGATGAAGCGCGAAGATAGCCCCGATGTCGATGCGATTGTGGCAGACATCATTGCCGACGTCCGTATGCGCGGCGATGCGGCGGTGATCGAGTTGACCGCGAAATTCGACCGCTTGGCGCTGAGCCCCGAAACGCTGGCGTTTTCCGCGGCCGAGATCGCGGCGGAAATTGCCAAGGTCAGCGCCGAAGATCGCGCCGCACTGGAACTGGCGGCCGAGCGGATCCGCGCCTATCACACCCGTCAGATGCCCGAAGATGCATTCTGGACTGAAGAGACCGGCGCAAGCCTTGGCTGGCGCTTTACGCCGGTGTCGGCGGCGGGGCTGTATGTGCCTGGCGGCCAGGCAAGTTATCCGTCCTCGGTCTTGATGAACGCGATCCCCGCCAAGGTGGCCGGGGTGGAACGGCTGGTTGTGGTGTGCCCGACGCCCGATGGGGTGGTCAATCCGCTGGTCCTGCTGGCGGCGCAGATTTCGGGTGTCGATACTGTCTATCGGATCGGCGGCGCGCAGGCGGTGGCGGCGCTGGCCTATGGCACCGACACGATAGCACCGGTGGACAAGATCACCGGGCCGGGCAACGCCTTTGTGGCGGCGGCCAAGCGGCGGGTCTTTGGCCGCGTCGGCATCGACATGATCGCGGGGCCGTCGGAAATTCTGGTGATCGCGGATGGCGACAACAATCCCGACTGGATCGCACTGGATCTGCTGAGCCAGGCCGAGCATGACCAGAGCGCGCAGTCGATCCTGATCACCCCGGATGCCGGGTTTGCCGATGCCGTCTGTGCGGCGGTGGACAAACGGCTTGAAACGCTGGAACGGCGGGCGATTGCGGGCGAAAGCTGGCGCGAGAATGGCGTGGTCATCGTGACCCGTGATCTGGCCGAAGCCGCCGCCTTGTCGGACCGCTTCGCACCCGAGCACTTGGAGCTCTGCGTGGCCGACCCCGAGGCGTTGAGTACGCAGATCCACCATGCGGGCGCAATTTTCCTGGGCGCCTATACGCCCGAGGCGATCGGGGATTATGTCGGCGGCCCGAACCACGTTCTGCCCACGGCGCGCTCGGCGCGGTTTTCCAGCGGCCTGTCGGTGCTGGATTTCCTCAAACGCACGACCTTGGCCAAGATGACTCCTGCCGCGCTCAAGGCGATTGGACCCGCCGCCGAACGGCTGGCGCAGTCCGAAAGCCTGGAGGCGCATGGCCTGTCGGTCACCGCGCGTCTAACGGCCCTGAATGCGGGAGAAGCGTGATGTCCAAGATCACACGTCTGGAGATTGACGACAGCGGCCTGCCCGCGCCCACCCCGCAGATCGAGCAGGAACGCCGCGTCGCCGTCTATGATATTCTGGAAGACAATAGTTTTGCGATTCCCGGACGCGACGACATTCCCGCACCCGAGGGGCCGTTTGCGCTGACGCTGGCGGTGCGTGACGGGCGGCTGGTGTTCGACACAGCGACCGAGGCGGGTGACAAGGTGGCCGAGTTCCATCTGTCCTTCGGCCCGTTCCGGCAGGTGGTGAAGGATTACTTCCAGATCTGCGAAAGCTATTTCGAGGCGGTCAAACGCCTGCCGCCCAGCCAGATCGAAGCCATCGACATGGCCCGGCGGGGCATTCACAACGAGGGCGCGCGCATTCTGCAAGAACGCCTTGAAGGCAAGGCCGAGCTGGATAT
>JAQTYE010000213.1 GCA_028749255.1 Paracoccaceae bacterium | reverse complement strand
CCCCCGCCGACCCGGGGCGAAAGGCCGCCAGAATCCCGGCCATGGACTGACGCAAATCTTCCAGCGCGGCGGGGCCCGCGTGAATCGCGCCCAGCACATCGACCAGCACCACCTGCCGATCAATCCGTGCGAAATGATCGCGAAAGAAGGGGCGCACGACGGCGCGTTTATAGGCGTCAAAGCGGCGCTCCATCTCGCGGCCCAGACTGCCGCGCGGATAGGGGCCTTGCGGCACCGGCGCAAAGGTCAGCACGGGCGAGCCCGCCATCTCGCCCGGCAACAAGAAGCGCCCTGGTGAGCAGTCGGAAAACCCCGCCTCCCGTGCCGCTTGCAGATGCGCGGTAAAGGGCGCGGCAAGCGCTTTCGCCGCCGGTTCATTGAACGCGGCGGTCAGATCGGTCGCCGCAAGCTGCGCAAGATAACCAGCACCGAGCGGCCGCCCGTCAAGGCGCGACAGCGCGCCCTCGGACCACTGCGCAAAGGACTTGTCCATCAATCCAAGATCAAGCAGCCATTCGCCCGGATAATCGACGATATCCAGATGCACCGTGCGCAGGCCGCGCAGCCCCCCCAGCAGCCCGGTGGGCGCAACCCGAAACGACAGGCGCAATTCAGAAATCGCACGGGTGCCCTCGGGCCAGTGCGGGGTCGGCCCGGTCAGCGCCGCCAGATAGGATTCGTAATCGAAGCGCGGCACAGTATCATCGGGCTGCGGTTGCAAAAACGCCGCCCGGATGTTCGCCGCACCGGTCAATGCGGGCATCCGGCCACGGTTCAGCAGATTGGCCACGAGCGAGGTGATAAACACGGTCTTGCCCGCGCGCGACAGGCCGGTAACGCCCAACCTGATCACCGGCTCAAACAGCGCCTCGGAGACCGTGGCGCCAACCCCCTCGACCCGGCGGGTCAGACTATCCGCGATGTCAGAAATGCCCAAATCCGGCGCCTTTCCTTGCTGTACCCCCTAGATAAGAGGCTGCGGCAGGATTTGTTAGGGGGAAAGGGCACGCCCATCAGGCGCACACGATCCGAAACCACGGGGGCGCCGCAGGGGATTGTCAGACGGGGGCAGGCAAGTTAAGGCCGGAATATGCCCAGATTTGCCTTCAAGATCGAATATCACGGAGCCCCTTTCGCCGGATGGCAGCGCCAGTCCGGGCAGCCTTCGGTGCAAGGGGCGATCGAGGCTGCGCTGGCGAAACTGGAACCCGGACCGCATACGATTGCGGCCGCGGGGCGTACCGACGCGGGCGTGCATGCCACGGCGCAGGTGGCGCATGCCGATCTGGTCAAGCCCTGGGATCCGTTCCGCTTGTCAGAAGCGTTGAACTGGCACCTGAAACCCGAGCCGGTCGCGATTGTGGCCTGCGCGCAGGTGGAGGATGATTTTCATGCACGGTTTTCGGCGCAAGAACGGCGCTATCTGTTCCGATTGATCCAGCGCCGTGCGCCGGTGACACATGACCGCGGGCTGGTTTGGCAAGTGCTGAATCCGCTGGATGTGGATGCCATGCGGGCCGGGGCCGCGCATCTGATCGGACATCACGATTTTACCACCTTCCGTTCGTCAATGTGCCAATCCGCCAGCCCGGTAAAGACCCTGGATGAGATCCGCATCGAAGAGATCGCGATTCCACATGGTCGCGAGATCCGCTTTCATCTGCGCGCCCGCAGCTTCCTGCACAATCAGGTGCGCTCGATCGTTGGCACACTGGAGCGGGTCGGCGCAGGCGCCTGGGCCCCCGAAGATGTGCACCGCGCGCTGGAGGCCCGCGACCGTGCGGCCTGCGGTCCGGTGTGCCCGCCGCAGGGGCTGTATTTGTGCGGCGTGGGCTATCCAAACAACCCGTTCACGGCTTAGCCCCGGCCCTTGCGGTCAACGGCGCCTTGCCCCCGGCGAAACTGCGCGCCGTTCCCCGGCCTATTCGGCAACATGGATCACCCGGTTGCAGGCTCGGGAAATCTGCATCTGCAAGGCGCCATCCGGCAGGTTTTGCGGTGCATACTCTCGCACTGTCCGCACCACGACTTCGAGCACATCGGCGTCGTGCCCGCCATCAACAGCCACGCGCAGGTCGCGCAGGGCGGCGGCCATTTCCATTTCCGACAGATGATCCTCCCGCACCCGGATGATCTTGGGATGCGCGGTAGTCTGCGCGCCGCGGCGCACCATCAGCTCTTCGTGCAGCTTTTCCCCCGGGCGCAGGCCAGTGACCACGATCTCGATGTCACCGGCGGGATTGTCCGCGTCGCGCACGGTATAGCCCGCCGCCGAAATCATCCGCCGCGCGAGGGCGCCGACCCGAACCGGTCGTCCCATATCAAGCACGAAAACCTCTCCGCCCTCTGCGAAAGATCCTGCAAGCAGGACCAACCCCGAAGCTTCCTGAATGGTCATGAAGTAGCGCGTGACATGTTCATCGGTCAGGGTCACCGGACCGCCACGTGCAATCTGCTCCTGAAACAGCGGAATCACCGACCCGGAGGACCCCAGAACATTGCCGAAGCGCACGATTGAAAAGATCGTCCGCGGCGCGCGCACCGCCAGATCCTGAATGATCAGTTCGGCCAGTCGTTTGGACGCCCCCATCAGGTTGCCCGGCCGCACGGCCTTGTCAGATGACACCAGAACGAACCGCGCAACCCCGGCGTCGAGCGCCGCCCGTGCCAGAACCGCCGTCCCCAAGGCATTATTGGCAAAGCCCACACGCGGATTTTGTTCGACAAGGGGCACATGTTTATAAGCGGCGGCATGCAAGACGATGTCGATCTGATGCTGCGCCAGAACCTGTGCGACCAGCGTTCCATCACAGACCGAACCCAGCACGGGCACAACCTCGACTCCGGTTGCCTCGGCCAGCAGGCGCATCTCGGCGTCGGCATTGTAGAGCGCCAGCTCTGACACGTCGAACACCACCAGCCTTGCGGGTCGGCAAGCAATGATCTGGCGACACAGTTCCAGCCCGATCGAGCCCCCCGCACCGGTGATCATCACATTCGCCCCGCGATAGGCACCGCAACCGTTTGCCAGCGTTGCATCCAGCGGATCGCGCGCCAGCAGGGCTTCGGGCGTGGCCGGCATCAGTCGGCTCAGTAAAGCATTGCCACCATGAAGCTGCGCGAAAGATGGCAGCGTTTGGACCTCGACCCCGAGGGCCTCCAGGCGTTTGCGCAGGAAGCTTTGTTTATCGACCGAAACCGAAGGCATCGCGAGGATCACGCGGTTGATTTTGTATTGCGCAATCACCTTTGCCGCCCGCACCCCCGACTGCACCGGCAGCCCGTTCAACATCATCCCAGTCAGCGTCGCGTTGTCGTCGAGAAAGGCATAGGCAACGACATTGTCGCTGTCGTGCAACTCGGCCGCAAGGGCCATGCCGGTGCGCCCGGCCCCATAGATCGCCACCCGGGTAATCGCGGGTGAGCGCCGATAAATCGCGACCACCAGCTTGAACAGCAACTGCCGCGAGAGGAAATGGAGCACAAGATAGCTCAGGGCAAACACGATGTGAAAACTGGCCGACAGATCGGATCGGGTAAGCCGCGCAAGCGCGCCCGAGACCCCCGCTAACAGGCAGGCCATCACCGCAGCCTGCAAAATCGCGTCGCCCTGATAGTCCTTGAGCGGCACCCGGGACAGACCGAATTGCTTGCTCAGCAGAACTGCGACCATCAACAAAACCGGCAGATAGGCCCAGTGATCCCGCAGATTGGTGAAAAATGCATGTTCGTCGGCGTGTTGCAACGCCAGCGCCGCCCCAAAAGCCAACGGAACCAACGTCGCATCGACCCCCAGCAAGATCCGGCTTTTCTGCAAACGCGTAAGCGTGAAGAATGTCTTTATCATGCCGACTCTCAGAGCTTTGGTCCTGCAAACCGTCGTCTTGATCAGACCCCGGAAAACTTGCGTTTCGTTTAACACCCGCAACCGCTGGCGAAGTTTTCTTGCCCCTTTTCAACTCAGAACGCGTTTGACCGTCCGTGCCACCAGAAGAATGTCGAACCCGACCGAGGCATGTTTTTGATAGATCAGATCTAGCCTGGCCTTCGTGGGCATGCACAGCCGTGCATAGATCCGGTCGCTTTCCTCACGCGTTGTGCAGCGCGCCAGCAACCGTTCCTCGTGGCGATGATAGTGAAGCGAGGCAAGCCCGGTCACACCGGGGCGGGACCGCAACACCTGCCCGTAAATCCCGGGGAACCGTTCGACATACTCGCGCAACGGCGGGCGTGGCCCAACGAAGCTCATGTCGCCCCTGAGAATGTTCCACAGCTGTGGCAGTTCGTCGCCGCGGGTCCGGCGCAAAATCCGCCCGATCCGGGTAATCCGCGCGGCCTTGTGCCCGCCAGAGATGCCCGCGTCGGCGGCGTCCAGCGTCATGGTGCGGAACTTCCACAGCATG
>JAQTYE010000057.1 GCA_028749255.1 Paracoccaceae bacterium | reverse complement strand
ATCATCGACGATGGGCTCTGGCAGCGGGTGAAGGCACGGCAAGGTGCGATCCGGGAGGAGATCATTGACGCGCGCGACGAGGTCTCCGCCGCGCCCCGCAGCGAAGCCGGGCGGCGGGCAAGCTACCTGCTGTCGGGCCTCCTGACCTGCGGGTGTTGCGGCGCGGGTTGCCGTCCTATTCCCTCACCAGCAACCCGTCTCGCAGGTGGATCAGTCGATCGAAGCGGTCGAATTGGGGGGCAGGCAGGACTGATCTGATCGAGCTTGACGTCTGAAATGTCGTGATCGGGATGCGCGCAATGGTCGGTCATGCGCAGCTGGGCGGACCAGAGAGACCGTGGCGCTGCGCTGAACCGTTACCACAAAAGGACAATGTGGCGCGGAAAATGCCTTAGCCTCACGTTCAAGCCGCTCCCCGATCTCCGTTTTTTCTCCTCCGCTGCTTCCGGCCCACCAACCCTGGGAGCCCGAGGGCGAGAAGTATACCTGCCAGGGGAAGAGAGAATAGAAATCCGGCCTGCGCATATCCGATGGCGCCCACGATACCGCCCAACAGGAAAGCCGTGACAAGCTGAAGCAGGATGCGCAGCTTGTGCCGATCCGCCTGAACACCCGCATTGGGGCGGACCATCCCGAAGACGGCGCGGCCAAGTTCAATCCCGATGTCCGTCACCATCCCTGTTGCATGCGTGGTGCGAATGCGGGCGCCGGATATCTTGGTGATCGTCGCGTTTTGCATCCCCATGATAAAGCACAGGCAGGCAAGGGAGAAGAGACGCCCGATTTCGCTGCTGAAGATGCCGCCCCAGGAAAAGCAGACCATGAACACCCCCTGAACCACCAAGGGCCAAGCATATTGCTGTCGGTCGGCATGGCGCCGGGCCCAGTTGATCAAGATGGTGCTGAACCCGGCGCCACTGACGAAGGCCGAAATGACCAAGGCGCTCACGAAGACCACCTTCCAGTCCATAAGCGCGACATTATCGGCGAGCTGCGACAGATAGCCCGTCATATGCGATGTGTATTGGCCGAGCGCGAAGAACCCGCCGGCATTTGCGGCCCCCGCCGTCATCGCCAGGAAGGTCGCAAGGATCAGGTCGTTTCCCGATGACCGCCGCTGCGCAACAAGCGCACGCGCGGATTTTACGGGCTGCATCAGGCGACGTCCGGCTTTCACTTGGGCTTCACCCGCTCCCAGATCCGCGTATGCGCAATACGCTCGGCGCCCCGCACAAGGCCCTCGCTCTCCATGCGGCGCAGCAGATGCAATGTGCCCGAAGGGCTCATGTGCAACTGTTCCTGCAGTTCCCTCTGTGTGCGTGGGCGCTTCAGACTATCCAGCACCAAGGCCCGGCGCAGCGGGGCCCCACTGTTGCGGCGACGCATGCGACTTTGCTCAGGCATGCCGATCAACACCTTTGGCCGTCATGATGTCCGTGGCCCTCGATCCGTGTTGAGGGCACCCTTCGGAGCCGTCAGATCACCCAGGGCGCGCAGACAAGCCGCAGGCAGCGTGTCACAGACCGCTGCAGCAATCAATTTCCGTGGAATTTTCATTCCAGTCTCCATGCTCAGTTGGCCACGATCAGAGCGGTTCCAAAACACGGAGCCGTATATGCGGGCCAGGGGGGCAAATGTTCTGCTATGAAAATGCGGATCTGTAATGGCCGGATACTGCAACCTTGCGGATCAGGATGCAAGCCAGGGGGCCTTGGAAACCATGACCCGCGCCATAAGTCGCGCAACAACTGGTTCATCCCGGAGCGTTTGCACCACCGCCTTGCAACGGCCTGTGGAACGCGCGGCCGAGCCATGTCCGAAGATTGGCTTTTTCAAAGGCACATAAATTGCCCCCCCCGCACGATCCAGCGTTTGATGCCGAGGCCGGTGCGTAGGTCAAGGGCAGGAAACTCCTGCTCCCCGAGGACGAAATCACCAATGCTCTCGGCGCGCTCATGAAGAGCGGGGCGTCTTTTCAGTGTGGCCACAGGTTGCGGTTTGGACATCGGGGTCACTCGCGCGTTCCGCAAGGGCAAAATTCACGCAGCCCCCAGAAAGCGCTCAGGACGATGAGGAAAACGCGGCCCGTTCGGCTGTCCGTCCATTCCTGATGTGCCAGGATAGGAACCAACCGCTTGAGACGGTGCTCATCGACAGGGAAACCGCGTCCTGTTTCACCCGGTTCCTGAGCGCGGACGATGCCGCACGGCACGCCGCGGAGATGCCGCGGGCGCTATCGGCATGCGCAGCCGCGACACGGTCGGGCCGGTGAGCTGAGCCTCATGCGGCCGCGCAATTGTGGTTGGCGCCATCCATCCCCGCGCGGAAAGCGTTAGATCAGGTTACAAAAATAGAAATAATTTATAAGTAATGATAGTCCAGCTTTTCATCTAATCTGATCGCGCACATCTGCAAGCTCCATAAGCTGCAGAAGCCTAGGTGGAGGACCTAGAGGAGACGATCTTGGGCAACCGGCCCAGTCAGGGAGGAAAACATGAGAATGAACAAGAGCTTTCTCGGCGCCGTCGCGGCCATGGTCTTTTGCGGGGGTATCGCCCATGCTCAGGCCAAGGAAGGATGGCCTGCCGATATCAAGATCGGTACCGCAAGCCAGGGTGGCACCTTCGCGATCGTGGGCAGCGGGCTCGCAAGCCTGCTCAACGACAAGCTGGGTGTGAACGCCTCGGCCGAGATCACCGGCGGGCCGGTGCAGAACGTCACCCTGCTGCAGACCGGCGAACATCAACTGGCGCTGTCCACTCTCGGCCCGGCGAAGGAAGCTTGGGACGGGCTCAGCGCGCTCGCGCCCGGCCTCGAACATCATGACCTGCGCGCGCTGCTACCGATGTATGTCACCCCGTTCCAGACGATCGCGCTGAAATCCTCGGGAATCTCCTCGCTCGCAGACATGGATGGCAGGCGGGTCAACTTCGGCCCCGCCACGGGCACGTCGGGAACCTATTTTCCGCAGATCTACGACGCGCTCGGCATCAAGGCCCGGGCCAGCTTCTCCGGCGGCGCCGATGCGGCGAGCCAGCTGACCGACGGGCTGATCGACGCGATCTCGTTTGCCGGCGGCGTGCCGATCCCGTTCTTCTCGCAGCTGACGGTCGAGGCCGACGTCACGATGTTCGGCCTGACCGAAGACGAGCGGGCCAAAGTGCTCGCGGCGCTTCCCGCGCTATCGGAATTCACGATCAAGGCCGGCACCTACAGCGGGCATGACTACGATCAGCCCACGGTCGGGATCTGGAACTTCGTTCTGGCCAATGCCACGATGCCCGAGGATCTGGCCTACGAGATCACCAAGACAGTGCTCGAGAACAACGACTACATGAAACAGGTGCATTCGGTGACCAACGACATGATCGCCGAGAACTGGGCCGCCAACAAGGTGATCCCCTTCCACCCCGGCGCGGCGCGGTATCTGCGTGAGAAAGGCTATGAGGTTCCCGACGCGATGATCGGACACTGACCTCATTCGGCGGGCCCCGTGCCCGCCAGCTTTTCCTGTATCTCTCAACTGGAGCCTCCGATGAACGATCATCAGGAACGGTTCGGCGCCACCGGCGCTAACGCCGACGTGCCTCCGAGCCAGACCCCCGCCCTGCCCGCCGAGGCGGCGCCCGTGATCCTTGCATCGGGCACCGATATCGAGGCGATCGCCGCGAACGAGCGCGTCTTCGGGTCCCACCGGGCGTTTCTCTTCTCCGCGCTGTGCATTCTTTATACCGGCTTTCATCTGATCGCGATGAATGTCTATCCGCTGGAACAATGGACCTATCGGATCATCCATATCGCGGGTGGGCTGGTTCTGGGCTTCCTGCTCATCGCACCCAGACGTTGGGGCGATGAGGCCGAGGGCCGGCCGGTGCCGCTTCTGCAGCGTCTGATCACCTTGGGAAGTCTTGCGCTCGTCGGCGTGGCACTTGCGACGCAAGTCTATGCCAGCGTCGTGCATCTGGCGCAGCCGATACAGCGCATGCCAGGTTTCGTGATTAACGGATATGGGCCCATTCTACTGGCCGGCGTCGTGCTGGCGATGATCGGTTCCTGGCCCGTCAAGGGCGGGCGGCGCGAGTGCTTCCATTGGTGCGATGTCGCGCTGGCCATGGCTGCGGTGACGGTCGGGCTCTATATGATCGACAATCTGACGATCATCCGCATGCGCGCGGGCACGCCGATGGCGACCGCGGGCGATATCTATGCCGCCGCGATCGGCGCGCTGCTGATCGTCGAACTGACCCGCCGCGTCGCGGGACTTGCCCTGGTGATCATCGCCAGTGTGTTCCTGGTCTATTGCTTCGTCGGGCCCTGGATGCCGGGTTTCCTGAACCATAGCGGCTATCAATTCGGCCGGGTGCTGACCTATCTCTACTCGGACAACGGGATCCTTGGTCCGACGACAGCCATGTCCTCGACCTATATCATCCTGTTCGTGACCTTCGCCGCCTTCCTGCAAGCATCGAAAGTCGGCGACTATTTCGTCAACTTCGCCTTCGCTGCGACGGGCCATGCCCGGGGTGGTCCGGCCAAGGTTGCGGTCTTTGCCAGCGGCCTGATGGGCATGATCAACGGCACCTCGGCGGGGAACGTCGTCTCGACCGGATCGCTGACCATCCCCTTGATGCGCCGCGTGGGCTATCCGCGCCAGACCGCCGCCGCGGTCGAGGCAGCCGCCTCGACCGGCGGGCAGATCATGCCCCCGATCATGGGCGCTGGCGCCTTCATCATGGCCGAAATCACCGGCATCCCTTATTCCGATATCGTCATCGCGGCGATCATACCATCGGTCCTTTACTTCGCCTCGGTCTATCTGACGGTCGATTTCGAGGCGATGAAACGCGACATGAAGGGGCTGCCGAAGGAAGAGCTGCCGAAATTCGCGGTGCTGGTGCGCCAGGTCTATCTGTTCATCCCGATCGTCATCCTGATCTATGCGCTGTTCATGGGGTATTCGGTGATCCGGGCAGGCACGCTCGCGATGGCCGCCGCGGCGGTGGTGAGTTGGCTGACCCCGGACAAGATGGGTCCGCGCGCGATCCTGCATGCACTCGAGATCGCGGCACGGATGTCGATCCAGCTGATCGCGGTCTGCGCCTGTGCGGGCATCATCGTCGGTGTCATCTCGCTAACCGGGGTAGGCAGCCGCTTCGCCTCGATCCTGCTGTCGGTCTCGGCCAACAGCCATGCGCTCGCGCTGTTCCTGACCATGATCCTCGCGATGATCCTGGGGATGGGGATGCCGACCACGGCGGCCTATACGATCGCGGCCTCGGTCATCGGTCCGGGGCTGGTGCAATCGGGGATCGAGCCGCTGACCGCGCATTTCTTCATCTTCTATTTCGCGGTGATGTCGGCGATCACACCCCCGGTCGCGCTTGCGGCCTATGCCGGGGCGGCGCTGGCCGGATCGAACCCGATGAAGACGAGTGTCGAGAGCTTCCGCATCGGGCTTGCTGCCTTTCTGGTGCCGTTCATGTTCTTCAACTCGCCCGCGCTGCTGATGCAGGGCAGCTGGGTCGAGATTGCTCATGTCGCCATTACCGGGCTGATCGGGATCGTAATGCTGGCCTCGGCGATCACCGGCTATTGCTATGATCGTCTGCCAATTGTCGCGCGCATCGCGATGTTCGTGGGCGCCGTTGCGATGATCGAGGGCGGAGTCGTCACCGATCTGGCAGGGCTTGTCCTCGGCGGTGGCGCCGTCGCGTTCCAGTTGCGCCGCCGCGCGCAACTTCTCAGCCGCAAGATCGCCTGACCCCTGCCACACGCAAATGCACAACGGCCCGCCATTGGCGGGCCGTTCCATTCGGGACAACTGATCGAACGGGGATCAGACCGGATCGTCGTCGGCCCCGCAATGCGGCGGCGCCCGACGATAGCTGACCGGCGTTTTCGAGAGTTTCAGCGGATTGCCAAGCAGCGGGATCACCTGCCCCTGTTGTCCACGCATCTGCACCGTCATACCGCGCGCCGCGACCTGATCGCTGGCGAAGACCTGATCGAGCCGGTTCACCGGCCCGGCCGGGACCTGAGCCTGATCCAACCGGTCCAGCAACGCGCCCGCCGCCTGCGCGGCCAGCGCGGGTTCCAAAACCGCGTTCAGCTCGGCCAGATGCACGACCCGCGCCGGATTGGTGGCAAAGCGTGTATCCTCGCAAAGCTCCCCGAGCTCCAGCACCCCGCAAAAGCGCGCGAACTGGGTGTCATTGCCGACCGCCACGATCACATGCCCATCGGCCACCGCATAAACCTGATAGGGCGCGATATTGGGGTGGGCATTGCCGCGCCGGACCGGCTCCCGCCCCGAGACGAGCGTGTTTGTTCCCTCGTTCACCAGCCAGGCAATCTGGCTGTCGACGAGGGCGAGGTCGATGTGTTGCCCCTCGCCGGTGCGGTCGCGATGGCGCAGCGCCGCCAGAATGCCCGAGCAGGCATACATCCCGCACATCACATCTGCGATCCCCACCCCAACCTTCATCGGCGCCCCCTCCGGCGCGCCGGTCAGGCTCATGATACCGCCGAAGCCCTGCGCCAGCAGGTCATAACCCAGACGGTGCGCATTCGGGCCGGTCTGTCCGAACCCCGAGATCGAGCAATAGACAATGCCGGGATGGCGCCGCAGCACCGTCTCGGCGTCCAGGTCGAACTTTCTCAGGCCCCCGACCTTGAAATTCTCGACCACGACATCGGCATCGCGCAGCAGACGCCCGACGAGCGTCACCCCCTCGGGGCTTGACAGATCCGCCGTGACCGAACGCTTGTTGCGATTGGCGCAGAGGAAATAAGCCGACAGATCGGTGGGCGTGCCATCCGGCGCGGCGATGAAGGGCGGCCCCCAGCGACGGGTGTCGTCCCCCTGCGGGGCCTCGATCTTGATGACGTCAGCCCCCAGATCGCCCAGCAACTGCGTGCAGGTCGGCCCGGCGAGGATGCGGCTCAGGTCCAGCACCCGCAGCCCGGCAAGCGCCCCGCCCTCGGAATGCGCCAGCCAGTCAACCATCGGCCCGCCCCACATACCCCCCGCGCGTCTGCGGCGTCTTGATCCCCAAAAGAGCGCCGGCGACCTGGGTCTTCAGGATCTGCGCCGTCCCGCCGCCGATCGTGAACATGCGCACATCACGATACATCCGTTCGAGCGGCTCGCTGTCGCCATAGCCGCGCGCGCCGAACATCTGCAGCGCGTCGCTGACCACGCGGATCGCGGCCTCGGTGGCGAAGGTCTTGGCGCGCGCGGCCATCATCATCTCGGGGAAGCCAGCCGGCCCCGAGGACAGCGCCGCCTCGCGAAGCATCAGCCGCGAGGCATGGACCGCCGCGTCCATATCGGCAAGCATCCACTGCAGACCCTGGAACTCGGCCAACGGGCGGCCGAACTGGTGCCGCGTCAGCAGATACCGCTTCGCGTGGTCCAGCGCACCAGCCGCGACCCCCAGCGCGACGGTCCCCGCCCCGACGCGCTGGCTGTTATAGGCCCGCATCAGATCGGCAAAGCCGCGTTCGATCCCCGAAGGCGGGCGCAGCATCATCCGGGCCTCAATCTCCAGATCGGTAAAGGCGAGCTCGGCCTCGGGCATGCCACAGAGTCCCATCGTATATTCATGGCGCACGATATCGAACCCCTTCGGCGCGACGCCTGCGGCCGGGTCGTAATGCAGAAGGAAGCCGCCGATCCCCTCGGGCCGGCCGTCCTCATCCAGAACGCGGGCGAAGATCAAATGGAGCTTGGACACCCCGCCCCCGGTGATCCAGTGCTTGCGCCCGTTCAGCACATAGCGATCGCCGTCACGTCGCGCGGTGGTCGTCATCTCGGTCGCGGCGCTGCCAGCCTCGGGTTCGGTGATGCAGATCGCGGGCTTGTCACCCTCCAGCACAAGCTGTGCGGCGAAGGCACGCTGTTCGTCGGTGCCATAGGCCATCACCGCGGCGATCCCGCCCATGTTCGCCTCGACCACGATCCGCGCGCTCAGCGTGCAGGCCTTGGCGATTTCCTCAATGACGATACAGGCGTCGTGATAGCTCGCGTTGCGGCCGCCGTAGCGGGTGGGCAAGGTCATGCCCATCACCCCGGCAGCCGTCAGATCCGCGACATTCTCCCAGCAATAGCTGCGGGTGCGGTCCCATTGCGCCGCCCGTGGCGCGAAGCGATCCGCGAGTTCGCGCGCCAGCGCGAGATAGGATTGAGAGGAATTGGTATTCGGCATGCTGTTCTCCTTTTCAGGGCAGTCTGTGGAATAAGTCCCTCGCAAACAAACGAATTAATATTCAGTGTATGTTCAGGAAAGTTGAACATAATCAGTCCAGCGAGAAGCCCTTACCCCGGATATAAGCCCCGAAACCGGCCCGTTCGGGACGCGCATATTGTCGAGCCTTGTCCTCTATCCAGCCATAGGGCCGTGCGCGCCCCGGGTTCGGCTGCGGCGCGGGGCGTTCTGTGGCATAGGGCTGATGACAGCGGCGCTCGGCGTCGTAGCGCTCGAGCGGCCCCGGATCATCCGTGCCCCACCCGTTCCATCGCAGCGTTTCTGCGAGTGGCAGGCGCTGCGAAACCGGGGCGGGCACGGCGGGATAGCCGAGCGCCAATCCGGCGACCGGAAAGACGTGCTGCGTCAGGCCGAGCAACCGATCCACCTCGTCGGGCCGGTTGCGCAATGCGCTGATCGGACAGGCCCCAAGCCCCACCGCTTCGGCCGCGGCGACGAAACCGGCCAGCACGATCCCCGCATCGACTGCGGCGTTGAAGAACGCGTCCAGATGGTCGTTGGCGAAGGTATGACCCGCCAGGTCATGCAACCGCCGCTGCCGCGCGTGATTTCCGCAAAAGACGATCAGCACCGGCACCTCAACCTGCGTCCAGGGCTGATCGGCGCAAATCCCCAGCAGGGCCGCCTTCAGACCGGGCTCGGTCACCACGACGATATCGCGCTGTTGCAGATCGCTTTTCGTCGGCCCAGACAGCGCGACTGCGCAAAGCGTCTCGATCAACTCCGGGGCGACCGGATCATCCCGAAACCGGCGACAAGACCCGCGACCGGCCATCCGGCGAAGCGTGTCCTCACCCTCCAGCGCGTCGGGCACGCGCACGAGATGTCGGAATCGGTCGGCCAGCAAGGCGGACAAGCACGCCTCAGAAGATGTCGTCATGGAGCCCCCCATCGTTGCCGCACGAGGCTATCGGCAAAGGGCGATCCGGGTGACACGAGAAATGCTTACAGGCCGCGTAAGCGGATCTTGCAGCACTTCGTCATGTAAGATTTTCCTACACTAAACATAAATATTAGTTCCTTTGTGTTAGAGATGTCATCACCTAGGCTGTCTGGACACGAATGACCAAGACAGGTGACCCGTGAGCAAATCAGAGAAAACCCTCCACGTCTCGGTCTGGCGCGGAGAGGGACCCCAGGGGCGGTTCGAAACCTTCCGGGTGCCCCGGCAAGACAACCAGACCGTGCTGGATGTGGTCAGCTGGATCCAGCAGAATACCGATCCTTCACTGAGCTATCGCTACGCCTGCCGGGTCGGCATGTGCGGCTCCTGCGCGATGATGGTGAACGGCCAGCCGCGCTGGACCTGTCGGACCCATGTCAGCCGCGTGGCCGACGGTGATCGGCTGCAGATCGGCCCGCTGCGCAACCTGCCCGTGATCAAGGATCTTGCGGTCGACATGGACCCGTTCTTCGAGAAATGGATCAAGGCCGGCGGCGCCCACCGGCCCAGCCGGTCGCGCACCGAGCCTATCATGCCGGTATCGCCGCAGGAACCCGGTCGGGTCGAGGCGAACAAGGCAATCGAATGCATCAACTGCGCGGTCTGCTATGCCGCATGCGACACGGTGGCGGGCAATCCCGATTACCTCGGGCCGGCCGCGCTGCAACGCGCCTGGACGCTCTACAATGATGTCAAGATCGACGATCGGCAGGCGGCGCTTGATCGCGCGACTGCGGCAGGCGGCTGCCAGAACTGTCATTCGCAGGGCAGCTGCACCCGGTTCTGTCCTAACGAGCTTGATCCGCTCTCGGCCATCGCCGGGCTCAAGCGCGCTGCAGCCGCATCCTATTTCAAACGGAGGTCCGAGTGATGCAGAGCATGGGGTTCTACATGGCGCAACGGCTTAGCGCGATGGTGATGGCGCCGCTGGTTCTGGGCCATATCGCGGTGATGATCTATGCGATCCAGGGCGGGCTGAGCACGGCCGAGATCCTCGAACGCACCCGGGGCAGCCTCTCCTGGTTCGCCTTCTACGGCAGTTTCGTCGTGGCCGTCTCGATCCATGCCGCGATCGGGCTGCGGATGATCGCGACCGAGACGCTGAAGCTGCGCGGGGCCGCGCTTGATCTCTTTACCTGGGCCGTGATGATCGTCCTTTTGTTCATGGGGGCGCGCGCCGTGTCGGCCGTGACGATGCTATGATCCGCCCGCACCGCAAACATCCGCTCTGGCTCGCCTATGCAGCGCATCGCGTCTCGGGGCTTGGCCTCGCGCTGTTCCTGCCCGCGCATTTCCACGTCCTGTCGCTTGCGATCACCCGCCCGAAAGATCTCGACACCTTCCTGAGTTTCGCCGAGGCGCCGCTGGTGAAGCTGGCGGAATTCGGGCTGGTATTCCTGCTGGCGATCCATTTCTTCGGGGGGCTGCGCCTGTTGGCCCTCGAATTTCTCCCGTGGTCGGGATGCCAGAAGAACCTGGCCGCGGCCACCGTTGCCGGCGCCTTTCTGGTGTCAGGCCTGTTTTTCCTGAGGGCGATCTGACCATGCCGTCGAAATTCGACATCGAGAGAGAAGACACAGACATCCTGATCCTGGGCTCGGGCGGCGCGGGGCTGTTCGCGGCGCTGCACGCCCAGCAAAGTGCCCCCGCGGGCACCCGGATCACCCTTGCGGTAAAGGGGCTGATCGGGAAATGCGGCTGCACGCGCATGGTGCAGGGCGGTTACAATGTCGCGCTTGGCGGCGGTGACAGCGTCGAGCGGCACTTCATGGACACGATCAAGGGCGGCAAATGGTTGCCCAATCAGGACATGGCCTGGCGGCTGTGCGAACAGGCGGTGGTGCGCATCCGCGAGCTGGAAAACGAGATCGGCTGCTTCTTCGACCGCAATGCCGATGGCAGCCTGCACCAGAAGGCCTTCGCCGGTCAGACCGCCGACCGAACCGTCCACAAGGGCGACCTGACCGGGATCGAGATCATCAGCCGCCTGATGGAACAGGTGCTGAACCGGCCGATCCAGAAGCTGCAGGAACATCGCGCCATCGGGCTGGTCCCGACGCCCGACGGCGCGGCCCTGTCAGGCGTGCTGTTCATCGACATGCGCACCGGGCGCTTCCGCTTCGTGCGGGCGAAATGCGTGATGATGGGCACCGGCGGCGGCCCGACGATGTACAAGTATCACACACCCTCGGGCGACAAGACGATGGACGGGCTGGCCATGGCGCTGCGCCGCGGGATCGAGCTGCGTGACATGGAGATGGTGCAGTTCCATCCCACGGGCCTTCTGGCGGGCAATCACACCCGAATGACCGGCACGGTTCTGGAAGAGGGTCTGCGCGGTGCGGGCGGGCAGCTGCTCAACGCGCGCGGCGAGCGATTCATGTTCGACTACGACACCCGCGGCGAAAGGGCGACCCGCGATGTGGTCAGCCGCGGTATTTATGCCGAAATGCGAAAGAACAACGACCCCGCGCAGGTCGGCATGTTCATCTCGATGGGTCATCTCGGCCCCGACAACGTGCGTGCCAAATTCGCCGGCATGGTCAAGCGTTGCGCGGATTCGGGCTTTGATCTCGCTGCGGGCAAGGTCGAGGTGGTTCCGACGGCGCATTACTTCATGGGAGGCGTGGTGGTGGATGCCGACACCCGCACCGCCCTGCCCGGCCTCTATGTCGCGGGCGAGGATGCCGGCGGCGCGCATGGCTCGAACCGGTTGGGCGGGAATGGCGTGGCCAATTCCACTGTCTATGGTGGGGTTGCGGGCGACACGATGGGTCTGGATATCCGCACGATGCGCAGCCTGCGCGACCCCGATGAGCAGATCCTTGCCGCAGAGGTCGAGCGCGCGGTGCATCCGCTCTCGAAACGTCCGGGCAACATTCAGACGCTGCGTGCCAAGCTGCAGGAAATCATGTGGGAAGACGTCGGCGTTATGCGCAACGGCGCGGGGATGGAACGTGGCCTCAAGCGCATCGCCGAGATCCGCGCCGAATTGTGGGAGACCGGCGTCGATCCCTCGAACCTCGCCTTCAACCTGACCTGGCACGACTGGCTCAACATGGCCTCGCTGGTCGAGGTTTCCGAGGTGATCGCCCGCGCGGGTCTGCTGCGCGAAAATTCGCGCGGCGCCCATTACCGCGAGGATTTCCCCGAGGAGGGCGATCTCGACACCTCTTATTTCACCGTCGCCCGCAAGACCGCAGACAATGCGCCCACACTGCACCGCGAACCCGTGCAGTTCACCATCGTGCGCCCGGGCGAAACCATCCTGCCCGACAGCGAACCCGAAACGCTGGTCGCATCCCAGTGACGCGCCGAACCGAAGGACGAAGCAGATGATCCCCGTATCGCTGATCGAAAGCACCGCCGATACCCTGATGGCCAAGGCCGCGATCGAAATTCCTGACGACTATCTGATCGGGCTGAAAGAAGCCGCCAGCACCGAGGATGGCGACCTGTCGAGCTTCGTGCTGCAGGCGATGCTCGAGAATTACGAGGCCGCCAAGCAGGACCGCCGCGCGATGTGCGGCGATACCGGCGTGCCTCGCTGGTTCGTCAAGATGGGCAACGAGGCGAGGATCGAAGGAGGCCCGGTCGCGCTTGAGGCGGCGCTGCGGAGGGCGACGGCCTCGGCCACCTCCTCGGTGCCCCTGCGCCCGAACCGCGTGCATCCGCTCTGGCGCACCGATCACAACAACAATGTCGGCATCGGCGCCCCGGAGATCGAATACGGCTTCGAGCCCGAGGGCGATTGGATCGACCTGATCACCGTCCACAAGGGCGGCCTCTTCGGAACCGATTACCGGATGCTGTTCCCCTCGGACGGCATTCAGGGGATCAAGCGCTTCTACCTCGACAGCCTGATGGCCTTCGGCAAGCGCGGACTGGCCTGTCAGCCCGCGATCATCGGCATCGGGCTGGGCGGCAGCAAGGACACCTGCATGGTGCTGGGCAAGCGCGCCGCCTGCCTGCGCACCGTCGGCAGCCGCAACCCCGACCCCCGGATCGCCGCCCTCGAGGATGAATTCAAAGAGCTGGGCAATTCGATCGGCATGGGGGCGATGGGCTTCGTCGGAAAGAACATGGTGGTCGATGCCCATATCGAGGTCGGGTATTGCCACACCGGCGGCATGCAGATGTCGGTCCATGCCTTCTGCCTGTCCTCGCGGCGCGCAGTGGCGCGCATCCATGCCGACGGTCGGGTCGAGCATCGCACCGACCCGGACTGGTTTACCCCCTATCAGCGCCGCGAGACGGCCGAATGGGAACCTGCGCAGGAGGCTGCGGAATGAAACTGCGTGAAGTGATCCTGAGCACCACCCCCACCCCCGAGGAGATCGCCGATCTGCGGCTGGGTGATGTCGTCTTCCTCAACGGGTTGATGTATACCGCCCGCGAGGGCGTCTACATGCGCGCGCTCGAGGAAAAGGCGAATATCCCGATGGAACTGCCCCGCGACAGCGCGGCGAACTTCCATTGCTCGCCCGCCGCGACAATCCGCTCGGACGGAAGCTTTGACATGGGCGCTGTGACCGCCACCGCAAGCTTCCGCTTCGCCAAATGGTTGCCCGAATGGATGGCCAAGACCGGCGCCAAGCTGATCATCGGCAAGGGCGGCATGACCTCGAAGGACTACAAGAGCTATTTCGTCCCCAATGGCGCGATCTATCTGTCGACCGTGGGCTATGGCACGGGCGCATTGCTGGGCCGCGGCGTCGAGAACGTCGAAGCGGTGCACTGGAGCGGCGAGCTGGGCCTGGCCCAGGCAATGTGGGTGATCCGCTGCAACCGCATGGGGCCCTTCCTCGTCGCCTCGGACCTTGATGGGAACTGCCTCTTCGAGCGCGAGAACGCCAAGATCGTGCAGAACATCGAGCATATCTACGAAGGCACGAAACCCGCTGTTCTCAAACGCTTCGGCGAGACCGATGACCGCAGCGAAGAGTTGATCGGATGAGCGCGGAACATGGAATGATGCGGAGTCTCGGCGCCTCGCTCGGGATTGATCGCCTGCGGCTCTTGCTGCCCGGGCTGATCGCGGCGATGACGGTCGGCCTTGCCGCGCGTTTCCTGTCCGAGCATTATGGCGCCCCGGTCATGCTGATGGCGCTTTTGCTGGGCATGTCGCTTGCGTTCCTGTCGGATGCGGGGAGCCGCACCGCACCGGGGATCGAGTTCACCGCCAAGACTGTGCTCCGCTTCGGTGTGGGACTGCTGGGGCTCGGGATCACCGCGCAACAGATCGCGGGCGCGGGCCTCGGGGTGCTGGCGCTGACGGTGGCGGGGGTCGCGCTGACGCTGACTCTCGGCATTGTCGGGGCGCGGCTCCTCGGCAAATCGGTGTATTTCGGCATCCTGTCTGGCGGCGCGGTAGCGATTTGCGGGGCCTCGGCCGCACTCGCGATCGCCTCGGTCCTGCCCAAGGACAACAAGGATTTAGAGCGCGACACCGTCTTCACAGTGATCGCGGTCACCGCGCTCTCGACGCTCGCGATGATCCTCTATCCGATCGTCGGATCTGCGCTCGGGATGTCGGATTACACCATGGGCGTGTTCTTTGGCGCCACGATCCATGACGTCGCGCAGGTCGTGGGGGCGGGCTATTCGGTCTCAGACCTCGCCGGATCGACAGCGACCTTCGTCAAACTGCTGCGGGTCGCGCTTCTGGTGCCGCTGGTGGTGGTGCTGTCGCTGGTCTTTGCACGCTCGGGTCGCGCGGCGGGCACCCCCGCGCCGCGCCTGCCGATCCCGTTCTTCGTTCTGGGCTTTGCCGCGCTCGTGCTGATCGGCAGCACCGACATCCTGCCGCCCGATCTGGTCTCCGCGCTGCTCGGTCTGTCGCGCTGGTGCCTCGTCACGGCGATCGCGGCGCTGGGGATGAAGACCTCGTTGCGCAAGCTCGGCGATGTCGGCCCGCGGTCGATCATCCTCGTCTGCGCGCTCACGCTCATGCTGGCGGGCTTTGCCCTTGCCGGGATCCACCTGTTCCTGAGCTGAGCCGACCCTTTTTATATGATCGAGCCGAGGAGGGCTGCGATGTTCATCGACATGAGAACCTATACGCTGAAGAATGGGAATGTCTCGAAGTTCCTGGCGCTCTACGAGGCCGAGGGGCTCGACGTTCAGACCCGCATCCTGGGACGCATGGTCGGTTATTACTTCACCGATATCGGCCCGCTGAACCAGATCGTGCATATGTGGGGCTATGACAGCATGGATGACCGCTGGGAGCGGCGCAAGGCCTTGCAGGCCTCGCCCGAATGGCAAGCCTATGCTGTGCAGATGCGACCGCTGGTTGATCATATCGAAAACAAGATCCTGATCCCCGCCCCGTTCTTCACCCCCGCATAGAACGTGAGCACCGCGATGTTGCCCGCCCGTTCCGTCATGCGCGCCCCTGGCCACAGGCCCATACCGGGGTCCTCATCCGATGGCCGCTTTCAGGACATCCCTCAACTGGACCTGCCAGTCATGCGCCTGAGCCCCTCTGCGCATCACGCAGGACAGCTCGCGGATCACCGGCTCCCCGTCGAGCGGCGCAATCCTGACCTCGGGGTCGGCGTGGCGGCTCACGTCCGGCTCGGGCAGGATCGTGAACCCGCTGCCCTGCCGGACGCATTCCATGATCGCTTCGATACTGTCGAGCGTCAGGCTCTCGCCCAGGGCCACCCCGCGTGCGCGCAGGGTCCGGGTGACGATCTGACCAATTCCCGAGCCGGGATTGAAACGCAGGAACGGCACTTGCCGCGTAACCGTGGACAGCTCCGTCGCGCCAATGGCCGCTGGAAAGGCCAGCACAAGACGGTCACGCGCCAGGGTCGAAAACCCGAGCATCGGGTCCTCGGTCCCGACGCGGGTGACGATTGCCGCATCCAGATACCCGCTCAGGACATCGGCACACATCGACGCCGACAAGCCCGTGGCAAAGTCGAACCGTGCCGCCGGTGCCAGCCGCGCCGCCTGTTGCAGGATGCCGGGAACGAAGCGCACCGCCGCCGACTGGATCATACCGATCCGGAACATCCCCGTCAGACCGTTTTGCGGCGCGCAGAGCCGCTGCAAGCCCGCCTGTTCGCGCAGCACGCGCTCGGCCTGCGCCACCACCTCGCGGCCAAGAGGGGTCAGTTGCGGCGGGCGCATCGCACGGTCGAAGATCTGCACGTTCAGCTCTCCCTCCAGCGCCTTAATCTGCATCGAGACGGCAGAGAGGGTCATGTTCGCCTCTTCCGCCGCCGCGCTGAACGATCCGACCCGCGCGATCCGCACCAGGGTTTCGAGCGCCCGCAAGTTCATGTGACCCGTCCCTTGTCATCTGCGCACGACGCTGTGCGCGATCCGAACCGTCCTACAGCCGTCGATGAATTGAAAGTGTTGATTTACGATTGCCAGCGTGATGGATTGTTATTGAAATTTTTCCTTTCGAAAGATGTAAGAATGTCTATCAGGATGCTCCGCACGCTGATCGCTGTGGCAGACCATGGAACATTCAGCGCCGCGGCCGAGGCGGTCTTCGTGACCCATGCCGCGGTCAGCCAGCAGATGAAGACGCTGGAGGAAACCTGGCAGGTCGCGATCTTCGACCGCTCGACCCGGACGCCCGAGCTGACGCCGATCGGGCGGGCCATTCTGGCCAAGGCCCGCGAGGTGGTGCGCGACTACGACGACATCGTGCCCTCGGTTCTGGGCGACGACGGCTTGCGCGGGGAATTCGTTCTGGGCGCGGTGCCGACCACGCTGACCGGGCTCGTGCCACTCGGCATGGCCAATCTCAAGGCGCGTTATGCCGATTTGCATGTCGGATTGTCCCCGGGCCTCTCGGCGCAGCTCGTGCTGCAGGTCGAGCGCGCCGCACTCGACGCCGCCCTCATTTCCAAACCCGACGTGCTATCACGCGGACTCGACTGGCTGCCGATCGTCGAAGAGCCGCTGGTGCTGATAACCTCGCCCCAGGTCACCGGCGACGACCCGATCCAGATCCTGCGCGAGAACCCATTCATCCGGTTCTCGCGCGATGCGGTGGTGGGGCGCATCGTCGAAAGCTGGCTTCAGGAAAACCGCATCTCGGTCGACGACTCGATGGAGCTTCTGGGGCTCGACGTCATCTCCAGCATGGTAATGGCGAACCTCGGCGTGTCGATCGTGCCCGCGCCCTGCGTTACGGCGATCAACCGGCTGCCGCTGCGCCGCGTCACCCTGACTCCCGCACCACCTGCACGACAGCTTGGCCTGATCCATCGCCAGAACACGACCAAGATCCGCGTCATCCAGGAAATCGTGCGCGCGCTGCGCAATGCCATCGAGATCGGCGAATTTTCTCCTGACGCGCTCCAGAGGGCGATGTGACGATGGATTGGATCCCAGATGTGGGCGATGCGCATTTCCTTTCCCTGCTGGCGGCCGGGGCGGTCGCGGGTGGGTTCATCAACGGTCTCGCGGGCTTTGGGACGGCGCTGTTTGCGCTGGGCTTTTGGCTTCAGATACTACCCGCGCGGCAGGCGGTCGCCATTGTGATCGTGATGTCGGTCGCCAGCGGGTTGCAGGGGGCCTGGGCGGTTCGCCACTCGATCGCGGCGCAACCGGGCCGGCTGATGATCTTCCTGCTGCCGGCGCTGATCGGCGTGCCGCTGGGGGTGCAGATGCTCTCATTCGTCTCGGCTGGGCAGCTAAAGCTCGTGATCGCGGCGTTTCTGATCCTGTTCGGCGGCTTTTTCTCGCTGCGCCGGTCACTGCCAAAAATCACGCGGCCATTGCCCGTGATCGACGCGCTCGTCGGCTTCTCGGGCGGGTTACTGGGCGGAGCGGCCTCGTTGTCGGGCGCGCTGCCGACGATGTGGTGTGCCATGCGCCCCTGGACCAAGCAGGAGACGCGGGCCGTCCTGCAACCCTTCAACATCGTCATTCTCGGGCTCACCCTCGGGTTGCTTGCGCTGCGCGGTGTTTACGACCGCGAGACGCTGGTCCTCATCGCACTTGCCTTACCGCTCACGTTGCTCTCCGCACAGCTCGGGCTTTGGGTCTTTCACAGGTTGGACGACCTGACGTTCCGGCGCGCGCTGATCGGGCTGATGTTCCTGTCGGGGGCGATCCTGGCCCTGCGGGAATTGTTCTGAACTGACAGGCCGCCCGCAAGGCCGGTCGTCCCCCCACAGCGCCTGTTGAGCGCGCCGCGCCGGGTTTGGCCGAGGGCTGATTTCGGGAGCGACGGACGATATTTTCCAGATGGTCTCGCGCCGACGGCGGTTGTTGCCTCAGGATGTCAGCGAGATAGGCCTGCGGGTTGGTGTGAATGACCCCTAGTTTGCTAAACGCCTTACAGCTTCAGTTTCTGCTGCTGCTCGAATTCGATCGGTGACAGCATCCCGTTCGTAACGTGTTTGCGCTGTGGGTTGGACGACGTGTTGCCGTTTGACGCGCGTGCCAGATGGCGACCACAAAATGCAGATGAAACGTAAGCGTTGCATCTGACCCCTCGCAGCGGGGCTCCTCCCAAATCATCGGGCTTGATAGTCTTCGCGCAACGCGAGGTGCCCGAGATGAACGAATACCCCAAGATCCGAAACCACTACGGTTTCCCGATTGAAATTCACCCCGATGGCCGTCGCGTATGGCCACCGAGCTTCAAGCGCTTCGTTCGCGAACAGATCGAAACTGGCGTACTGACCGTAGAGCAGGTGACCAAAGAGTGCCACGTCTCCAAGTCACTGGTCTATAAGTGGCGATATGATGTTGCTCATGGCCCCATCGCGCAATCGCCCCTGATCCCGGCGCCCGAAGAGTCTCCGATGTTTGCTGAAGTGGTGCTTGGCGCAGAAGTGGTGCCCAGCGTCCCCTTGCCTGACGCGGCCGAGAAAATACTCCTCAGAGGGCAGACGGTCGATCTGACGCTGCCCGCAAACTATCCCGTGGCCGACTTGATCCGGCTCGTTCGAGCTCTGGAGCGGTGACAGATGTTCGCTCCGGCCGGTGATTTCAAAATCTACGTCGCAAGTCAGCCTGTTGACTTCCGCAAAGGCATGGATGGGTTGGCGGCCATAGTACAAGGCGAGTTCGATCTGGACCCGTTTTCTGGTGCGATCTTCGTCTTTCGTTCAAAGCGGGCAGATCGACTGAAGCTCATCGTCTGGGATGGCACAGGATTGATCCTAATCAGCATTGTTGCACAACAGCGGCTTGAGGTGTGACTTCCCCTTTCCCCGTCGACTTTACGCCACGCGGACGATCTCGGCGGTGCCGAGTGCGTTGAAGCGGTTGATGAGGGCAACGCGGATCTGG
>JAQTYE010000212.1 GCA_028749255.1 Paracoccaceae bacterium | reverse complement strand
ACCCTCGCGCGAAGGACACCGTTGCCTTTTTTAGGATATCGCGCTCCTCGGTCACTCTGGCCAGTTCGCGCTTGAGCCGACGGTTCTCGGCCTCGTGGTCCACACCCGCCGTCTTCCGCGATGGTTCACCAAAGCCCCGGCCCACCGCTGCGCGCAATCGCCCCCAGTCTCGCGTCAGGCACCAACCCGAGCCGTTTACGCTCTGCGCTCAGAAACACCGCATCTTGCGCCTGTTGAATGCGAATATCGCGCTGGAAATTCACGATCTGGTCATGGATCTGCCGCGCGATGAGCTCGAGGATCGACATCCCAGGCCCGAGTTTTTCGAGAATGCTGTCATCGAGTGGGTTGGCGGGCGCACCGGATGGGCCATAGACCAACCCGGCCGGGCGCTTGTCTTTCGCAGGCTGCCAGCGCAGCTCCCCCGTGCCGAGCATCTTGAGGCCGAGCCCAACCGCCGACACCTCGGCTTGCGCAGCCTTGGCCAGCGTCTGCCGCTCCTTCAGCGTCTCCAGCAACGCGGTTTTCTCAACGTCGAGCGCGCGCACTTGCCCCCGCCCGCTTTCGATCTCGGAAGCGACCGCCGCCTTTTCTTCCTCCGCTCGGTTAAGCTCTTCCACCACCTTCTCCCGCCGCCGTTCATCGAGCCACAGCCGGTGGTGCATCATTGTTGCTTGCCCCTGAACCTCCCCCAAACGGCGCTGCTCCCCAGAGCAGGCAAGCGCCGCTTCCGCCCCCCTGCGCACCCATTTGCGGGCGGCTTCTTCCTCGACCCGCCGCCGCGCCTCGGCGCGCATCGCCGCCCGTTCCGCCGCATCCTTGCGCCGCCGTGCCTCCTTGATCGCGCGTTTGCGCGATTTGCGCAGCGCGGTGCTCGCAGCACTTCTCGCGCCCTCGATCACGCTCTGCGCCGCGACCTCGGCGCGCTCCTCGAGCGCGGCGGCCCGCTCTTTTCCACGCCGGATTTCCGCCTTCCGCCACTCCGACGGCGGCACATGACGGCGCGGCGCGGGGGGCTCTTGGCCCGCTGCCGAGGCCTCACGGCGGGCCTCGGCACGCCGCTCCCCCCGCTCCAAACCGATCCGCGCGAAGTGCGCGCCCGCTAAGTCCTGCGCGTGCTCGTAATTGGCGATCAGCGGATTTGCGGAGGGCTGAAGCGTGACTTGCCGTCCCCGGTTTGCCGTTTGACGCGCGTGCCAGATGGCGACCACAAAATGCAGATGAAACGCCTCTTCATCGGAATGCGAGCCGACGAAGCGCAGTTGACCACCCGGGAAGTGCAGCTTCAGAAAATCGAGCGCCGCCGCAAGGAATGCTTCAACCCGCGCCTCGTCCCACGCGCCGATGCCCGTGCCGCCGAACCAGGCTTTGTTCACAGTGAGAATACCCTCCCGCAATGGCCCCTCCTTGCTGTGTCGCCACGGGTCGCAATGCCCCCGCTGTTCCCGCGCAGAGGCCTCTTTCATCCGGTGCTTTGCCCGCAATGCCTTGAGTTCCTGATCGAGGTTCGAGCGCTGCGCCTGAGCGATCTCCAGGCGCAGATCCGAGACCCAATCCGGTGCGCCGAACTCGATCCGGTTGCGGTTGCTCGTTGCTCTGTCGACATGCGCCAAATTCCCACCTGCGCGCCGGTCGTGCATGCGGAATTTGCCAAGATCTCCGGGATGAAGGCCTTTGAACCGCAACACGATTGGGGCTGCATTCAGAAGCGCGGGTTGTGGCTTTTCAAACGAGGGATGGACTGACATGATCGGCTCCGGGGATTGCGTTACCCCCTGAGTCTCCGACAACCGAGCGAAAATCCCGCCACAAAAGTTTCCGGATTTTCCGCGTTTCTTACTCACTAGGCATGTTGCAATCCCGCGCTCCGCACCGGTCTTTCAACATGCCGTTCGCGAGGGGGATACCCCCTTCGATCCCCTTCTCGTCACCTCGTTTCAGGCCTGCGCCTTCACGAGCTTCCTGTGACCAGCAACCTGCTGGACCCGAACTCCTTTTCCTGAATCTGACCTTCCTGTTTTCCTTGCATCAGCCGCTTCCGGGGTCTCAGACCTGCACAACATCTGGCGCCGCCCGCCCCCTTGCCCAGCGCCCGAGCGACACATATCCTGTCAAAAATTCTTTCCATTTCCGGCACGAATTTCACAAAGAATATTTTACATGATCTCGATCGAATTTCTGGCTCAACGCCGCCGCGCGTTGCGCCTTTCTCAGCAAAGTGCCGCCCAGCGCGCCGAGATCAGCATACCCACACTGCGCAACCTCGAGCGCGGCAAAGGCAGCCTCAGCTCACTTCAAAAGCTATTGGCGGTGCTTTCAATGGAGTGGGCTTGGGCGCCCAACGATGCCTCCATTGGCACCCATCTCGCCTTCCGTCGGCGCGCCAAAGGGCTCTCTCAGCAAGGCCTCGCCCTGCGCATTGGATGCTCCCGGCAGACCATCGCTTCCCTGGAACGCCACTTCACCGGAAGCGTCTCCACTTTCCTCAAAGTCCTGCCGATCCTCGGCATCAGCCCAGCTCTCTGCACCGCGCGGACCGCCCCTGGGCCAGGGCTGGTGCCAGCAACAAACGACCCGGCGCGCGATCTCGTCATGACGCCCCGCCCGCTCGCAGCCGCGATCATCGCCCATTTCAGCGTGCAGATGTCTGGCATCGTGCTGGACCCGGCGAAGGGAGGAGGCGCTTTCTTCGACCAGTTGCCCAATCACGTGACGGCGGAATGGTGCGAGCTGGCCGAGGGTCGGGATTTTCTCGCGTGGACGCGTGGCGTCGATTGGGTCGTGACCAACCCGCCGTGGTCGCGGCTGCGCGCATTTACCCGCCACGCGATGGGCCTCACCGACAACATCATCTGGCTCGCCCCGCTGGTGAACCTCACGACAAAGGCGCGGCTGCGGGACATGCGAGACCATGGCTTCGGTATTGCCGAATTGGTGCTCATCGACACCCCCCCGCGAATGGCCGCAAAGCGGGTTTCAACTTGTCGCCGCACATCTGCAGCGCGGCCATACAGGCGCGTGGAAGGTCTCTGCCCTTCATACGGAATGAAGTGCCCGCTGATCAGTGTGAAGGGCGGGAAGCGGACATTCGCCGTGTAGGTGTTGCCAAGGAAAAAAGATCAATAACCAGCCACCGCGTCGCAGAGGTCGTCCAATCGGCGCGGCTCTTCCATAAGTTTTGTCACCGGCAACGCCAGCCTCGTATTCAAGCTAGGCTCCGAACCTGCCTGACGAAAATGAGGAGGCTGGCCGTGTCTTGACCGATCCACCCCCTCCGCGCATAATGCCGAATTGCGGCCGAAATCGACATATTTTTCATACCCGCAAGCAGAAGTGAGAAGTTATGTCGGAAAATTTCAATTACATCTCTTTCGCAAACTGGGAAATCATCGAAGGCGATGTCGATGGAATCTCCATGTGGCGCGGACGTATGTTCGAGTATACTCCCGCCGATACCGAGAGGAGGCTTGAAAGCCTAGATAGTGCGGCGATCGATTTTCTGAAAAATCTGCCGACTTTTCTATGTGGCGAAGTCAATACAAGTGGTGGCGCTTTCGTCATGCCGATAAAATATGGCCGGGTCTCCAATATCATTGTAGGGGACAAGGAGGTCTCTGCTACCTTTGAGGCTAAAATCGACTTCGGCAAGGTCGAGTTCAATAGCACTGATACCGCGTGCGCGGTGTTTGGCGCTGACAAGCTTCAACTTTATCGAACGCACTGGGCCGTCCGTAAAGGAGATTTCCGTCAAATCCTCAATCGACTGGCTAAAAATAAGCCAGAATTTGTCAAAAGTATCGAGACGGAGTATACTACTGCTTCTGGCGACGCGATGGTTCAGCCGCCTCCGCGCGATAAAAAGATTATCGGAGATGCCAATAGTGTGGAGCGGTTCCTTGAGCTTCTTTACAGCTCTCCAGCGAAGCCGGGAAGTGAAACATTCTTCAGGGGCCACAGCGACGCAAGCTATGAGCTGACACCGTCACTTTTGCGCAAGTGGGACAATGGTGATTGGCAGTTCATGCCAAATGAGGATCGCCTTTGCAAGGAACTTCTGATCGCTCATTACGACGAGTTCCAGAGCGACGACTATTGTTTCGATCGTCTCGTTCGGATGCAGCATTACGGGCTCCCTACGCGGCTACTCGATATCTCAGGAAACCCTTTGGTCGCCCTCTTTTTCGCCTGCTCGTGCAAGCCGGAGCAGCTAAGAAGCGACGGCGAGGTCATTGTTTTTCAGGTGGCGTCGGATCGTGTGAAATACTATGATTCTGATACTGTTAGTTGCCTGTCCAACCTTTCCAAGCTGACCTATGCGCAGAAGAGCACGATTGACCTTAGGCTCGATCTGGATTCCTTCAACAGGACGGATGTCGCCGGAAAGCTGCTCCACCACATTAAGTCAGAGAAAGGCTTTTTCGAGGGGAGGATTGTCCCTGATGACTTGAGATCTATCATTTGCGTAAAGGCCAAGCGTACGAATACCCGCATTAAATCTCAATCAGGTGCTTTCTTGCTGTTCG
>JAQTYE010000211.1 GCA_028749255.1 Paracoccaceae bacterium | reverse complement strand
CACGGTTTGCAGCGCGGCTTCGACCGATGCGATGGTTTCCGGGGTGATCGCCACGGCGCCGCTCTGCGCCTGAATGCGGATCATCGGGACATGCTGATCTGCGGCGAAATTCGGATCGAACACCTGGGTGATCGACACATCTCCCAAATTCAGCGGGGCAATCGCCCCGCGATACAGCCCCACATCCAGCGCCTGCGTGGATTCGGTGCGGATCGTGGTGCCGCCCTTGAAGTCGATACCGAAGTTCAGCCCCAACACCAGCGCCAGAACGATAGAGGCAATCGTCGCCACCACCGAGGCACCAAAGGTCAGCCACGCATGCTTGAAGAAATCAAACGTGGTGTGATCGGGAACGAGTTTGAGCCGGAATGCCATGACGTTCCCTCCTTACAGAACCAGGGTTTTCGGACGACGGTATGCGTACCACACCGTCACCATCAGACGCGTCACCCAGATCGCGGTGAAGACCGAAGTCACGATCCCGATGATCAGCGTCACCGCAAAGCCGCGCACCGGGCCTGCGCCCAGAACGAACAGGATCACGCCGGTGATGAAGGTGGTGACGTTGGCATCCACAATCGCCGACATCGCCTTTTCATAGCCCAACTCGATGGCGCGCGCTGGCCCCTTGGCATGGCGCATTTCCTCGCGGATGCGTTCGAACACCAGCACGTTGGCATCGACCGCCGTGCCGATGGTCAGCACAATCCCGGCGATGCCGGGCAGCGTCAGCGTGCCACCGATCATCGACATGAAGCCAAAGATCATCGCGATGTTGATCAGCAGCGCGACCGAGGCGAAGACGCCAAACAGCCCGTAGCTGGCGACCATGAAGGCCACGACCGCGACCAGACCGACCCCTGCCGCAATCCGGCCCGCGTCGATGCTGTCCTGGCCCAGTTCCGGGCCGACGGTGCGTTCTTCAAGGAAGGTCATCCCCGCAGGCAGCGCGCCTGCGCGCAGCAACAGCGCCAGATCGGTCGCCTCCTGCACGCTGAAATTCCCGGTGATGATGCCCGAGCCGCCCGCGATATGGCTTTGGATCGTCGGGGCGGAAATCACCTTGCCGTCCAGAACAATCGCGAAGGGCTGGCCGATATTGGCCGCCGTATAATCGCCAAAGGCGCGGGCGCCCGTGGGGTTGAAGCGAAACGCCACGGCGGGCGTGCCGTTCTGGTCGGTATCAGGACGCGCATCGGTCAGCTCGTCGCCAGTCACCACCGGCACCTGATCCAGCACGTAATAGATCCCGGCCTGATCGGCCGAGGGCAACAGAATATTGCCCGCGCCCGGCGCCGCATCGGGGTTGGACCCGCGCCCGACCACCGCGTGGAAGGTCAGCTTCGCCGTGGTGCCGATCAGCGCCTTCAACTCGGCGGCCGATCCAATGCCCGGCACCTGGATCAGGATCCGGTCCTGTCCCTGACGCATGATCGACGGTTCGCGTGTGCCTGCCGCATCAACCCGGCGCCGCACGATTTCCAGCGATTGCTGCATCGTGCGGTCATCGGTCGCGGCCTGCTCGGCGGGGCTCAGACGAATGGTGATCGTATCGCCCTGGCCGGTGATCTCCAGATCGTTCTGCCCGACGCCAGTCAGGGTCACGACCGGGCTGGCCAGCGTGCGCGCCACTTCGACGGCCCGCGCGATCTGTTCGGGATTGCCGATCTGAATGCGCAACTCGTCTTGCGGCGAGGGCGCGCGGCGCACCGCGCCAATGGTGGCGCGTTCCGCCGCCAGCACCTTGCGCGCCTCGGGCCAGATCGCATCCATCCGCGCCTTGTAGACCTCGGCCAGATGGACCTCGGCCAGCAAATGCGCGCCGCCGCGCAGATCCAGCCCCAGATTGACCAGCCCCGAGGGCAGGTAATCGGGCCAGCCCGCGCGGGCGGCGGCCTGCGCCTCGGTCAACGCGCCGGTTTTTTCCAGCGCGGCAACCGCATCATTATGCGCTTCAACGCGCGGGTAGAACAGGTTCGGCGCCGCCATGGCCAGCCCCAGAAGGCACAGACCGATGATGATGACGCGCTTCCAGAGCGAGATCTGCAGCATGACGGCGGGACCTTCTTAGCCGGCGTTCGCGGCGGGCTCGGTTTTCGACAGGACCTGAACGATCGTCGCTTTCACCACACGCACTTTGACGCCGGTCGCGATTTCCACTTCCAGTTCGCCGTCTTCGCGCACATGGGTCACCTTGCCGATGATCCCACCTTGCGTGATGACCTGATCACCGCGCCGCAGGCCTTCGATCAACGCCTTGTGTTCCTTGGCTTTTTTCTGCTGCGGGCGGATCAGCATGAAATACATGATCACGAAAATCAGGATCAGCGGCAGGAACTGGCCGAAAGCGGCAGCACCACCGGCGCCACCGGCAGCCTGAGCGAAAGCGGGAGTTGCGAACATGATATGGTCCTTTCTTGCGGGCCTGAGAGCAGCCCGCGCCCCCGCGAACCACCCTTGTTTTCGGCGCGCACCCTAGCCGTGCCCCCAGCCCTTGGCAAGGCACGCCGGGTTCGCGTCACGCGACTGTGGGTCGGGCGGAAAGTTACTCCGGGCGGAAGGGGGCGCCGCCCCCTCGCCCGTTCCGGGCTCACCCCCGGGATATTTGGACTTTGTTGCAGCCTATTCCTTGTCAACAAAGCCAAAATATCCCGGCCAGGTGAAGGACCGCAGGTCCGAACGGGCCGCGGCCTCCCCGCTGTCTTCAGCTCAAGGGCAGCGCACGTTCGACAAGACGCGCAAAGAAGCTGGCGCCGACGGGCGCGGCCTCGTCGTTGAAATCATAGGCCGGGTGGTGCAGCCCCGGGCCCGGGCCGATGCCCATGAACAGATAAGCGCCGGGGCGCGCCTCCAGCATGTAGGAAAAATCCTCGGCTCCCATTTCGCGGCCCGCATCATCCAGCACAGCATCGGCGCCTGACACATCGCGCGCGACATCGGCGGCAAAGCGCGCTTTCGCGGCATCGTTGACGGTGGGCGGATAGCCGCGATCATAGGTGATGTCCGCCGAAACGCCGAAGGCCGCCGCCTGCCCCGCGACGATCTCGCGGAAGCGTTTCTCGGCCCGATCACGCACCTCGGGGGTAAACGACCGGATCGTGGCGCAAAACCAGCCCTCTTCGGGGATGATGTTGCTGGCTGTGCCAACGTGGATCTGGGTGATCGAGACCACCAGCTCGTCAAGCGCCGAGAGGTTGCGGCTGACGATGGTTTGCAGCGCGCCGACCATCGCGGTGATCGCCACCACAGGATCGACGCAATCATGCGGCGTGGCGCCATGCCCGCCCAGGCCCTTGACGGTGACCCAAGCCGTATCGACCGCCGCCATCAGCGGGCCCTGCGTGGTGTGAAAATGCCCGAAGGGCACATTCGGCGCGTTGTGGATGCCATAGACCTGCGTGATGTTGAAGCGATCCATCACGCCTTCCTTCACCATCACCTCGCCGCCGCCGCCCTCTTCTTCGGCGGGTTGGAAGAGCAGCGCCACGGTACCTGCGAAGTTGCGGGTTTCACACAGATATTTCGCGGCTCCCAGCAACATCGTCGTGTGCCCGTCATGGCCGCAGGCATGCATTTTTCCCGGGGTCTGCGAGGCGTATTCGGCGCCGGTGATCTCGTTGATCGGCAGCGCGTCCATATCCGCGCGCAGCCCGATCACCGGACCCGGTTTCTGGCCATGGATCAGCGCAACGATCCCCGAGGTGGCGATGCCTTTGTGAAGTTCATCAACCCCGAAGTCCCGCAGCTTGTCCGCCACGAAGCCCGAGGTCACCGGCAGGTCGAATTCCAGTTCCGGGTTCTGGTGCAGGAAGCGGCGCCATTCGGTCATCTCGGGGGCGAGGGCGGCAATACGGTTCAGGACGGGCATGGGTTTACTCTGGCTCTGGCTTGGGGATACTGCGGCCAACTCACTCCAAACGGCAGGCAAGGGCAATGGCGAAACCGACCGATGCACAGATCTTTGACGCCAGCGGCGATGCGCCCGCGCAGTTCGCGCGGCTGGTGGCAATCATGGAATGTCTGCGCGATCCGCAGACCGGCTGCCCCTGGGATATCGAGCAGGACTTCACCTCGATTGCGCCCTATACCATTGAAGAGGCGCATGAAGTGGCCGACGCGATCGAGCGCGAGGCCTGGGACGAACTGGAGGGCGAGCTGGGCGATCTGGCGCTGCAGGTTGTCTTTCACGCGCAGATGGCGGCCGAGGCCGGGCATTTCGACGTGGCGGGCGTGCTGCGTGCGATCAACGCGAAAATGGTCGCGCGCCACCCGCATGTATTTGGCGACGAGAGCCGCGACAAAAGCCCCGAACAGCAAACCGTGGATTGGGAGCGGATCAAGGCCGCCGAACGCGCGGGCCGCGCCGAAGCCGGGGTTCTGGATGGGGTGGCGCTGGGACTGCCCGCGCTGAGCCGGGCGCTGAAGTTGCAAAACCGCGCGGCGCGGGTCGGGTTTGACTGGCCCTCGACCGATGAGGTTTTGGCGAAGGTGGTGGAAGAAGCTGCCGAACTGGTCGAGGCACGCGATGAATTGGGCGCGGCAGAA
>JAQTYE010000056.1 GCA_028749255.1 Paracoccaceae bacterium | reverse complement strand
CATCTGCTTGGTCACATCGGCCTCGGTCATGTCGCCCTCCAGCGCCTGCTCTCGCCCGAATTCCCAGATCAGCCGCGGCTCTTCTCTGAAATACAGCTCGGCCATCGTCACCGAGGTATCTTCGGCAGTGCGTGCGCCAATCACCGCCGCGCGGAGCATGTAGGGGATCGCCTCGGGCGGGATCTTTTCAAACACGCGAAAGATCGTGTCATACGGCTCCAACGCGCGCACTGGCAAATCCATCCCCGCGGCCGCCGCCATGATTTGCTTGTCAAGCCCGCCCTGCGCCATGTCCTGCATCGCGCAGGGCGGCATCGCCAGTGTCACGGCAACAAAGGCAGGCTGCATCTTGGCCACCAGAACCCCCGGCATCCCACGCGCCGTGGTCGCCGCCTTCAACTCGCGCCACGCCTGTTCCGGCAGGACTTCGGGCAAGGTCGGTCCGCTGGTAAACATCAACGTGGGATCGGATTTCATCGCTTCGGCCAGCGCCGCCTCTTCCTTCGGCCCCGCCTCGACGAGCAAGGTCTTGGCCCCCTGCAATGCGGGCACGATCGCGGCCAGTGTCTCGGCGTGGTGCGGATCGGGAAGATGATAGGTGCCGACCAGCGTCAGGTGCTGGTCTCCACGATCCGCGGAAAACAGGATGCCCCGCGCATAGGGCACCGCATTCGCTGCGGCGGTCAGTGCCGCTTGCCGATCCGGCGGCAGCGCGTCAAACAGGTTAACCCCGTGACATCCCGCCTGCGCACAAAGGGGCAGCGTGATCGCGATCAGGGTGGCAAAAATCTGCTTCATCAACGACTCCGGTCTGCACGCCCCACCTTGCCACGCGCATCGGGGCCGGCCAAGCCGATGCACGCGCGATGTGCAAAATTTTCACAATCACGGGTGTTGACACATGGGGGGCCGCATGACTAACTCCGGCATCGTTAGCACTCGCCCGATGTGAGTGCTAAGACCCAAAACCTGGAACCTTAGGGAGTGACCCAGATGGCATTCAAACCGCTTCATGACCGTGTGCTGGTCAAGCGCGTGCAAGGCGAAGAAAAAACCAAGGGCGGCCTGATCATCCCCGATAGCGCCAAAGAAAAACCCGCTGAAGGCGAAATCGTCGCTGTGGGTGAAGGCGCACGCAAGGATTCGGGCGAACTGATCGCACCCTCGGTGAAGGTCGGCGACCGCGTCCTGTTCGGCAAATGGTCGGGCACCGAAGTGACCCTTGACGGCGCCGAGCTGCTGATCATGAAAGAGGGCGACATCATGGGGATCATCGGCTGATCTGCCGATAACCTGTTCGCCTTAAATACGAAATTCCAGTCAAGGAGCCAACAACATGGCAGCCAAAGACGTTAAATTCTCGACCGACGCCCGCGACCGTATGCTGAAGGGTGTCAACATCCTCGCCGACGCAGTGAAGGTGACGCTGGGCCCGAAAGGCCGCAACGTGGTCATCGAAAAATCCTTCGGCGCCCCGCGCATCACCAAAGACGGTGTGTCGGTTGCCAAGGAAATCGAACTGTCGGACAAGTTCGAAAACATGGGCGCGCAGATGGTCAAAGAAGTGGCCTCGCGGACCAATGACGAAGCGGGCGACGGCACCCCCACCGCGACCGTTCTGGCGCAGGCGATCATCAAAGAAGGCCTGAAGGCCGTTGCCGCCGGCATGAACCCGATGGACCTGAAGCGCGGCGTCGATCTGGCCACGCTGAAAGTCGTCGAGGCGATCAAAGCCGCCGCACGCCCGGTGAAAGACAGCGACGAAGTGGCGCAAGTCGGCACCATCTCGGCCAATGGCGAGGCCGTGATCGGCCGCTTCATCGCGGATGCGATGCAGAAAGTCGGCAACGAGGGTGTGATCACCGTCGAAGAAAACAAAGGCATGGAAACCGAAGTCGAAGTCGTCGAAGGCATGCAGTTCGACCGCGGCTATCTGTCGCCCTACTTCGTGACCAACCCCGACAAGATGATCGCGGATCTGGAAGACTGTCTGATCCTGCTGCACGAGAAAAAACTCTCGTCGCTGCAGCCGATGGTCCCGCTGCTGGAGCAAGTGATCCAGTCGCAAAAACCGCTGCTGATCATTGCCGAAGACGTCGAAGGCGAAGCGCTGGCGACCCTCGTGGTCAACAAACTGCGCGGCGGCCTGAAAATCGCGGCCGTCAAGGCTCCGGGCTTCGGTGATCGTCGTAAAGCCATGCTGCAGGACATCGCGATCCTGACCGGTGGCCAGGTGATCTCGGAAGATCTGGGCATGAAGCTCGAAAACGTCGGCATGGACATGCTGGGCAACGCCAAGAAAGTGACGATCTCGAAAGAGAACACCACGATCGTGGACGGCGCTGGCGACAAGGCCGAAATCGAAGCACGCGTTTCGCAGATCCGCACCCAGATCGAAGAAACCACCAGCGACTATGACAAAGAGAAACTGCAAGAGCGCGTGGCCAAACTGGCCGGTGGTGTTGCCGTGATCCGCGTCGGCGGCATGACCGAAGTCGAAGTGAAAGAACGCAAAGACCGCGTTGATGACGCCCTGAACGCGACCCGTGCGGCCGTGCAAGAAGGCATCGTTGTCGGCGGTGGTGTTGCACTGGTTCAGGCGGGCAAAGTTCTGGCCGATCTGAAAGGCGAAAACAGCGATCAGGAAGCTGGCATTGCCATCGTCCGTCGCGCGCTGGAATCGCCGATGCGTCAGATCGCTGAAAACGCCGGTGTTGACGGTGCCGTCGTCGCGGGCAAAGTCCGTGAATCGACCGATCTGGCCTTTGGCTTCAACGCGCAGACCGAAGAATATGGTGACATGTTCGCCTTCGGCGTGATTGACCCGGCCAAAGTGACCCGCACCGCGCTGGAAGATGCGGCGTCGGTTGCTGGTCTGCTGATCACCACCGAATGCATGATCGCCGAGAAGCCCGAGCCCAAAGGCGCGGCTGGCGGCGGCATGCCCGACATGGGCGGCATGGGCGGCATGATGTAATCATCCGCTCCCGTCAGGGATCGAAAGGGCGCCGCTTGCGGCGCCCTTTTTCTTTGCCGCAAGATCGGGCAGGCTGGGGGCATCGAGCGGCGAGGTTTGTAAGATGCGATTGCGCGAAGAGGGCCCGGGCGGGGCGCTGACCTTCACAGACGGGCCCGCGGGCGCGCTCGCACGGGCGTTGTGGATCGTCCCAGGGGGGACATTGGCCATCGGGGCGGCACTGGAGGCGGCGTGGCTTGCCCAGGCGCAGCCCGGTCCGATCGGGGCGGCAATGCTTTTCGGGATCGCGTGGCTGGCGGTGGTGGGCATAGTCGCGATCATGCTGATCGCAAGGGGGCGGCGGAACTTCAAACGGCTGAGCCTTGCGCCCCAGAGCGGCCGCGCCGAGCTGATGACGCGGCCGATGGGCAAGGCAGCGCGGCTTGTCTCCTGCCCACTTGCCGATCTGCCGCCGCCGCGGGTCTATCTGTTGCCCACTGCGCCAGACACCTCCGAAACGGCGGTCCTCGAGATCAGCCTCGGGACGGGGGAGTATATCGCGATCGCGGATTTCGTGGATGAGGCGGCGGCGCAGGCAATGGCGGCGCGGGTGCGGGCGATGATTGCGGCGGCGCGAGAGGCAGGCTGAGCGCGAGTGTCGCGAAAGGTCAATTCAGCACTGAAACGCCGCCCTGCAAGGCGGCGCCATTGTTGCAGAAGGGAAAGCGCTCAGGCCCCCACCAGCGTCAGCACACGCCGGGTCGCGGCTTCGTAGCCTTCGATCCCCAGCCCCGCGATCACGCCCTCGGCGCGGGCCGAGACGTAGCTGTGATGGCGAAAGGCTTCGCGTTTGTGGACATTCGAGATATGCACCTCGATCACCGGGCCTTCAAAGGCGTTCAGCGCGTCCAGGATCGCGACCGAGGTATGGGTGAAGGCGGCGGGGTTGATGACGATGCCGCAGGCGATGTTGCGGGCCTCGTGGATCCAGTCGATCAACTGGCCTTCGTGGTTGCTTTGCAGCAGCCGCACCTGCACGCCCCACGGTCCGGCGATGGCGGCGCAGCGCGCCTCTACATCGGCCAGGGTTTCGCGGCCGTAAATCTCGGGTTCACGTTGCCCCAGCAGGTTCAGGTTCGGCCCGTTGAGAATGTAAATCTGTTTGGTCATCGCCCTGCCCTTCTGTGCGTTGTCGGTCTATTGCCCTGTCTGTGCCTCGCGGACGTCAGACAATCTCCCAGTCATCTTCGTGCGCCAGCGCCCCGATTGCCAGCCAGTCGGCGCGCACCCGCGCCACGCGCGTATCGCCCCAGGTGCGAAACACGATCACGAAGCCCTCTTTCGTGATCATATCCGACGAGATATCCATCCGCCCGTTATGTTTCTGGTCAATGTCCCACATCGACAGACTGACCTGCACGACGGGGGGTAATTTGAACGGCTCTTCGAATTCAACAAGCTTGCGCAACTCGCGCGGGCCCTCGCCGGTCCACATCACGCCGCCATCCTGATAGTCGGAAAACAGGACCAGCGAGCCCTGCGTGATCCCGAGCGAGTGACTGTTCATCCGCAGCATCGTTACCCCTTGAACAACGTTTTCCAAGGTTTACGCCCGACGGTTGAAATAAAAAAGCCCCGGCATGGGCCGGGGCTTTTTTTGCGATGTTTTTTGTGCGCTTACAGCGACATATGGGTGCCCAGGGCTTCCATGTCGGCCAGCATCTTCGAGGCCGCATCGACCACCGAAGGATGGGCCGCCTCGACGACAGACCGGGCTTCGGCCATCATCTCGGCATGGATTGCCGTGGTCAGCTCGGCTTTCGGCAGGCCGCGCTCTGCGAGCACGGTCACGCCTTCGGGCGAGATTTCGGCGAAACCGCCGGTCACCGCATATTCCGCCGTGCCTTCGGGCCCGACAACCGTCAGGATCCCCGGACGCAGCGTGGTGATCAGGGCCGCGTGCCCCGGCATCGCGGTCAGGTCGCCATCGGCGCCCGGAATGCGAACCTCGCGGGCCGAAACGGAAGCAAGCTTCCGTTCGGGCGAGACGAGGTCGAATTGCATCGTATCGGCCATGGATCTGCCTCCTTACGCAGCGGCGGCGAGTTTCGCAGCCTTCGCGATCACGTCGTCAATGCCGCCGACCATGTAGAAGGCCGCTTCCGGCAGGTGATCGTATTCGCCAGCCACAACCGCCTTGAACGAACGGATGGTGTCTTCCAGCGGCACCTGAACGCCGTCGGAACCGGTGAACACTTTCGCCACGTCGAACGGCTGGCTGAGGAAACGCTCGATCTTACGGGCGCGGGCCACGGCCAGTTTGTCGTCTTCGGACATCTCGTCCATCCCGAGGATGGCGATGATGTCTTGCAGCGATTTGTAGCGCTGAAGGATCTGCTGCACGTCGGTCGCGACTTTGTAGTGCTCTTCGCCGATGACCAGCGGGTCCAGCAGACGCGAGGTCGAGCCGAGCGGGTCCACTGCCGGGTAGATGCCTTTTTCCGAAATCGAACGGTCGAGCACGGTCGTTGCGTCAAGGTGCGCAAACGAGGTGGCCGGCGCCGGGTCGGTCAAGTCATCGGCCGGAACATACACGGCCTGAACCGAGGTGATCGAGCCCGATTTGGTCGACGAGATGCGTTCCTGCATCGCGCCCATGTCGGTGGCCAGCGTCGGCTGGTAACCCACGGCCGAAGGAATACGGCCGAGCAGAGCGGACACTTCCGAACCGGCTTGGGTAAAGCGGAAGATGTTGTCCACGAAGAACAGCACGTCCGAACCGGTGTCATCGCGGAACTGTTCTGCCAGGGTCAGACCCGACAGCGCGATGCGCATACGTGCCCCCGGAGGCTCGTTCATCTGGCCGTAAACCAGCGCGATTTTCGATTTTTCCAGGTCATCGGGAACGATAACGCCGGATTCGATCATCTCGTGATACAGGTCGTTGCCTTCACGGGTCCGTTCGCCAACACCCGCGAACACGGACACGCCCGAGTGCACTTTTGCGATGTTGTTGATCAGTTCCATGATCAGAACGGTTTTACCCACGCCGGCGCCGCCGAACAGGCCGATCTTACCGCCCTTGGTGTAGGGCGCCAGAAGGTCGATAACCTTGATGCCGGTGACGAGGATCTCGGTCGCGGTCGACTGTTGGTCGAACGCAGGAGCCTCGCCGTGGATGGCGCGGCGCACTTCGGTAGCGACCGGGCCTTTTTCGTCAACGGGCTCGCCGATGACGTTCATGATACGACCGAGCGTCGCGTTGCCAACCGGCACTGCGATCGGGGCGCCGGTGTCGGACACTTCCGCGCCGCGCACCAGACCTTCGGTTGCGTCCATAGCGATGGCGCGCACGGTGCTTTCGCCAAGGTGCTGGGCCACTTCGAGGACCAGTTTCTTGCCGTTGTTGGTGGTTTCAAGCGCGTTAAGGATCGCCGGGAGGTCGCCTTCAAACTGAACGTCCACGACGGCGCCGATCACCTGCGTGACTTTGCCTTTAGATGCCATTGTGTTTCTCCGGTTCCGTCAGAGCGCCTCAGCGCCCGAAATGATTTCGATAAGCTCGTTGGTGATCACGGCCTGACGCGAGCGGTTGAACTCGATCGTCAGCTTGTCAATCATGTCACCCGCGTTGCGGGTTGCACTGTCCATGGCCGACATCTGGGCGCCATTGAAGGAGGCGTTGTTTTCCAGAAGAGCCGCAAACAGAGCCGTTGCCACACCACGCGGCAGAAGATCTGCCAGGATCGCTTCCTCGCTGGGTTCGTAGTCGTAAACCGCCGAGGTATCGGTGGCTTGCCCGGCTTCGAACGTCGCGGGGATGATCTGTTTCGCGGTCGGCACCTGCGAGATCACGTTTTCGAAGCGCGAGAAGAAAATCGTCGCAACATCGAATTCACCGGCTTCAAAGCGGTTCAGGATATCGCGGGCGATGTCCTGAGCGTTGACGTAGCCGATACGCTTGATCTCGCTGAGATCGACATGTGCCGCGAAATACTGGCCAAAGTCACGACGCATCGCGTCGCGGCCTTTCTTGCCGACGGTCATGATCTTGACCGTCTTGCCCTGAGCCAGCAGTTCCGTGGCACGCTGTTTCGCAAGCTTGGCGATGTTGGCGTTAAAGCCCCCGCAAAGCCCACGTTCGCCGGTCATCACCACCAGCAGGTGGGTCTGATCCGAACCCGTCCCGGCCAAAAGCCGGGGCGCGCTGTCGGAGCCGCCCACCGAGGCTGCAAGCCCCGACATGACGGCGGTCATGCGATCGGCGAAGGGCCGAGCGTTTTCGGCGGCTTCTTGGGCGCGGCGCAATTTTGCGGCCGCGACCATCTGCATCGCCTTCGTGATCTTGCGCGTGTTCTTGACGCTCGTGATCCGGTTTTTTAGGTCCTTAAGGCTGGGCATTTCCCTGTCCTTTCAGGCAATTACGCGAACGTCTTGGCGAATTCTTCGATCGCAGCTTTCAGCTTGTCCGCGTCCGCACCCTTGATTTTCGGGTCCTGGGCAGTCAGCCAATCGAGAATGTCCTTACGGGCGCCGCGCAGGTGCGACAGCAGGCCTTTTTCGAAACGCGCCACGTCTTTGACGGGGATCGCATCGAGGAAGCCTTGGGTCCCGGCGAAGATGACGGCCACGATTTCCGCGTTGGTCAGCGGCGAATATTGCGGCTGTTTCATCAGCTCGGTCAGACGCGCGCCACGGTTCAGCAGCTTCTGGGTCGCAGCATCAAGATCCGAACCGAACTGCGCGAAGGCAGCCATTTCGCGATACTGAGCGAGTTCCAGTTTCACCGGACCAGCCACGGTTTTCATCGAGTTGGTCTGCGCGGACGAACCGACGCGCGACACCGACAGACCGGTGTTCACGGCCGGGCGGATGCCTTGGTAGAACAGTTCGGTTTCCAGGAAGATCTGACCGTCGGTGATCGAGATCACGTTGGTCGGAATGAACGCCGACACGTCGCCGCCCTGGGTTTCGATGATCGGCAGCGCGGTCAGCGAGCCCGAGCCGAAATCTTCGTTCAGCTTGGCCGAACGCTCCAGCAGACGGGAGTGCAGATAGAACACGTCGCCCGGATAAGCTTCACGCCCCGGCGGACGGCGCAGCAGCAGCGACATCTGACGGTAGGACACGGCTTGTTTCGACAGGTCATCATAGATGATCAGCGCATGACGGCCCGAGTCACGGAAGTATTCCGCCATTGCGGTCGCCGAATAGGGTGCCAGGAACTGCATCGGCGCCGGGTCCGAAGCGGTCGCGGCGATGACGGTGGTGTATTCCATCGCGCCGGTTTCTTCGAGCTTCTTGACCAGCTGGGCAACGGTCGAACGCTTCTGGCCGATAGCGACGTAGAAGCAGTGCATTTTTGCAGCCGGGTTGGCTTCGTTATACGATTTCTGGTTCAGGATCGTATCGAGCGCAATCGCGGTCTTGCCGGTCTGACGGTCGCCGATGATCAGTTCGCGCTGGCCACGGCCAACCGGGATCATGGCGTCAACCGATTTCAGGCCGGTTGCCATCGGTTCATGCACCGATTTCCGCGGAATGATGCCCGGAGCTTTGACGTCGGCCACGCGGCGCTCGGTCGAAGCGATCGGGCCTTTGCCGTCGATCGGGTTCCCAAGGCCGTCCACGACGCGGCCCAGCAGGGCTTCGCCGACCGGAACGTCCACGATGGACTGGGTGCGCTTGACGGTGTCACCTTCTTTGATGTCACGGTCCGAACCGAAGATAACGACACCGACGTTGTCGGTTTCGAGGTTCAGCGCCATACCACGGATGCCACCGGGGAATTCGACCATTTCGCCCGCCTGGACGTTGTCGAGCCCGTGCACACGGGCAATCCCGTCGCCGACCGAGAGCACACGGCCCACTTCGGCAACTTGGGCGTCTTGCCCGAAGTTCTTGATCTGCTCCTTGAGGATAGCAGAGATCTCAGCTGCTTGGATGCCCATTATCCGACCTCTTTCATGGTGTTCTGGAGGGAGGCGAGCTTCGACGTGATCGAGGTGTCGATCATGCGCGAGCCCAGCTTGACAATCATGCCGCCGATGAGGCTTTCATCCACGGCAATGTTGAGTTTGACGGTTTTACCCGTCTGTTGGTTCAGCGTTGCGGCCAGTTTATCGGCCTGCGCGGCAGACAGCGCGGTGGCCGAAACCACCTCTGCGGTCACTTCGCCCTTTTCGACGGCGATGGCCTCGGCCAGTGCCTTGAGAAGCTGCGGCAGCGTAAACAGGCGCCGTTTTTTTGCCATCAGCGCAAGGCCGTTGGCCAGCGGCGCCGACAGCCCCATTTTCTGGGCCAGAGCGGCAACAGAGCCACCCTGCTCTTCGCGCGAATAGATCGGCGAGACGATCAGACCGCGCAGATCGGCGGAATCCGCCAGCGCGGCGCTGAGTGCGCCCACATCCGATTCAAGGGCGCCAAGGCCCCCGGCATCGCGTGCAAGTTCGAAAATAGCCGTGGCATAGCGCCCGGCGATGGCTGCGGAAATCGAAGCTGGTTCGGACACGTCCACCCTTCCGATGCTCTTGCCTTCGCATCCAGCGCCTGACGGCGCGAACCGAAGGTCCCCCTTGGCGTATGGGGTCGCCCATACGTCGCATATCGGCCCCGCGTGTAGCAGAGCTATCCCCCCCTCGCAACCGTCTTGCACAACAGAATGTGAATGCCAGAGGTGCAATTTGCAGCCGCAGCGCAACTGTTAGCGCAAAGCCCCGAAAAGTTAGGGCGCTAACGGAAAATCCGGCCTAAGTGACGCGAACGTAATGGCATTATTCCTGCCCCATTTCCGCAGCAGGTGATTCACCCCGCCCCCCCTGGCAGCATGCTCAGCCAGGGTTGCGCACGCGCGCCGGATCGGCGGCGGGTTTGACCGCCCCCTCCAGAATCGACAGTGGCTTGCGCACCGCCGCCCCCAGACCCGGACGCCGCGGGGCATGCACCTGCTTGGAGACTTCGAGGATCACCACGCCTGCCGCCAGAAGGCCGGAAACCCGCGCGCCCATCCGTTCCCACATCGGCGCGGAGCGCAGCCAGAACCGGCGGTGCGAGGGCGGAATATACAGTGCCGCACCATACCGTTCAGGCACGAAACGGGCGCGGCGGGCATGGGCGTCCAGCTGGCTCAACGTATAGGGGCGGCCAAAGCCGAAGGGCGTGGTTTCGCGCGGCGCCCACAGCCCGGCCCGGTTCGGCACGATCAACAGTGCCCGCCCGCCCGGCCCCAGCACGCGCCAGCATTCCTCCAGCAGCGCATCGGGATGGTCCGAGGTTTCCAGCCCGTGCATCACCACCAGCCGATCCACCATCCCGGTTTCCAACGGCCAGCGGGTTTCGTCACACAGCACCGAGACATTGGGCAGCCCGGCAGGCCAGGGCATCACGCCTTGTTGCGCGGGCATCAGGCCGATCACCCGGCGCGCGGTATCCAGATAGGGCCGCAGCAGAGGCACCGCAAAGCCAAACCCCGCCACCGTCAGCCCGGTCATCTCGGGGCCGGCAGGCCACAGCGACAGCACCCGGTCGCGCACGGCTTTTTGCGCCGCACGCCCCAATTGGGTGCGATAGTAAAAGTTCCGCAGATCGAGCACATCAAGATGCATTGCGCAGCGGGCCTCCTTGGGCGAAGCTGGGGCAAGAATAACGAAAGCGACGCGAAACGCCATGCCCCTCGAACTCCTGATCTTGCCCTGCCTTGCCGACAACTACGCCTATATCGTGCATGAGGCGGCGACCGACACGACCTCGGTGATTGATGTCCCCGAGGCCGCCCCGGTGCTGATGGCGCTGGCGCAAAAAGGCTGGAAACTCAACCACATCCTGATCACCCACCACCATGGCGATCATATTGACGGGGTCGAGGCGCTGGCCGAGGCCACCGGCGCGCGGGTGATTGGCGCCGCCGCCGACGCGCACCGCCTGCCACCGCTCTCGGACGCCGTGCGCCCCGGGCAAAGCCTGCCGATCGGCGTCGAGATGGTCGAGGTGCTGGATGCGCCGGGCCATACCATCGGCCATGTCGCCTATTATTTCCCGCAGGCGCGGCTGCTGTTTTCGGGCGACAGCCTGATGAGCTGGGGCTGTGGACGGCTGTTCGAGGGCAGTCCCGGGCAGATGTTTGCCACCCTGGGCCGGATGGCCGCGCTGCCCGATGACACTCTGGTGTGTTCGGGCCATGAATATACCGAAGCCAACGGTCGTTTCGCGCTGAGCCTGGAGCCCGATCACCCGGCCCTGCTGGCCCGGATGGCCGAGGTGCAGGCACAACGTGCGGCGGGGCAGCCGACGCTGCCGGTGCCCTTGTCGCTGGAACGTACAACCAACCCGTTCTTGCGCAGTGCGGACCCGGCCTTGCGCGCGGCGCTTGGGCTGGCGCCCGGGGCCAGCGCGGTTGAGACATTCGCCGCGGCACGCGCGCGCAAGGATCGCTTCTGATCCCGCGCGCCGCCTCGGCGGCTCAGCCCTGCGCGGGCGGCGGCGTTTCGGTGTTTTTCTGTTCCATCGCGGCTTCGGCGGCCTTTTCAGCGGCCCGCAACGCCGCCTCGCGCGCGCGCAGCTGGCGCAGCGCATCGGCGATGAACGGCCGCGACAGCGCCGCATAAAGCGGCTCGGGCGAGATCACCCGCGAGGTGCCATAGCCCAGCATCGCCGCCGCCATCACCGGCACGACGATATCATGACCGCCCGTCATTTCGATGATGATGACGATGGCGGTCATCGGCGCCTGCGTTACCCCGGCGAAATAGGCCGCCATTCCCAAAATCGCCGCAAGCCCGACGTCAGACCCCAGCGCCAGCGCGACCGTCGATCCCAGCCCCGCGCCCACAGACAGCGACGGCGCAAACAATCCGCCCGGAATGCCCGAAACCGTTGCCACCAGCGTCGAGATCAGTTTCACCAGAAAATAGGTGGCCGGCGGCGCCTCGCCCTCAATCGCGCTGCGTGCCTGTTCATAGCCGGTGCCCCAGGTCTCGCCGTCATAGCCGACGCCGATCACCGCGGTGACGATCCCCGCCGTCAAGGCGACCAGCAGCATCCGCGACCGCGGCGTCACGGACCGCCAACGCCGCACCCGGCGGGTGATCGCGATCACACTGCGGCTGAACACTGCGCCCATCACGCCACCGCCCAAACCACAGCCCAGCACCAGAACCCAGTCGCTGGCCTGATCAAGCATCGCATGCGATTTCCCAAAATAGGTATAGTTGCCCAGAAACGCGAGCGAGGCGACCCCGGCGATGATGACGGTGGACAGCACGATGCCATTGGTGCGCGCCTTGTAGGACCGACTCATTTCCTCGATGGCGAAGACAATACCGGCAAGTGGCGTGTTGAACGCCGCCGCGATCCCCGCCGCCGACCCTGCCAGGATCAATCCGCGGCCCTCGGCGATGCCGCCAAACCGCCCCGACAGCATCATGATCGACGCGCCGACCTGAACCGTTGGCCCCTCGCGTCCGATCGAGGCGCCGCAAAACAAACCGGCAACCGTCAGGAGGATCTTGCCCACCGCGATCCGCAGCGACAGCATACCGCCCCGGTCAGGCACATCGCGCAAATGCCGCGCGGCAATGGCCTGCGGAATACCTGACCCCTGCGTGCCCGGGAAATATCGCCACGCGGCATAGGCACACAGCACGAACCCCAGGGGCGTGATCAGCAGCGGGGCATAGTGGAACCCCTCGGTCTGGCTGAAAGCTGCAAAGGTGCGCTGCGCAAAGTCGGCCACCTTGGCAAAGCCCACACTGATCGCACCGATCGCCAGCGCGCCCGTCCAGAACACCAGCCGCGACTTCCACAACCGCGTTGACGACACCATCGCGCGTGAACGGCGCAACATCGCAACACGCGAAAATCTGAAGGCGGTCATGGTCCCAACTTTCGTTTGACGCCCAGCGAATGAACCCTTTGCGCCCATTTTTCAACCCGCAACTTCCCCCGCCCCCCTCTTGAATACCCCGGCGGGGCCCCTACATGCACAAAAATAAGGCATGGATGCCGGGGCCCGTCCGCTCTGCTTCCTGGCCTGATTTTTGTAACCTTTGAACGCCCGGTCGCACACGCGCACGATGTAAAACAGCGCTGTGGCCGCACGCGACGCCAACCGAATGTTCACTTTTCACGCAAACTCTGAATTGCAGTAAGATTTTGCGTGAAAAGCCCTTGAAGCCGGACGCATTCCACCGAACTTTAACTATATGAGGCCAGGATCGGAGGCAGCCCCGACGATCCGCAGAAAAAGGAGCACCATATGCCTTCGTTCTCGACCACGCTCGAACAAGCCATCCATGGTGCGCTGGCGCTGGCCAACGCGCGGCGCCACGAGCTTGCCACATTGGAACATCTTCTGCTTGCCCTGATCGACGAACCTGACGCGAATCGCGTGATGCGCGCCTGCTCGGTTGATCTGGACGAGCTGCGCCAGACCCTGACCGAATTCATCGACGATGACCTTTCGACCCTGATCACCGAGGTCGAGGGATCCGAAGCCGTGCCGACCGCGGCCTTCCAGCGCGTGATTCAGCGTGCGGCGATCCATGTGCAAAGCTCTGGTCGAACCGAAGTGACCGGCGCCAACGTGCTGGTCGCGATTTTCGCCGAACGCGAAAGCAACGCCGCCTTCTTCCTGCAAGAACAGGACATGACCCGCTATGACGCGGTGAATTTCATCGCGCATGGCGTTGCCAAAGACCCGGAGTTTGGCGAACCGCGCCCGATCCTGGGGGCCGAGGACGAAGCCAAGGCCGAGGGCGCAGCGCAGGGCGGCGGCGAGGCCAAGGAATCCGCGCTGGCGAAATACTGCGTCGATCTGAACGCGAAATCGGCCAAGGGCGACATCGACCCGCTGATCGGTCGCGAAGAAGAGGTGGAGCGTTGCATTCAGGTGCTGTGCCGCCGCCGCAAGAACAACCCGCTGCTGGTGGGCGACCCCGGCGTCGGCAAAACCGCCATCGCCGAGGGGCTGGCACTGAAAATCACCCGTGGCGAAACGCCCGAGATCCTGTCGAAATCGACGATTTTCAGCCTCGACATGGGCGCACTGCTGGCGGGCACCCGCTATCGCGGTGACTTCGAGGAACGGCTGAAGGCGGTCGTCAAGGAATTGGAAGACCACGACGACGCGATCTTGTTCATCGACGAAATCCACACCGTGATTGGTGCGGGCGCAACCTCGGGCGGGGCGATGGATGCCTCGAACCTGCTCAAACCCGCGCTGGCGGGCGGCAAGCTGCGCTGCATGGGCTCGACCACCTACAAGGAATTCCGTCAGCACTTCGAAAAGGACCGCGCGCTGAGCCGCCGGTTCCAGAAGATCGACGTGAATGAACCCTCGGTCGGAGATTCGGTGAAAATCCTGATGGGCCTGAAACCCTATTTCGAAAAGCACCACGACATCCGCTATACCAATGACGCGATCAAGGCGGCGGTCGAGCTGTCCGCGCGCTACATCCACGACCGCAAGCTTCCCGACAAGGCGATTGATGTGATCGACGAGGCGGGCGCCGCCCAGCACCTGCTGAGCGAAAGCAAGCGGCGCAAGACGCTGGGCGCCAAGGAAATCGAGGCGGTTGTGGCGAAAATCGCCCGCATCCCCCCGAAAAACGTCTCGAAAGACGACGCCGAGGTGCTGCGCGATCTGGAAAAATCGCTCAAACGTGTTGTGTTTGGTCAGGACAAGGCCATCGAAGCGCTGTCTTCGGCGATCAAACTGGCCCGTGCGGGCCTGCGTGAGCCGGAAAAACCGATTGGCAACTATCTGTTCGCGGGTCCCACCGGCGTCGGCAAGACCGAGGTCGCCAAACAGTTGGCCGACAGTCTGGGCGTTGAATTGCTGCGCTTCGACATGTCGGAATATATGGAGAAACACGCGGTGTCGCGGCTGATCGGGGCGCCCCCCGGCTATGTCGGCTTCGATCAGGGCGGCATGCTGACCGATGGCATTGATCAGCATCCGCATTGCGTGCTGCTGCTCGATGAAATCGAAAAGGCGCACCCCGATGTGTTCAACATCCTGCTGCAGGTGATGGATCACGGGAAACTCACCGACCATAACGGCCGGGCGGTGGACTTCCGCAATGTGATCTTGATCATGACCTCGAACGCGGGCGCGGCCGATATGCAGAAATCGGCCATCGGCTTTGGCCGTGACAAGCGCGAAGGCGAGGATACGGCGGCAATCGAGCGCACCTTCACCCCCGAATTCCGCAACCGTCTGGATGCGGTCGTCAGCTTCGCGCCGCTCTCGCGCGAGGTGATCATTCAGGTGGTGGACAAGTTCGTCCTGCAACTCGAGGCGCAGCTGATCGACCGCAACGTCCATATCGAGCTGAGCCCCGAAGCCGCCAACTGGCTGGCCGAAAAGGGCTATGACGACCGGATGGGCGCGCGCCCGCTCGGTCGCGTCATTCAGGAGCATATCAAAAAGCCGCTCGCCGAAGAGTTGCTGTTTGGGCGCCTGACCAAGGGCGGCGTCGTCAAGGTTGGCGTCAAGGACGACGCCATCGTTCTGGATGTCGAGGAACTGGGCAAGCCGCGGATTACCGGCTCCAAACCCCGGCTGTTGCCTGCGGACTGACACACGGCCCCCTCAACTACCGAAACGGCGCCCCAACGGGCGCCGTTTTCATGTCGCGCTCAGGGCACGGCAATGCCTGTGGCCGGGGTGTCCTGACTGAAAATATTGATCCAGCCCGCAGCGTCGCGTCGCCACAGCGAACTGACATACATCTCTTCGGTGGCGGCAGCTCCTGTCCGCAGATAACGCGCGCGATAGGCCAGCAGCGCATGCCCTTCCCCGGCCGATACCACGCGCGGCTCGAAAATTTCATACGACACGATGCTCGGCCCCGCCGCCAGCTGGGCGCCATGCGCGGCACGCCCCGCAAACCCGTCCGGGTAAACCCCCAGAAAATCGGCGGACAGCAAGGCCATATCGGCCTGCGCATCGCCCGCCATCAGCGCCGCCCAAACGCGATGTTCATGGACCAGCAGCGCGGGCAAAAGCGTGCCGCTCATCGCTCGGTCAGCTTCAGCTCGATCCGCCGGTTCGCCGCGCGCGCCGCCTCGCTGGTGCCCAAGGCCACCGGGCGGAACTCGGCAAAGCCGGTCGCGGCCAGCCGGTTCGGCGGAAAGCCCAGATCGTCGATCATATAGCGCACGACGGACAGCGCGCGCGCCTGGCTCAGCTCCCAGTTATCCTTGAACTCGCCGGTGCCCGACAGCGGCACATTGTCGGTGTGCCCGTCAACCCGCAAGATCCAGTCAATCTCGGGCGGGATCTGCGCCGACAATTCGCGGAAGGTTTCGGCAACCCGGGCGATCTGTGCGCGGCCCTCGGGGGCCAGGTTGGCCGCACCTGGTTCGAACAGCACCTCGGACGAGAACACGAAACGGTCGCCCACCACCCGCACGCCCTCGCGCCCGGCCAGCAGTTCCGACATCCGGCCAAAAAATTCGGACCGATAGCGCGTCAGATCCTTGGCCTCGGCCTCGGCGCGTTTGCGGGCCTCTTCTTCCAACGTTGCACGGCGTTTCTGTTCCGCCGCGACCTGCGCGAGCGCCGCGTTCAGCTCTGATCCCAGCGTTTCGACCTGCACCTGCGCCGCCGCATCCTTCGCCTGCGACGCATCCAGAATGCCCTGCAATTCCGCCAATTGACCCCGCAGTGCCGCGATTTGTTCGTTCAGCAGCGTGATTTTCTCGGCCCGCCGATCCAGCATCTGGGTCTGGTTCGCCAAGGCCTTCTCGGCAGTCGCCCGCAGCGCCGCATCTTTTTGCGCAGCGCTCAACTGCACGTCGAACTGCTTTTGCAGTTCGGCCTTGGTGGCATTCGCTGCCGCCAGCAAGGTCAGGGTGTCCTCGGCCCGGGTCCGCGCGGCTTCCAGCGACAGGGTCATCGCCGCCAATTCATCGCCCGAGCTTTTCAATTTGGCGCGCAATTCTTCAATTGTCGCCCGGTCCAGCCGCAGGTCCGCGGCGCGGGCCGTAGCCTCTTCGCGCGCGGTATCGCGCTCTGACAGCAGCGTGGCGACCTGCGCCTCAAACGCAGTGATCTTTTGCCCCGCGGCATCCAGCTCGGCCTTGCGGGCGTCCAGCTGCCCGCTGAGCGTCGCAATCAGCGCACTCTGCGCAGTGGCGCGCTCCTGCGCCTGCCCAAGTGCGCCTTGCAGATCGGCGCTGCGCGCCTCTTCCAGCGCCAGCGCGCGCGCCAGCCCCGCGACCTGATCGGACAGGTTCGACAGCTCGTGTTCCTTGGTGGTCAGGGTCTCGCGCAGCACCGATTGCACGACCATGAAAATCGTCAAAACGAACATCAACACCAGCAAAAGCGCCGTCATCGCATCGACGAAGCCCGGCCAGATCGTGGCCGAAAACCGTTGGCTGTTACGGCGGGCAAGCGCCATCGCTCAGCTCTCCTTGCCGCGCAGCAGGGCGCGGGTCAGGGCGGCGAAATCGTTGCGCAACTCGGCCATGCTTTCCTGCCGCCCGGCCGAAACCTCTTCCAGCAGGCGCAGCAATTGCACATCGATCGAGCGCAGCCGCATGCGGGATTCGGCATCGACCTCGCTATCTTGCGCGGCGGCCGCGCGTTCGGCCAGACCATCAAGCGCGGTGATCAACCGTTCCTGGCCCGCAGCCATCGCGCTCAGCGCCCGGGCTTGATCCACACGGGCGTCGGCCTCGGCAGAGAGCCGCAGCGCCAGCTGTTCGACCGCCTGCGCCAATTGCGCAAGCCGGGCATCCGCCTGCGCGCGCGCCGCATCGGATTGCGCAAACAGGGTCTGCAGCGCATCCATCTGTTCGGCCATGTGGTCCAGCACTTCGGCGGCGATGGCGGTTTCGCCCTCTCCTTCATTGCCCGCAAAAGACAACCGGGTGATCGTCGAGATCCATTCTTCCAACTCGCGATAGAACCGGTTCTGGCCATGGGTCACGAACAGTTCGAGCAACCCCACGACCAGCGATCCGGCAAGGCCCAGCAACGACGAAGAAAATGCCGTCCCCATGCCGCCCAACTGGGCCTCCAGCCCGGTCATCAGCTTGTCGAAGACCGACATCGCGCTTTCGCCCGCCTGCGGCGCCAAGGCGCGGATGGTTTCAACAACGGCGGGGACCGTCGTCGCAAGGCCATAGAACGTGCCCAGAAGACCCAAGAAAATCAACAGACTGGCCAGATAACGGGTGATGTCGCGGGCCTCGTCGATCCGCGTCGCCACCGATTCCAGGATCGAGCGCGAGGCCGAGGTCGCGATGCGCCGCGTGGCGCCCCGTGCCCCCAGCAGCGAGGCCAGCGGCGCCAGCATCTGCGGCGGCGTGTAGGTCGGGCGCCCGGGCCGGTCGGCGGCGAAGCTCTCGATCCAGCTGACCGCCTTGACCAGTTGCACCACCTGCCAGAAACAGGCCAGCACGCCCGCCACGAAGACCGCAGCAATCAGCCCGTTCAACCAGGGGTTGGCAATGAAGATCGGAAAGATCCGCGCATAGGCGAACCATCCCCCGGCCCCAACCAGGCCCAGCACGATCAGCATCAGGGTAACCTGCCGCACAGGCTGCGAAAATTGCGGATCGAGCCGGATCGGCGCGCGCATGGACTGCCTCATATTCTGCTCTGTCGGGGCGAGGATAGGCGGGCCTGCGCCCGGTGCCAAGCCCTATCCCACCAGTGCACGCACCCGTGCGTCCAGCCAGTCCAGATCGGGGTCGGCAATGCCCAGGTCGCGCAGATGTTGGGCCGTCGCCCACAGGTAATCGCGGTTCGGGCCACGTCCGCCTGCCGCGCCTGCGATGATCTGCGCCTGCGCCTCGGGGGGCAGCCCACCGCAATATTGGTCATGGCCCGGGTCGATCACATAGGTGACCGCTGCGACCTGCCGCCCATCGACCAGATCAACCGGCAGCGTTCTTTCCAGATAGGCGGCAGACACCAGTTCGCGGGCGCGCAAATCGGCCATCACCTGCGCCGTGTCTTCGGGCGCCACGGCAAAAGCCACCCCCGCGCAACTGGCCGCGGTGGCCGCATCCAGCGCCAACACCAGACCGGGCGACGCAACCGTGCCGCGATGGTGGATCGAGCGCATACAGAACGAGCGATGCCAACCCTGCGCCCGCGCCAGAACCGTCTCGGTCGGTGTGAACCCGGGATTCCAGATCAGCGAGCCGTAGCCAAAGATCCATAACGTTTCGGTCATCGCGCTGGCCCTCCTGCCGGGGTCGGGATACATAACGGGGGGTAAAATGGGAAGGGGCGGCAATGCGGCGATTGATCGGCTTGGTGGCGGTTCTGGCGGCGCTTTACGGCGGCTATTGGGCCGTCGGCGCGCAGGCGGTGCGGCAGGGTGCGGCCGCCGCGCTGACCCAGGCGCGGGCCGAAGGCTGGGCCGATGCCAAGGCGGTGACGCTGGCGGGGTTTCCTTCGCGCTTCGATCTGACGTTGAGCGCGCCCGAACTGCACGATCCGCGCGGCGGCCTGGCCTGGCGCGCCGATCTGGCCCAGATCTTCGCGCTCAGCTATCGCCCGCAAGAGGTCATCATCTATACCCCGCCCGCGCAGCGGCTGCGGCTTGGCGGGCAGTGGTTTGACCTGACCAACAGCGATCTGCGTGCCTCGGCGGCGGTCGGGCTGTCGGCCAGCCTGCCGCTCAGCCGCGCGACACTGGTGGGCAAGGATCTGGC
>JAQTYE010000055.1 GCA_028749255.1 Paracoccaceae bacterium | reverse complement strand
TTTGGTGGACGCGCTGGCCGCCCGCTGATCGCAGGCAAGTTTACGAAAAAGGGCGCGCGAGGGTTTCCCCCGCGCGCCTCTTTTTCATGTGATGTCAGGCGAGCGCCGCCCGGATGCCTGCCCCATAGGCGGGCGAAATCGCATCGAAATGCCCCAGTGCCCGGTCGATGATGTGCTGCGGCACACCCTTCATCGAGGCCGCGATGTTGGCGTAAAGCCGCGCCCGTTCGGCATCGTTCAGCACCGCATCATGCAGGGCACGCGGCTGGGCATAGTCGTCGATCTGCTGCACATGGGCCTGCCGCGCGGCCATGCCTTCCAGCGCCAGCGGCGGTTCGGCGACCGATGCGTCCTCGACCGCGCCGCCCATCGAATTGGGCTCGTAATAGGCATCCGTTGCGCCCGTCACCTGGCCGACAAAATTCATATTGCCGTCCTTGTGATAGTGATGCACCGGGCATTTCGGCGCATTGACCGGCAGCGCCTCGTAATGCGTGCCCAGCCGGTAGCGATGCGCATCGGCATAGGAAAACACCCGCGCCTGCAACATCTTGTCGGGGCTATAGCCAATGCCCGGCACTTTGTTCGAGGGGCTGAAGGCCGCCTGTTCGATCTGCGCGAAATAGTTGTCGGCATTGCGGTTCAGCTCGAAATAACCCACCTCGATCAGCGGGTAATCGGCATGCGGCCAGACCTTGGTCAGATCGAACGGGTCATAGGGTGTGGTGGCGGCATCGGCCTCGGGCATCACCTGGATTTTCAGGGTCCAGCGCGGGAAATCACCCGCCTCGATGGCACCAAACAGTGCCTCTTGCGCGGTTTCGCGGCTGGCGCCGACGCGGGCCTCGGCCTCGGCGTTGGTGAAATGCTTGTGGCCCTGCTGGGTCTTGAAGTGGAACTTCACCCAGAACCGCTCACCCGCCGCGTTCCACAGCGAATAGGTGTGGCTGCCATAGCCGTTCATATGCATCGTGGTGGCCGGAATCCCGCGATCCGACATCAGGATCGTGACCTGATGCAGCGATTCCGGCACCAGCGACCAGAAATCCCACGCGGCGGTGTTCGAGCGCAGATTGGTCCGCGGGTGGCGTTTCTGGGTATGGATGAAATCGGGGAATTTCAGCGCATCGCGGATGAAGAAGACCGGCGTGTTATTGCCCACCAGATCCCAGTTGCCCTCTTCGGTATAGAATTTCAGCGCAAACCCGCGCACGTCGCGTTCCAGATCGGCGGCGCCCATCTCGCCCGCCACGGTCGAAAACCGCCCGATCATCGGGGTCGTCTTGCCCACCGTGTCAAAGATCTTCGCGCAGGTATAGGCGGTGATGTCATGCGTGACGGTAAAGGTGCCAAACGCGCCCACGCCCTTGGCATGCACCACCCGTTCCGGGATCCGTTCACGGTTCTGATGGGCCAGTTTTTCCAGCAACTGATAGTCTTGCATCAAAACCGGGCCGCGCGGGCCTGCGGTTTCGGAATTCTGGTTGTCGGCGACGGGTGCGCCGGCGGTGGTGGTCAATCTGGGTGCCATCTGGTCCTCCTGGTGTTGCGTTGGGGGGACTATGTCGGAGGTATTCAATAAATGGAAATTGTAGTTTTTTAGCATTGTGATAAGTTTACCTTATGAATGTGACCCTGCGCCAACTGACCTACCTCATCGCTCTTGACCGACACCGCAATTTCTCGCGGGCAGCGGCGGCGGTCCATGTCACCCAGCCCGCGCTGTCGATGCAGATCCGCGAGCTGGAAACCGAACTGGGCCTGACCCTGATCGAACGCCGCCCGCGCGACATCCGGCTGACCCGCGCGGGCCGGATGGTGCTGACCCGCGCGCAGGCGATCGAGGCTGAATTGCGCGCGCTGCAGGCCGAGGCGCGGCGCGGGCAGGGCGGCCTCAATCTGGGGGTAATCCCGACGATCGCGCCCTATCTGCTGCCCCGCGTGCTGCCCGCCCTGCGCAGTCAGGCCGCGCTGCGCCTGCGCGAGGCCCGCACCGAGACCTTGCTGGAGGATCTGACCTCAGGGCGTCTGGATGCGGCGATCATCGCCACGCCCGCGCCCGAGTGCCACGAGGCCGTGTTGTGTGAAGACCGCTTTTTGCTGGCCGGAACGCCCGCGCTTCTGGCGCAAAACCGTGGGCTGGCGCCCGATGCGCTCGATCCCGGTGCGCTGTTGCTGCTGGACGAGGGGCACTGTCTGGCCGATCAGGCACTGGCGCTGTGCGGGCTGACCCGGGCGGCGCAATCGGTCGATCTGGGGGCTTCGTCGCTGGGCACGCTGTGCGGGTTGGTGGGGCAGGGGATGGGGCTGACGCTGGTGCCCGAACTGGCCGCCGCGACCGAGGCCAAGGCAGTGCCGGGTCTTGCCCTGGCGCGCTTTGCCCGCGAACCCGCGCGGATGATCCGTCTGGTGCGCCGCCGCGAGTGCCCCGATGCGGATAGCTGGTTTGACCCGCTGGCGGCGACGCTGCGCGAAATCTGCACAGCGCTGATTTCGGACGCCCGCGCGACATTTCCCTGAGACAGGGGGCACTGCCCCCGAGCGCATAAAGAAAAAGGCTGCGGGCAAAGAAAAAGGCCGGGGGGACGCATCCCCCCAGCCCCGTTCGCGCCTTTCCTGGAGGCGCGAAACCGATGCGGCGATCAGGCCGCCAGATCTCAGGCTGCCTGTTCGGCGTTGGCCGCGACCAGCCAGTTCAGCACGGTCTCGGGCGAGGACACGCCATAGGGGTCTTCGCCGTGGTTGTCGGCCAGGCCCGGCTCTTCGAACCAGGCCTCGACCACGCCGTTGTTCACGACGGCCGCATAGCGCCAGCTGCGCAGGCCGAAGCCCAGGTTGTCCTTGCGCACCAGCATGCCGACGCGGCGGGTGAATTCGCCCGACCCATCGGGGATGACCTTGACGTTTTCCAGACCCTGCGCCTTGGCCCATTGGTTCATCACGAAGGCATCGTTGACCGAGAGGCAATAGATTTCATCAATGCCCTGCGCGGCGAAATCGCCAAAGCCTTTTTCAAAGCCGGGCAGCTGGTAGGTCGAGCAGGTCGGCGTGAACGCACCCGGCAGGGCGAACAGCACCACGCGTTTGCCCGCGAAATAATCCGCGGTGGTTTTGTCTTCCCAGCGGAACGGGTTCGACCCGCCGATGGATTCGTCGCGCACGCGGGTGTGGAAGGTCACTTCGGGCAGTTTGGCGCCGGTTTGCATGGGATCACTCCGAGTCAGGGGGAACTGTTGGAATCATTCTAAGCAAGTTCGGGGCACGTCACAACTGCTGACCTTGCCTGTGCAGCATAATTTTGCTGCATAAGAAAAAGGCGGTTGGCCACGAACAAGCCCGCCCCAGAAGGGCGGGCCGGGATTGCAGGCCGCAGCCTGGCTCAGCCTTCGGCGCGGGTCAGGCCCATCGCATGCAGCGCGCCCGCCAGCGCGCCACCGGCCAACGGCGCCACGATGAACACCCACAGATCCGCCAGCGCCTTGCCACCCACAAAAAGCGCAGGCCCGATCGAGCGCGCCGGGTTGACCGACACGCCGGTCACGTTGATGCCGACCAGATGGATCGCGGCCAGCGTCAGGCCGATGGCCAGCCCGGCAAAGCCCGATGCCGCACCCGCGCCGGTGGCGCCCAGAATGACGGTGACAAAGACAAAGGTCGCCACCAGCTCGAAGACCAGCGCCGCGCCCAGCCCGTATTCGCCCAGATACCCGGGGCCGAAGCCGTTTTGCCCAAGCCCGTTTTCCGCCAGGCTATAGCCCGCGCGCCCCGAAGCGATTTCCCAGATCACCAGTGCCGCCACAATCGCGCCTGCGATCTGCGCGATCACATATTGCGCGAACGCGCTCAGGCTCATCCGTCCGGCCACCACCATGCCCAGCGACACCGCCGGGTTCAGATGCGCGCCCGAAATCGCGCCCAGGCCATAGGCGGCCGCCACGATCGACAGGCCGAACGCCAGCGCGATGCCCTGCATCCCGATCTGCTCGCCCATCAGCACTGCCGCGCCGCAGCCGAAAAATACCAAAATGAAGGTTCCCAGACCTTCGGCCATCATCTTTTTCATCATATTTCCCTCTGTGCCATTCCGACACGCACTAAAAACCCGGCGCGGCCCGCATCAGCATTGCCTGCGCGCTGGTTTGAGCCTATGTCATCCTGACCTAGCAGACAGGGGGAATTTCCTATGCGCGACCTCAAAGTCCCTGGCCAGCGGCACCCGGAAAAGGCCCACAAGCCCGATCAGGCGCAGCCCAAGAAACCCGACTGGATCCGCGTCAAGGCGCCGACCTCGCAGGGGTACAAGGACACGCGCGAGATCCTGAAATCGAACAAGCTGGTCACCGTCTGCGAAGAGGCCGGCTGCCCGAATGTCGGCGAATGCTGGTCGCAGGGTCATGCCACGATGATGATCATGGGCGAGATCTGCACCCGCGGCTGTTCGTTTTGCAACATCGCCACCGGTCGGCCCGACACGCTGGATGCGTTCGAACCGGGGCGGGTGGCGCATGCGGTGGCGACGCTGGGATTGAAGCATGTGGTCATCACATCGGTCGATCGTGATGATCTGGAGGATGGCGGCGCGGAGCATTTCGCCCAGACCATTCGGGCCGTGCGTCACCGCGCGCCCGATACCACCATTGAAATTCTGACCCCCGATTTCCTGAAATGCGCGCCCGCCGCGCTGGAAAAGGTGGTCGAGGCGCGCCCGGATGTGTTCAACCACAATCTGGAAACCGTGCCCGGGCTTTACCCGACCGTGCGCCCCGGCGCGCGTTATTTCCACAGCTTGCGGCTGTTGCAGCGGGTCAAGGAACTGGACCCGACCTTGTTCACCAAATCGGGCATCATGGTGGGGCTGGGCGAGGATGCGCAGGGCGTGCGGCAGGTGATGGATGACATGCGCGCGGCGGATGTCGATTTCCTGACCATCGGCCAATATCTGCAGCCCACGCCGAAACACCACAAGGTTGACCGTTTCGTGACCCCCGAAGAATTCAAGGATTACGAGAAAGCGGCCTATGGCAAGGGCTTCCTGATGGTCTCGGCGACGCCGCTGACCCGCTCGTCCTATCATGCGGGCGACGATTTCGCGCGGCTGCGTGCGGCGCGTCTGGCGAAACTCGGCCAGGCGTAAAACGCCCGTTCCCGGCCCCTTTCCCTCGGGCATGGGGGCCGCTAGAAGGGGCCTCCGCACAGACCGAGGAGGCCCCCCGTGGACACCAATCAGCGTATCGCCCAAACCATCGCGCAGGAAATCGCGGCCCGTCCCGATCAGGTGCGCGCCGCGGTGCAATTGCTGGACGATGGCGCCACCGTGCCCTTTGTCGCGCGCTACCGCAAAGAGGTGACGGGGGGGTTGGATGACACCCAGCTGCGCACGCTCAATGACCGGCTGAGCTATCTGCGGGAACTGGAGCAGCGCCGCGCGGCGATTGTCGAGTCGATCAAATCGCAAGACAAGTTGACCGACGATCTGGCGCTGGCGATTCACCGCGCCGTGACCAAGGCAGAGCTGGAAGACATCTATCTGCCCTACAAGCCCAAGCGCCGCACCAAGGCGATGATCGCGCGCGAAAACGGGCTGGACGCGCTGGCCGCGGCAATTCTGGCCGACCGGATGGCCGACCCCGAGGCTCTGGCGGCGGGGTTTGTGTCCGACGCGGTGCCCACGGTGAAAGATGCGCTGACCGGCGCGCGCGATATCGTGGCCGAGGGTCTGTGCGAAAACGCAGGTCTTCTGGGCGATCTGCGGGCGTTTTTGCAGCGCGAGGCGCAGATCGTGTCGAAAGTGGTCGCCGGGCAAGAAGAAAAAGGCGCGAAGTTTTCCGACTATTTCGATCACCGCGAGAAATGGGCGACCGTTGCGGGGCACCGGGCGCTGGCGATGCTGCGTGCCAGCAATGAGGGCATCGTGACGCTGGACATCGCGCCAGACGAGGCGGGCGTGGCGCAGGCCGAGGCGATGGTGTCGGCGACTTTGGGCGCGCGTGGCACCGGCAAGGGCGACGCCTGGCTGCGCGGGGTCGCGGGCTGGACCTGGCGGGTCAAGCTCAGCCTGTCGATGATGCTGGATCTGCTGGGCGATATGCGCGCGCGGGCGCAAGACGAGGCGATTGGCGTGTTCGCCCGCAACCTCAAGGATCTGCTGCTGGCGGCGCCTGCGGGCGCGCGGCCGACGCTGGGGCTGGATCCGGGGATCCGCACCGGGGTCAAGGCTGCGGTGGTGGATGCGACGGGCAAGCTGGTGGCAACGGAAACCCTGTATCCGTTCCAGCCGAAAAACGATATTCGCGGCGCGCAGGCGGCGATTTTGGCGCTGGTCGCGCGTCATGGGGTCGAGCTGATCGCCATTGGCAATGGCACGGCCTCGCGCGAAACCGAAAAGCTGGTGGCCGAGACGCTGAAGATGCTGCCGGCTTCGGTCAAGGTGCCGACCAAGGTGGTGGTGTCAGAGGCGGGCGCCTCGGTCTATTCGGCGTCCGAACTGGCGGCCAAGGAATTCCCCGATCTGGATGTCAGCTTGCGTGGTGCGGTGTCGATTGCGCGCCGCCTGCAAGACCCGCTGGCCGAACTGGTCAAGATCGAACCCAAATCCATCGGCGTGGGCCAGTATCAGCACGATGTCGATCAGCATCGGTTGGGTCGGTCGCTGGAGGCGGTGGTCGAGGATGCGGTGAACGCGGTCGGGGTTGACCTGAACATGGCGTCGGCGCCGCTTCTGGCGCATGTGTCGGGGCTTGGGCCGGGACTGGCCGAGGCGATCGTGGCGCATCGTGATGTCCATGGCGCGTTTGGCGCGCGCAAGGATCTGTTGAAGGTCGCGCGCCTTGGGCCCCGCGCCTTCGAGCAATGCGCGGGTTTTTTGCGCATCAACGATGGCGCCGAGCCGCTGGATGCCTCGGCTGTCCACCCGGAGGCCTATGCCGTCGCGCGCCGGATCGTGAAGGCCTGCGGGCGCGATCTGCGCGCGCTGATGGGCGACGCCCCCACGCTGCAACGGCTGCGCGCCGAGGATTTTGTCGATGATAAATTCGGCCTGCCCACGGTGCGTGACATCCTGGCCGAGCTGGAAAAACCCGGTCGTGACCCGCGCCCCGATTTCAAGACGGCGAGTTTTGCCGATGGCATTGAAGACATCAAAGACCTGCGGCCGGGCATGGTGCTGGAAGGCACGGTGACCAATGTCGCGGCCTTCGGTGCCTTTGTCGATATCGGCGTGCATCAGGACGGGCTGGTTCATGTCAGCCAACTGGCGGATCGCTTCATCAAGGACCCGCATGAGGTGGTGAAGGCGGGCGATGTCGTCAAGGTCACGGTGACCGAGGTCGATGTGCCGCGCAAACGGATCGGGTTGTCGATGCGCAAGGACGGTGGCGCCAGCGCACGCGACGACCGCGCGGCGCGCGATGCGGGCCCCGGCGGACCGAAGGGCGGGAAACCGCAGCGCGGGCCGATGCAGGCCGGGCCCAAGGGGCAAGGCGGGCAGGGTGCGCCCGCCACCGGCGCCTTCGGGGCTGCGCTGCTGGATGCGATGCGTAAACGCTAAGGCGGCCATAGTTCATTGAAAATATTGACTGAAATCGGCGCCCCTTCACGGGGGCGTCCCTGATGGGGTGCCGCCTGCGACGGCTTGCCTCAGCCTGCGGTGGGTTTGTCGCATCGTCATACTGATCACATTCTCGTAATTGAATGGATGGGGTGCTATATTCAGCCATACGCCAGATTTCGGAGAGTTGATGACACAGACAGCGTTACGGATCACTGCTTTCGTCTGGGCAGTCATCCTGGGAGGGGGAGGCGCTGTCGCGCAAGACACCGCAAACCCCGCAGAGCAGACACCCGTCGGCGCCCAGTCGATGCCCGTTCCGGGTGCGATGGCGGCACATATGAGCGATCCGGTCAAGGAATTGACCGCCGATCACGCGAAATTCGATATTCTGAAGGGCCCCTTCGCCTCGGGGCCCGAAGTCACCGCCGCCTGTCTGAGCTGCCACACCGAGGCCAGCAACCAGATGATGCATTCGGTGCACTGGACATGGGAATATGACAACCCGGCGACCGGCCAGACCCTTGGAAAATCCAAGGTTCTGAACGCGTTTTGCGGCAATGTCGCCTCGAACGAAGTGCGCTGCACGTCGTGCCACACCGGCTATGACTGGGTCGATGTGCGCCAACCGATGCCTGACGATCCGACCAAGGTCGATTGTTTGGTGTGCCATGACACCTCGGGGCAGTATGCCAAGCAGGACAATCTTGCTGGCAACCCGCCGTTGGACCCGGTGAAAGAAGGGTCGAAAACCATCACCGGGGCGGTGGCGACGCCGGTTGATCTGGTGAAATCGGCGCTGTCGGTGGGCATGCCCTCGCGCGAGAATTGCGACAACTGCCACTTTTACGGCGGCGGCGGCGATAACGTGAAACATGGCGATCTGTCTTCGGCGCTGTTCAACCCGAGCCGCGCGGTGGATGTGCACATGTCGAAAGACGGCGCCAATTTCACCTGCGAGGCCTGTCACGTCTCTGACAAACACGTTCTGGCCGGTTCGCGCTACAACACCGACGTGGCATTGCCTGATGACGCGATGCACAAACCCGGCGCCGAACGCGACGTGGCGGCCTGCACCTCGTGCCACACCGATCAGCCGCACAAGGGGCCGAACCCGGTGATCGGCATGAAGCTGAACGATCACACCGACAAGGTCGCCTGCCAGACCTGCCACATCCCCAGCTTTGCGCGCGGCGGTGTGGCGACCAAGACCTATTGGGACTGGTCCACGGCAGGCAAGCTGAAAGACGGCAAACCCTATGCCGAAGAAAACTTCACCCAATCCGACGGCAAGGAACTGCACACCTATCTGTCGCAAAAGGGCGATTTCAAATGGGGCGAAAATGTCGTGCCCTATTACGCTTGGTCGAATGGTGTGATGCGCTACACCCTGCCCGAAACCACGATCGACCCGACCCAAACGGTCGAGATCAACTCGGTCGAGGGCGAACCGGGCGCCAAGGATGCGCGGATCTTCCCGTTCAAGCAGATGATTGGCAAACAGGCCTATGACACCGAACGCAACGTGCTGCTGTATAACCACGTTTACGGCCCGGGCGATGGCACCGCGCTGTGGTCTTACTTCGATTGGGAAAAATCGCTGAAGGCGGGGATGGACTATGTCGGTCTGGAGTATTCCGGCAAGTTCGACTTCATCGACACCCATATGTATTGGCCGATCACCCATATGGTCGCGCCGAAAGAGGACGCGCTGAACTGCGAAAGCTGCCACAGCGACGGCGGCCGAATGGCCAATATCGCAGGGGTCTATGTGCCCGGCAGTGGCATCGGCATCGGCGGCAAGCTGGGGCTGGCGATGTTCCTGATGGCGCTGTTGGGCGTGGTCGGGCACGGCGTGCTGCGCCTGTTTGGCAAGAAAGGGGATCACCATGGTTGAGCGTTGCGTCAAGGTTTACACTAGGTTCAACCGGATCTGGCACTGGTCGCAGGTTGCCTCGATCATGGTGCTGTTCTTCACCGGCGCGCGGATGCTGGGGCTGCACCAGATCGGGCCGTTCGGTCTGGCGGTGACGGTGCATACCATCGTGGCGCTGGCGCTGCTGCTGCTGTGGATCTTTGCCACCTTCTGGCTGTTCACCACCGGCGGCTGGCGACAGTTCATCCCGCGGCTGAGCGGCTTGGCACAGGTCACGCGCTTTTATGCCTATGGCGTGTTCAAGGGCGAAGAGCACCCCTATGTGAAACGCTATGACCGGCGGCATAACCCGTTGCAGGCGCTGGCCTATTTCGCGCTGAAGATGGCGTTGTTCCCGGCGATCTGGATTTCTGGGCTGCTGTATCTGACCTATAACATCTGGGGCGCGAATGACGGGCAGGCGGTGTTGCTGGGGCTGGTTGCGAACCTGCATGTGCTGGCCGCCTTCGCGATTGCCTCCTTTGTCGTGGTGCATATCTATCTGCTGACCATCGGCCATGGCTTCCGCCAGCATGTGCGCCCGATGGTCACCGGCTATGAGATGGTCGATCTGACCCCCGAGGCCGAGGCCTATTTCGAATCCACCGGGCAGTTGATCAAAGACTGATCGGTCGGCCTGCACAATCAAAACGGGCGCCGGAGGGATCCGGCGCCCGTTTCATGTTCCGTGTTGCCGGGGTCAGCCCAGGCTGACCAGCGCGTGACGCTTCTTGCCCGCCGACAGTTTCACCGGATCAGCGAAATCGCCCGCGTGGAACATCCGGCCGGCATCGGCGCAGATGTCATCGTTCACCCTCAGGCCACCTTCGGCGATCAGCCGCTTGCCGTCCTTGCCGGTCTTTGCCAGCCCCGACCGCACCACCAGTTGCGCCAGGCTGATGCCTTCGGCCAGATCGGCAGGGTCCAGATGCAGGGTGGGCAGATCGTCGCCGACACCGCCCTTTTCGAACACCTCGCGCGCGGTGGCTTCGGCCGCCTCGGCCGCCGCACGGCCATGGCACAGCGCGGTCACCTCATTGGCCAGAATGACCTTGGCCGTGTTGATCTCGGACCCGGCCAGCGCCCCCAGACGGTCGCATTCCTCGACCGGCAGCTCGGTATAGAGTTTCAGGAACCGGCCCACATCGGCGTCGGTCGTGTTGCGCCAGAACTGCCAGAACTCGTAGGGGCTCAGCATCTCGGCATTCAGCCAGATCGCACCGCCCTGCGATTTGCCCATCTTCTTACCGTCCGAGGTGGTCAGCAGGGGCGAGGTCAGGCCGTAGATTTCGTGATCCAGCACGCGGCGGGTCAGGTCGATCCCGTTCACGATATTGCCCCACTGATCCGAGCCGCCCATCTGCAACAGGCAGCCATAGCGGCGGTTCAGCTCAAGAAAATCATAGGCTTGCAGGATCATGTAGTTGAATTCGAGGAAGCTGAGCGATTGTTCGCGATCCAGCCGCGATTTCACCGATTCAAACGACAGCATCCGGTTGACCGAGAAATGCCGCCCGATGTCGCGCAGGAAATCGAGGTAATTGAGGTCGTCCAGCCACTCGGAATTGTCCAGCATGATCGCGTCGGTCGGTGCATCGCCATAGTGCAGGTATTTCGCGAAGACCTGCTTCATCCCGGCGATATTGTCGTCGATCTGCGCGGGCGACAGCAGCGGGCGCTCGTCCGAGCGGAACGAAGGATCGCCCACCTTGGTGGTACCCCCCCCCATCAGGGTGATCGGCTTGTGCCCGGTCTTTTGCAGCCAGCGCAGCATCATGATGTTCAGCAGATGGCCGACATGCAGCGATTTCGCCGTCGCGTCATAGCCGATATAGGTCGGCACGACGCCTTTGACCAAAGCCTCGTCCAACGCCTGATAATCAGTGCAATCGGCCAGATAGCCGCGCTCCATCATCACATGCATGAAGTCTGATTTGGGGTGGTAGGTCATCGTACTTGTCCCTTTCTACGCCCCATGCGTATATCGGCCAAGCAGCCAAAGGGGAAGCCATGTTGAAAGCGGGTCCGGTCTGGGCGTTGGGGGCGATGTCGGGCACGTCGCTGGATGGCGTGGACGCGGGTCTTGTGCACACGGATGGGGTGCAGATTTTCGACTTTGGCCGCCATGGGTATCGCGCCTTTTCCGAGGCCGAGCGCGGGGTTTTGCGCAGGGCGCTCGGCTGCTGGCCCGATGCACCGGGCGTCGAAGAGGCCGCCGAACTGGTCGAAACCGCCCATGCCGAACTGCTCAGCCAATTCTCCGAGGCAGAGCTGGTCGGTTTTCATGGGCAGACCCTGGCGCATGACCCGCAGGGCCTGCAAGGGCCGCGCCGCACCCATCAGGCAGGCAATGGCACGGTGCTGGCCGAGGTGCTGGGGCGCCCTGTGGTCTGGGATTTCCGCACGATGGATGTGGATATGGGCGGGCAGGGCGCGCCGCTGGTGCCGTTCTTTCACTTCGCCTGTGCGAAATGGGCTGGGCTGAGTGCACCCGTGGTGTTTCTTAACCTCGGCGGTGTCGGCAATGTGACCTGGGTCGATCCGCGCGCCCCAGGCCCCGAGGCGCCGGGGGCGGTGTTGGCCTTCGATACGGGGCCTGCCAATGCGCCGATCAACGACCTGATCGCGGCGCGACAGGGCGGCAGTTGTGATGAAGGCGGTGCTCTGGCGTTGTCGGGGCAGGTGGATGATGCGCTGGTTGACCGCTTCCTGAGTCACCCATATTTTCTGAAAATTCCACCCAAATCACTGGATCGCAATGATTTTCGTGAAATTCTGAAATTTGTGGATGACTTGCCCGATGCCGATGCGGCCGCCACCTTGACCGCCTGTGCCGCGGCTGCCGTGGCCCGCGGCGCCGAACATTTCCCGTCCCCGCCTGCGGCGGTTTATGTCGCGGGCGGCGGGCGGCTCAATGCCGCGTTGATGGTGGAACTGGCGCGGCGGATGGCCTGTCCCGTGGCGCCGATCGAGGATATCGGGCTGAATGGCGACATGTTGGAGGCGCAGGCCTTCGCCTATCTGGCGGTACGGGTGGCGCGTGGCCTGCCGACGTCGGGCCCCAGCACGACCGGCGTCGCGGCGCTGGTTGGCGGCGGCAAGGTCAGTCGGCCCGGATGATCCCTGCCTGTGGCGGCTTGACCGGCGCGTGGCGCCGCGTTAAATCGCCCAAGCCGAGAAACGGAAGACCGGTTGGTTACCCCGGTCCCTGCGCGCCGCGCAGGAGTTAGTCGATCCTCGAACCCACGGCCTCTGATCCCCCGCGCCGCTGGCGCCAATTCGAGACCGTAAAATGCAACACACTGATCCCAAACGGGAAAAGCTGACGATTATCGTCGCGCAAATCTTTATCTCCTGCCTGATGGCGCTGTCCATGACGCTGATCTTCTCGGTCCTGCCCGTCGGGTTCGGGCCTGGCTGGTTTGCTACCTGGATGCAGCATTGGCTGACTGCCTGGCCTGTCGCCTTCGTCTTTTCGCTGGGGATCGGGCCACTGGCGTTCAAGCTCGCCTTCGTACTGATGCACCGGGCGGGTTGACGCGGATCATGGGCGACGTCCGCGCGATCTGCTAACCTATATTCGCGCGCGCATTGAAAAGGAGAGGATCATGCCAACTGATCCCTGCCCGACGGGTCATCCTAAACCCCGCTTTTCCGCCCGGGCCGCCGCCGTGTTTCTGGCGGGGCTTTGCTTTCTGGTACTGGTGCCCTCGGGGCTGGTCGTGATGATCGCGCCTTCGGGACGGATCGCGGGGCAGATCAGCTGGAGCTTTCTGGGCGTCGCGCGCCCGCAATGGGAGCTTTTGCATCTGGCCAGCGGCCTGCTGTTCACTGGCGTCGGCGGCTGGCACATCTGGTTGCATCGTGCGGTGATCGGCAATCTGCTGTGGTCGGCGGCGGCGCAGACGCTGTGCCACCGACGCGAGCTGGCGCTGGCGGCAGGGCTGGTTGGGGCGATCATCGTGCTGGCCGTGTTGAACCTGCCGCCGGTCGCGTGGCTGGAACAGCTGCAACTCTGGTTCAAACGCGATTTCTGGTGACGTGCCCGGGGGCGTGCGTGCGTGGCGCTTCTTCTTGGTCCAAATACTCCCGCCGGAGGCAAATCCACATGAAAACCCCCGCCGCAGCGTAGGCTGAGACGGGGGTTTGAGTATTTTTGCCAAGAAGAAGCGGCGCTTACTTCAGGATCGAGCGGCCCGCGTATTCGGCGGTTTCGCCCAGCATTTCCTCGATGCGGATCAGCTGGTTGTATTTCGCCAGCCGGTCCGAACGCGCCAGCGAGCCGGTCTTAATCTGACCGCAGTTGGTGGCGACCGCCAGATCGGCGATGGTCGCATCCTCGGTCTCGCCCGAGCGGTGCGACATCACGTTGGTGTAGCGCGCGCGATGGGCCATTTCGACGGCCTGCAGGGTTTCGGTCAGGGTGCCGATCTGGTTGACCTTGACCAGCATCGAGTTGGCGACGCCTTGTTTGATGCCATCGGCCAGACGGCGCGGGTTGGTCACGAACAGATCGTCACCGACCAGTTGGATCTTGTCGCCCAGTTTCTCGGTCAGGATTTTCCAGCCAGCCCAGTCGTCTTCGGACATGCCGTCCTCGATCGAGATGATCGGGTAGGCCGCGCAAAGTTTCGCCAGATAGTCGGCGTTCTCTTCCGAGGTCAGGCTCAGGCCTTCGCCCTTCATCTCGTATTTGCCGTTCTTGTAATATTCGGTCGAGGCGCAATCGAGGGCAAGGTAGATGTCTTCACCGGGGCGGTAGCCCGCTTTTTCGATCGAGGCGAGGATCAGGTCCAGCGCTGCGGTGGTCGAGGCGATATTGGGCGCAAAGCCACCCTCATCGCCCAAGCCCGTGGACAGGCCCTGCGCCGACAGTTCCTTTTTCAGCGTATGGAACACTTCAGAGCCCATCCGCACCGCGTCGCGGATATTGCCCGCGGCGACCGGCATGATCATGAATTCCTGAATGTCGATCGGGTTGTCGGCATGTTCGCCGCCGTTGATGATGTTCATCATCGGCACCGGCAGCACGCGCGCCGAGGTGCCCCCGACATAGCGATACAGCGGCTGGGTGCAGAAATCCGCGGCCGCCTTGGCCACCGCCAGCGACACGCCCAGAATGGCGTTGGCGCCGAGGCGCGACTTGTTCGGGGTGCCGTCCATTTCGCACATCATGCGGTCGATCTCGACCTGTTCGGTCGCGTCTTCGCCCAGCAGGTTTTCGGCGATCTCGCCATTCACCGCCATCACGGCTTCCAACACGCCTTTGCCCATGTAGCGGGCCTTGTCGCCGTCGCGGCGTTCCATCGCCTCATGTGCGCCGGTCGAGGCGCCCGAGGGCACCGCGGCGCGGCCCATCGTGCCGTCTTCCAAGATCACATCGACCTCAACGGTCGGGTTGCCGCGACTGTCGAGGATTTCGCGCGCGTGGATGTCGATGATCGTGCTCATGTCGGTCCCCTCACTGGGTGGCTGAAGAAGTCGCGCCCTCTATACCCCTAGGCCCGCCGCGCGAAAAGGGCGCATCGCGGCAAAAACGCCGCTGTACGGTATGTTAGCGACGAAGCTGTGCCCGCAGCCGGGCCTGGCGCCACAAAGTGTATAGCCCCGAGCCCACAATCACCGCGCCGCCGATCAGGGTGTAGCGGTCCACGCTTTCGGCAAACACCGCCCAGCCGATGATCAGCGCGAAAATCAGCCGGGTGTAGCGGAACGGTGTGATCACCGAGACCTCGCCCAGCCGCATCGCCGCGATCAGCGCGTAATAGCCGCCGGTGCCGAACAACAGCGCGCCCGCGATCTGCGCCAGATCCAGCGGGGACGGGGGCACGAAACCCGCCGGGCTCAGTGCGGTCATCACCAGACCGGCGGGGATGATGGTGGCAAAGCCATATGTAGCCAGCTGCATCGAGGCGATGGTCTTGGGCACCCGGCGCGTCGCCACATCGCGCACCGCCAGCCCGATGACCGCGACCACCGCCAGCAGCGACAGCGCCGAAAACCCTTCGGTCCCCGGGCGGATCACGATCATCACGCCAGCAAAGCCGATCATGATCGCCGACCAGCGCCGCCAGCCGACCTTTTCGCCCAGAAACAGCGCGGCCCCCAGCGTCACCGCCAGCGGTGTGGCCTGCAAGATCGCCGAGGCCTGCGCCAGCGGTGTGAAAGCCACCGCCGAGACGAAGGCCAGCGTGCCCACCAACTCGCCCAGATTGCGCACGATCACCGGGCGCGAAAATAGATCGCCGGAAAACAGCCGGTCCCGGCGCCAGATCGCCAGTGCGGCGAAAATCACCGTGCCACCGGCGCCCAGCAGCGCCAGAACCTCGCCCACCGCCAGCCGCGTGGACAGCGATTTGACGAACATGTCCTCCAGCGCGAAACCCGCCATCGCGATGACCATCAGAATGCTTCCGCGCAGATTTTCCATGTGGCCCCTCGGAGTGGCGCTGACCGGATGGTCAAAGCGTTATTCGCCTTTGCCGCAAAGCCCGCGCGCCGTCCAGCCCGCGATTGTGTCGCGCACAATCAGCGCAACAAACCCGCCAGATCCGCCCAGATCGGCAGGTGATCCGAGGCGCGCCGGGCCAGCGCGCTGTCAAACACCCCCATCCGCACCACCCGCACCCGCGCGCAGGTTACCAGCCGATCCAGCCGCCCCAGTGGCGCGCGCGCCGGAAAGCTGGGGCCGGGGGCGTGCAGATCGAACCCGGTCAGGGCCTCGAACCCGTGGCGGGCGCGCCATTCGTTGAAATCGCCAATTGCCATCGCCGGGTCGGGGGCGGCGTCGGCCAACACCTGCGCGATTCGCGCCCATTGCGCGCGCCGATCCATCCGCCGCAGCCCCAGATGCCCCGCGATCAGCGTGAAGGGCGCGGCCCCGGGCGCCGCGATTTGCAAGGCCAGCGCGCCGCGCGGCTCCAGCCCCGGCAGGGGCAGGGCTTGCGCCTGCAACAGCCGGAACCCGCGCCGCAGCAGCACCGTCTGACCATGCCAGCCCAGACTGTCGGGGCCGGTGCGGGGCAAGGGCTCGGGGCGCTGAAAATCGGTGTCCTCTTCGATCATGCGGGCGCTCAGGGCCGCAGGGCGCGCGCCCATCCGCAGGTCGGTTTCCTGGAGCGCGATCACATCGGCATTCAGTGCATTGAGCACCGCCAGGCTGCGCGCAGGGTCACGGTTACCATCCGAGCCCACGCATTTGTGCAGATTGTAGGAGGCGATGCGCACGGTCATAGAAAAACTTTACTGTGCAATGTGTTGCACGTCAAAGCTCAGGTGCCGCAAAAGGTGCGTTCGACCCGTTCCTCGGGGCGGGGCGCAGCCTCCAGATCGGCGAATTCAGGCGCAGGGTCGAAGGGCGTCGCAAGCGCCGCGCCCAGACGGTGGAACCGCGCAAAGTCACCATCTACCGCTGCCACGATCGCGGCTTCGATCTGATGGTTGCGCGGAATGCGCACCGGATTGGCGCGGGCCATCACCGTTTGCGGGTCGAATTCGTCCGCCAGCCGTGCCTGCCAGCGCGGGGCCCAGCCCTCAAACGCCTGCGGGTCGATGAATTCCGCCGCCGCCTGTCCGGTCGCCAGCCCGCGGAAGGTGCGGGTGAAATCGGCGCGCTCTGTCGCCATGCGCGACAGCAGATCTTCGATCAACGGGCGGTCGGCCTCGGTTGCGTTCGCCAAGCCGATCTTGGCCCCGAAACGACGCAGCCATTCGGCCTGAAACAGCGGTGCAAAGCCATGAACGGCATCGGTCGCGGCCTCGATCGCCGGGCCTTCCGGGCCCATCAGCGGCAACAGACAACTGGCGAATTGCGCCAGATTCCACGCGGCAATCTGTGGCTGGTTGGCATAGGCATAGCGGCCATATTGGTCGATCGAGGAAAACACCGTATTCGGGTGATAGACATCCATGAAAGCGCAGGGGCCAAAGTCGATGGTTTCACCCGACAGCGCCATGTTGTCGGTGTTCATCACGCCATGGATGAAGCCCACCGCCATCCAGTGCGCAATCAAATCTGCCTGCCGCGCCACCACCGCGCGCAACAGATCAAGCGGTGTGTCCGCCTGAGGATAATGACGTTCTGTCAGATAGTTACAAATCACTTCTAATGCGGGGACGTCATCGCGCGCGGCGAAATATTGAAACGTGCCGACGCGCAGGTGGCTGGCCGCGACGCGTGTCAGTATGGCGCCGGGCCGCCCCGAGGCCTCGCGCACGACCACCTCGCCGGTGGTGACCGCCGCCAGCGCGCGGGTGGTCGGGATGCCAAGTGCGGCAAAGGCCTCGCTCACCAGATATTCACGCAGCACCGGCCCAAGCCAGGCCCGCCCGTCACCCCGGCGCGAAAACGGCGTCTGGCCCGCCCCCTTCAGTTGCAGATCGAACCGCATCCCGTCCGGCGCCACGACCTCGCCCAACAAGATCGCGCGCCCGTCCCCCAGACTGTGCGACCAGCCACCAAACTGGTGCCCCGCATAGGCCATCGCCAATGGCGCAGATCCCGCGGGCGGCGCGTTGCCCGCCAGCATCGCCACGCCCGCGGGGCTGGCCAGCCAGTCGGGATCAAGGCCCAACCGCCCCGCCAGATCGCGGTTCAGCGCAATCAAGGTCGGCGCACGCACCGGCACCGGATCCTGACGCGCGAAAAACCGATCCGGCAGGCGGGCATAGCTGTTGTCAAAGGGCAGGGTCATAGGTGCTTTCCAATCATCGCCCCCGGAATATAGGCCGCGATACGATCAATGACAGCCCCGACGCGCCCGCAAAGCTGGCTATTTCGGCGCGACCATGCCTGCGAAATGCCCCTCGACCTCGAGCAGCGGCAGATCTGGGGCGACGGGCTCGAAAGCGCCGTCCGCACCATAGCGCGCCGACCGCACCAGGCTGGCGAAATCGAAGCTCAGCGAGCCATCGTCGCCCCAAACCACATTCGAAATCGTGGCAGAGCCGCCGACATCCGCATCCGACAGGAACATCGCGCCGTCCATCAGCAAGGTGACCGAGGAAATCGTCTTGGGCGGAAATGTCCCGGGCCCGATCTGCACCTCGATCTGCGGCTTTGCGGGTTTTCCGTCGCTTTCGGCATATCCGCCGATATTGAAAAACACCTGTCCCATCACCTCGTGGCGTTCGATGCCGGGTCTGTTTTCAGGCAGAATATCAAGGGAATAGAGCGTAGCTGTGTCTTCGCCGATGGCCAGATCGAATTGGCCGACAACCGCATAATCATCACCGAACTCTTGCGCGACAGCAGGCGCGGCGATGGCCAGAATACCCGCCAAAGCGGAAACGAAACGTGTGAACACCACAATCCCTCCAAACAGCACAACCGTGTTCAGAGTGCCCTGACAGGGGCCATTGCGCAAGCGCGCAGCCTTTTACAGCCGGCCCAGGCGGTCGGTCAGCAAGGTGTAGAACCCCTCGGCATCGACGCCGCCCATGAACATCGCGTTTGCCGGGCGGTCGGTGACACGCCACCAGTCGGCCACCGTCATGCCCAGTGTCAGCTCGGACCCGGTTTCGATTTCCACGTTGATGTGGCGGCCTTCAAACAGGTCGGGGCGGATCAGATAGGCAATCACGCAGGGGTCGTGCAGCGGCGCGCCCTGACTGCCATATTTCGCCATGTCGTGACGCTCGAAAAAATCGGTCCAGCTGGCCACAGCGTGGCCCACCTGCGTGCCCAGGGCGCGAAAGGCTTCGATGCGGGCGCGGGTGGTCAGCACCTTGTGGGTCGCGTCCAGCGGCATCACCACCAAGGGCACACCGGATTTGAACACGATTTCCGCAGCTTGCGGATCGACGTAAATGTTGAATTCGGCGGTGGGGGTGACGTTGCCCACCTCGAAATAGGCGCCACCCATCAACACGATCTCGGCGATCCTGGGCGCGATGTCGGGAGCGCGTTGCAGGGCGGTGGCGATATTGGTCAGCGGCCCCAGCGGGCACAGCGTGACCGCCCCTGCGGGTTCTGCGCGCAGTGTTTCGATGATGAAATCGGCCGCGTGTTGATCTTGCAGCGTCATTGCGGGCGCGGGCAGGGTGATGCCGTCAAGCCCGGTCTTGCCATGCACATATTCCGCCGTCACCAGCGGGCGCTGCAGCGGCCGGTCGCAGCCCGCAAAAACGCGGGTTTCCGGGCGCCCGGCCAGTTCGCACACCAGTCGCGCATTATGCGCAGTCAGCGCCAGCGGCACGTTGCCCGCGACACAGGTCAGGCCCAGCACTTCCAGTTCAGGGCTGGCCAGCGCCAGCAGGATCGCCACGGCGTCGTCTTGCCCGGGGTCGGTGTCGATGATGATCTTGCGGGTCATGCGTGGCTCCAGTTTTGCGCGAGAGTGTCGCAGCCGCGCGGCAAAGTCCAGATCGGCCCCACGGTCAAAACTTCGCCACAATCGG
>JAQTYE010000210.1 GCA_028749255.1 Paracoccaceae bacterium | reverse complement strand
ATCCCGCGCTGCTGGCCTATTCGATTGCCTGCGCGGCCCAGGATCAGGCGACGCGCAGCCTGGCCGTGGCCTTGGCGCCGCACCGGATCCGGGTGAATGGCGTGGCCTTCGCCTCGGTGATGAGCGCATCCTTGCAGGCCACGTTGAAGGAAAACGGTGACTGGCGCGAGGCGATCACGGCGGGCACGCCAATGGGCCGCATCGCCCCGCCCGGTGAACTTGCCGAAACGGTGCAATATCTGGCCTCGTCGGGGGCAGGGTTTGTCACCGGCCAGATCGTCACCGTCGATGGCGGGCGCGGGGTGCTGGATGCCGTGCAGGTGCCCGCCTATTAAGCGGGCCCCGATTTGCGGTGCGGCCAGCCCGATTACTCGGGGTAGGTCGCCTTGCAGGCGGCGATATTGGCCTCGGCCTGCGGCATCAGCGCCTTGATCTTGGCAATCAGCCCGTCACGTTTGCGCGCTTCGGCGGCCGGGTCGATCGGCACCATGCGCCGCTCTGTTTCGGAATGCGGGCGCGAACAGAATTGCGGCGTTTCGATCACCGTGCCATCGGGCTGCGTAATGACGGTGGTTCCGCAAATTTCGCGACGCCAGCGCGTGAACTCGTATTCCTTCCAGGCATAACCGCGTTCCAGATTGGCTTCGGTTTCATCCAGCAGGCTCTGCAATGTGCGAATTTCACGCATCGAGCGGTTGATGCATTGCTCTTGTGGGGTGCCGCAGGCGGCCAGCAGGGTCAGGCCAGCGAAGGCAATGACGGACAGGCGGGGGAACATGGCATAATCTCCAATTTCTGAATGTATCCTAGACCTGTATCGACAAAACGCAATTCACGCTTGCGCGCGGGCCTGCTATGGAGACGTCCTGATCAGAAGGAAGCGCCCATGTCCCAGACCCAGATGACCGAGACCGACGAATTCACCGCCCGCAAAGCCACCGCCAGCGCGTGGTTTTCGGAATTGCGCGACCGGATCGTCGCTGGGTTCGAGGCGCTGGAAGATGGGTTTGACGGGTTTGGTGCGCCCGGCCGGTTCGAGGTCACGCCCACCACCCGCACCGGTCCTGCGGGCGAAGACCACGGCGGCGGCAAGATGAGCGTGATGCGCGGCGGGCGGGTGTTTGAAAAGGTGGGCGTCAATATCTCGACCGTCTGGGGCACCCTGGCTCCGCGCGCGCAGGTGGCGATGGCGGCGCGCGGGGTGCCGGGCATGGCCGAAGATCCGCGGTTCTGGGCCAGCGGCATTAGTCTGGTCGCCCATATGCAAAACCCGCACACCCCTGCGGTGCATATGAATACCCGGATGTTCTGGACCCCGCAGGCGTGGTGGTTTGGCGGCGGGGCCGACCTGAACCCCTGCATCGAATATGCCGAGGACACCGCGCATTTCCACGTCACACTGAAACAGGCCTGCGACGCGCATGATCCTGCCTATTACCCGCGTTTCAAGGCCTGGGCGGACGAATATTTCTTTGTCCCGCATCGGGGCAGGGCGCGCGGTGTGGGCGGCATCTTCTATGACGATCTGAACACCGGCGGCGCCGATGCCGACAGTTGGGATGCGGATTTCGCCTTTACCCGTGATGTCGGCGCGGCCTTTTTGCCCGCTTTCGTGCCTCTGACCGAGCGGCGCTTGGGCACCACTGCCAGCGAATGCGACCGCGAGACGCAGCTGATCCATCGCGGGCTCTATGCGGAATATAACCTGGTCTATGACCGGGGCACGAAATTCGGGCTGGAGACCGGGCATAACGCGGATGCCGTGCTGATGAGCCTGCCGCCCGTGGCGAAATGGCCCTGAGGCCAGACGCGACTGTGACCGGGGCAGATCATGCTGCTTGAGACGCTGTTGGCCTTTGCGCTGACCAGTTTCGTGATCGAACTGACACCGGGGCCGAACATGGCCTATCTGGCCGTGGTCGCCGCAACCGAGGGGCGCCGCCCGGCGCTTTCGGCGGTGGGCGGTGTGGCGCTGGGGCTTGGTCTGGTGGGGCTGGCGGCGGCTTTTGGTCTGGCGGCGGTGATTTCAGCATCGGATCTGCTGTATCAGGGGCTGCGCTGGGGCGGTGTGGTCTATCTGCTATGGCTGGCCTGGGATGGTTGGCGCGATGCGGATGAAACGGTGGCTCATGCGCCGCCCGGCTCTAGCAACTGGCGTTATTTCCTGCGTGGTCTGGTGACCAACCTGCTCAACCCCAAGGCGGCGGTGTTCTATGTCGCCGTGCTGCCGGGGTTTTTGATCACCCCCGAGGATGTGCTGCGTGAAACCCTGATGTTGACGGCGGTCTATCTGGCGGTGGCGACGGGCGTTCATGCGAGTATCGCGATTCTGGCGGGGGCCGCGCAGGCGCTGTTCGAGACCCGGCCCGGGAACGCGCGTTGCGCCGCGTGCTGTCGGGGGCGCTGGCGGTGATCGCACTGTGGTTCGCGTGGAAGACCGGGCGCTGAAGACGGGATTGTAACCGGCGCAATCGAATGCTTGGACTGGCATGCGGGCTGCGGCAAATTGGGCGCCCTGATCGCCTTTTCGCAGAGTTGCCATGAACGCCCTGATCCTGCCGCTGATTTCTTTCGCCTTCGTGTCCTCGATCACGCCGGGACCGAACAACCTGATGCTGATGGCCTCGGGGGCGAATTTCGGCTTTCGCCGCACGCTGCCCCATATGCTGGGTGTGGCGCTGGGATTTACCTTCATGGTCTGGCTGATGGGGCAGGGCGCGGCGCAGGTCTTTGCCCGCTGGCCGGTGTTGCGCACCGCGCTGGAGGTTGTCAGCGTCGTCTATATGCTGTGGCTGGCTTGGAAAATCGCCCATGCCAGCGCCCCGGGCGAGGGCGTGGTGGGCCAGCCGATGACGTTTTGGCAGGCGGCGGCGTTTCAGTGGGTCAACCCCAAAGCCTGGGCGATGGCATTGGGGGCGGTGACGATTTACGCAATCCTCGGGCCGCTGATGATCGCGCTGGTGTTTGGCGCGGTCAACCTGCCCTCGGTTGCGGTTTGGGTGCTGATGGGGCAGGGGCTGCGGCATTGGCTGGGCAATCCGACCCGGTTGCGCGCCTTCAACTGGAGCATGGCGGCGCTGCTGGTGGCATCGCTTTACCCGGTGTTGATGCATTGACCCTATACAGCGGGGTCAAAACCCATTAGAAGGCCGCTTTCCGCACTGTTGAAAGCCTCCTCCATGACCGATTTCCCGAATGTCCATCCCGCGCTGAACGAGGCGCTGGCGGCCAAGGGCTATGCCGCACTGACCCCCGTCCAAGAGGCGGTGATCGACCCTGCAGTGGCGGGGGCGGATCTGCTGGTCTCGGCACAGACCGGCTCGGGCAAGACGGTGGCTTTCGGTCTGGCGATGGCGACGGAACTGTTGGCAGAAGGGCGTCTGGCCTTCGCCGATGTTCCGCGCGCGCTGATCGTGGCGCCGACGCGGGAACTGGCCGTTCAGGTGCAACGCGAATTGCAATGGCTTTATGGTCCTTCGGGGGCGGTGATCGCCGGGGCCGTGGGGGGCATGGATGCCCGCGCTGAACGTCGGGTTCTGGAACGCGGCGCGCATATCGTCGTCGGCACTCCGGGCCGGATCTGCGACCACATCCGTCGCAATGCGCTGGATCTGTCGGCGCTGCAGGTCGCGGTGCTGGACGAAGCCGACGAGATGCTTGACCTTGGTTTCCGCGAAGACCTTGAATTCATTCTGGAATCGGCACCTGAAACGCGCCGCACCCTGATGTTTTCGGCCACTGTCAGCCCGGGTATCGCGAAACTGGCCAGCAATTTCCAACGCAACGCGCAGCGGATTTCGACCGTGTCGCAACGCGAACAGCACGCCGACATCGAATATCGCGCGCTGCTGGTCGATAACTCCGACCGCGAAAATGCCATCGTCAACGTGCTGCGCTATTACGAGGCGCAGCGCGCCATCGTGTTCTGTTCGACCCGGGCGATGGTTACCCACCTGACCGGCAAATTCCTGAATCGCGGCTTCTCGGTCGTGGCGCTGTCGGGGGAACTGAGCCAGGACGAACGTTCCCGCGCGCTGCAAATGATGCGCGACGGGCGTGCCCGCGTTTGCGTGGCGACCGATGTGGCCGCCCGCGGGATCGACCTTCCGGGGTTGGAACTGGTGGTCCACGCCGATCTGCCGCAGAACAAAGAGGCGCTGCTGCACCGATCGGGCCGCACCGGCCGCGCCGGATCGAAAGGCGTTTCCGCGCTGATCGTGCCCTTTGGCGGGCGCAACAAGGCCGAACGCCTGCTGGGATTCGCGCAGATCAACGCAACCTGGGCTGCTGCGCCCTCGGCCGAAGAAATCAACGTGCGGGATATCGAACGGCTGATGGGCGACGAGCTGCTGACCCGCGCCGCCACCGCCGACGAAGCCCCGCTGATCGCCAAACTGACCGGCGCCTATTCGGCCGAACAACTGGCCGCCGCCGTGGCACGCCAATATCTGGCGAACCGTTCGGCCCCCGAAGATCTGACCCCGGTGTCACCCGATGGGGTGAAGCCGCGCGCCCGCGTCGAATTCGACCGCGCCACCTGGCTGCGGCTGAACATCGGCCATGACGAACGCGCCGATCCGAAATGGCTGTTTCCGATG
>JAQTYE010000209.1 GCA_028749255.1 Paracoccaceae bacterium | reverse complement strand
GGTTGCCATTGGCATCCTTAAGCGACCCCAGCCAGTTCTTGGCCGAGGCCCGCATCACCCAGCCCGGCGTGGTCATCGCCACATCAGCATCTTCGACCCGCGACAGGCAGCGCCGCAACGCCATGTCAGCCTCCACCGCATTGCCCGCGACCGAGCCCAGCCAGTTCCCCGCCGGGATCCAGTTGCGCATTCCAATCGGGTCATCCGAGGCACCGGCCCCGCGCAGAAACGCCAGATCCTCGCGCCGCGCCATCGACTTCACCAGGTCGTCGCGCACGAACAGACCCATCGCGATGCTCGACTGCGCCAGCAGCGTGTTCGAGATCGGCACCAGCGCGCGCAGTTTCTTGAAGCTCTGATCCACCGGCTCGAAGCTCGGGGCCGAGGCGCGCACCGGCACCACCTCGCCGCCATAGCTGGCCGTGGCGCTGCCGGTCTGGCGCGCCTTGCGCAGCTGGCCCGCAGGCATCGGCACCGAACGCGCACCGGCACGGCGCACCACCACACGCGGACGCAACAGGCTGATCACCTCTTGCGCCAGCGGGCGCGGGATCGTGACACCCCCCGCCGAGGCCTCAGACGCGCTCAACGCCGCCGCAACCTGACCAAACCCACCGCGTTCGAGCTGGGCCACCGCCGCACCGACCTCGCCGCGATGTGCGGCCAGCGCCCCCACCATCAGCCCGACTTCGACACCCCGGTGCCGGTCGTCTTTCGGGATTGCGGGCGCCGACGCGCCCTGCCCCGCCCCTTGTTGGTCAAGATCCGCCTGGCCCGCCGCCGCAGCCTCGGCCGCCTCGACCCGCTCGGCGCGTTTGACCTGCGTGTCGCAGGCCTCGAACGCCTGTTCGCTTGCCTCGAAATCCGCCTGCGCGGTGGCCAGCGCCTGCGCATCCGGGGCTTCGGCCCCTTCCAGCACCGCCAGCGCCTCGGCGCGCTCACGCATCTTTTTCGCAGCCGCCGCCCGCGCACGGCGCAGATCGTCCAGGTTCTTCATCTTGTCTCTCCATGAAAAGCACCGCCGCCCGCCTCATGCGCGCAGCCCAAAAAACCCCGCCGCCGCAGCGCCGGAGCCGGTTTCGCAATGTGGTCACAATGGCCTCAGCTGCGCGCTGTGGCCTCCGCCGCCCGCGCCCGGGCCAAGGCGGCACGAGAGCTGTGGCGGGGTGCGGGGGCATGCGCCGCCAGCACCCGGGTGTAGAATTCCGCGCGGGTCTCGATCCGATCCGCCAGCTTGCGCGCCTGCGCCTCATGGGCGGCAAAGACCGCGCCGCCATCCGCCGGATCGTCGCTCACCGACAGCGCTGTGGGCAGATCGGCCAGCGCGATCTTGCGCCCCGCCGCCACCGCCGCATGAAACCGCGCCTCAGTCTCGGCCAGCCCGCGGATGATTTCGGCCCGTCCAGTCTCGGTCGTGGGGTCGGGCCATTTCGCCCGGGCATGGGGCGAGGTGAATTCGAATTCCTGACTGCCGTCCCCGCCCGGCTGCACCGCGCGCCAAGTCGTTACCGCCACCCCGATTGATCCCACACTCGCCCCCGGCGTCATCGAGATCTCGCGCGCCTGCGACGCCAGCCAATAACCCGCCGAGGCCGCAAGGGGCGCGGCCAGCGCATAGACCGGCTTGAGCGCCGCCAGGGCCGCCACCGCCTGCGCCGCGTCCTCGATCCCCAGCACCATGCCCCCCGGCGTGTCGAATTCCAGCACCACCGCCGCCACGCTGTCATCCGCCGCCAGCGCCGCACAGCTTTCCTCGATCCCGCGATAGGTCGCCCAGCCCAGCCAGCGCTCAAGCGTCGCCGAATTCGGCGTCAGCAGACCGCGCACCGGAACCACCGCCACACCGCGCTCGATGCGATACCGCTCGACCGCACCTTGCGCTGCCACCGCATCGCCTTGCGCCGCCTGCGGCCAGTCCAACGCCAGAAGCCCCGCCGCAAACCCGGCATCCAGTGCCATCGGCGCCCCCGGAACCGCCAAAATATCCCCGATCAGCTGCGTCATGCCCCGTCCTTTCCCTGTGGTTTCGTGTCGGCCCGGGTCATGTTCGGCGGCGGATAAAGCCGGTCGCCCCCCTCAATCGGGTCCAACCCCTCGATCCGGCGCCCCTCGTTCGGCGTCATGATCGGCCCGCCCACCGCTTTCGCCAGCGCCTCATAACGTTCCTTCGTCGTGGCCATCAAAAGCGCGTCGTATTCATGGCGGAAAAACAGACCCGCCCGCCGCTCGGCCTCGGTCAGCAAGCCCTGGCCGAGCCCGGCTTCGATGAACCCGCCCCAATGGGTCAGACACTCGGCCTTGTAGTCGATGGCCTGCTGTTCCGAATTCGCCTTCACCCCGTGTTCGAGCATCTGCAATTTCGAAGGCGGCACCCGGTAGAGCCCCGCGATCTGTTCGCGGTCGAACTTGCGGCTGGCCAGCAGTTCAATATCCGAAGCCGAAAGCCCCAGTTCCTTGATCTCGTCTTCCTGACCGATAATCAGAACGCCATCATCCTGGTCGCGTTCCATCGCCGCCTTGAGCCGCCTGCGCGAACGCTGCCAGGTTTCATCGTCGGCGTTGAAATCGGCCAGCTTGGCCACCGCCTTGAACCCCTTGCCACCCGCCAGCCGCCCCGCCGCCTCTTGTCCCGCCAAAGCGATGCCCAGCGTTTCCGCCGCCACCTCGATCGGGCTGCGCCCGGTCCAGCCGTCCTCGGCCATGTAGCGCAGATGCACCATCACGCGCCCCGCCACCCGGCGCTGGATCTCGGCGCCATCCTCGAATTCGTAAAACCGCGACCGCCCCGCACGCAGCACCACGCACCGGTCAGGATGCACCGCCTCGATCAGCTCCAACTCGCCCGCCCCGTCGCGCGGCGCATAGGCAAAGCCGCGCCCGCGCAGGGTGAAGCTGTAGCCAAGCCCGAAGCGTGCCACCATCGCGGGCACCCCGGGTGAGCTTGCGGCATTGAGCAGATAGGCGGCGGGATGGTCGCGCACCCGCGCCTCGCGCCCATCCGCCCCGCGCTGAAACAGCTTGATCGGCAGTTTCGCCAGATCCCCCGCGATCACCGAACAGGCCGCCACCACGGTTGCGTGTTTTTGCGCAAGCTCGGGCGTGACACGCGGCAGGCTGCGCACCCGGCTGGCCCCGCCAAAGCCGATCTCGCGCCAGCCGGTCTCGTGCGAGACAGACAGGCCCGCCGCTTGCGCGACCGGCCCCACGTCCGGCGCCATCATCACGGGCTCGATGCGCGGACCCGGGTCCGCACGCGCACCGCTGCGGCGAAAAAGTGCTGCAAAGCTCATAGCTCCTCGATCCCTCTTGATTGCTTGCGATTTCGCTCACCTGCGGCGGCCCGCCCCACCGCCATGATCATCGCCACCGCCGCGTCGATCCGCCCGGTCGAGCGTTTCTTGTTCGGCTTGATGTTCTCGGCGGCATCTTCATCGCGGTGGACATTGCCCACCTGCCAGCCCAACACCGGGTTGCCCCCGTGCCGGATCTTGTTGTCGGCCACCAGCTCCTCGACCCGCTTCATCGGGTTCGACATCGACCCGAAGCCCTGCCGATGTTCGACCAGCGGCATTCGCTTCTCGGCCAGACGTTTGGCCAGATACTGCATCCCCCATGGGTCATAGGCGATTTCCTGCACCTTGAACTTGCGCGAAATCCACACCAGCCGCGCCTCGATCTCGGCTTCCTTGATCGCGCCACCGTCATGCACCTCAAGCCAGCCCTGATCGCGCCAGCCCACATATTCGCGCTTTTCCTTCTGCGCCCGGGCAATGAACCCCTTCGGACCCGAGGGCAGAAAGGTGTAGCAGATCAGATAGATCAGCCCGTCCAGCGGCACCGCCACCACGATGGCCGTGGTATCGACCTTGCTCGACAGATCGAGCGCCACCCAGGCATCGCGCCCGAACAGACTGTCCGCGGAAAAGCGTTTGGCTGCATCGCCACGATCCCAGCTTTCCCGCGCAATCCAGGTCTGTTCGCCCTCGGTCCACAGGTTCAGGTGGAACCGTCGGAAGTTCGGCATGCTGGCCTGAATGGCCATCGCCTTGGTCGCCGCGCGTTCCATCGCATCCAGCGGTTTCGACACCCCGAGGTTCGGGTTTCCCATCGCCCAGAACCGCGGATCAAGCGGGTCGCAATCGGGTGGCGGCTCGGCTACGAAGCCGAAAAACGCGTCATCCTGAACCGAGCCGCTCAGCACATTCTCGGCATAGCCGCGCAACTCACCGCACAGCGATTGCCGGTCATGCCCCGCCGTGGTGATCACCCAGTCAATCGGCTGATCGCGCGCGATCATCGACTCTACGATGGTCTCGGCCAGTTCCCGATCCGTCCAGCGGTGCATTTCGTCGCGCGCCAGAAAACTCGGGTAGATCCCGTCCGAGCTGTCACCATCGCGCGACAGGCATTTGATCACCCCATCCGAGGCGGGCGTCGCGATCTCATGGCGGTATCCATCCATCAGCTTGCCCAGAAACGCCGAGCGCTTGATGATCCGCTTGACCTCCTTGAACAACAACCCCGCCTGATCGCGCGTGGTCGCCGCGCAATAGCCTTGCGGGGCCGCCTCGCCATCCAGCAGCTGGGTGTAGATCAGCGGCACCGCCGTGTCGGTCGTCTTACCGTTCTTC
>JAQTYE010000054.1 GCA_028749255.1 Paracoccaceae bacterium | reverse complement strand
TTATTCTCGCTCGAACATTCCGGTGGTGCGCCGCCGCCGCTAGGTCACGGCATGTGCATTGCGCAAGATCATCTGCGCCGCACGTTCCGCGATCATGATCGTGGGGGCATTGGTATTGCCGCCGATCAGGCTGGGCATGACCGAGGCATCGACCACCCGCAGCCCCGCCACCCCGCGCACCCGCAGCTGCGGATCGACCACCGCCAGATCGTCGCGCCCCATCCGGCAGGTGCCCACCGGATGATAGATCGTGTCGGCGCGCGCACGAATATCGGCCATCAGTCCGACATCGCTGCCATCGGGGGCATACAGCCGCTTCCCGCGCCACGGCGCCAAGGCGGGGGCTTCGGTGATCTGTTCCAGCATACGGGCGCCCCTGAACAGAAGATCGGCATCGCGCGGGTCGGCCAGAAACCCCGGGTCGATCAGCGGCGCCGCGAACGGGTCAGTCCCCGCCAGCCGCAGCGTGCCACGCGAAAATGGCCGCAGCACGCAGATATGCGCCGACCAGCCATCGGCCAGATGCGGGCGGCGCATATGGTGATCGACAATCCCCACGACGAAATGGATCTGCAGATCGGGCCGCGCCAGACCGGGCCGCGAATGTAAAAACGCGCCCCCCTCGGCCATCGGCGAGGCAAACAGCCCCTCGCCATGGCGCCGCCAGCCCGCCGCCGCCCGCGCCATCCGCATCAGGCCCCGGGGGTTCAGCCCCACCACATCGCGGCGCGGCGAGGTATAGCTGATCGTGTAATCCAGATGGTCATGCAGATTGCCCCCAACGCCCGGCAGATCGTGCTGCACCGGAATGCCCAGCTCGCGCAGGTGATCGGCAGGGCCCACACCCGACAGCAGCAACAGCTGCGGCGAACCAAACGCCCCGCCCGACACGATCACCTCGCGCCGCGCCTCCAGCCGGATCTGCCGCCGCCCGCGCCGCACCTGCGCACCGATGGCGCGCCCGTCCGCGATCACCACGCGTTCGGCCCGCGTGCGGGTCATCACGGTCAGATTGGGGCGGTTCATCAGCGGATGCAGATAGGCCGCCGCCGCCGAACAGCGTTCGCCCTTGTGCGGACCGTCCCAGAATTGCGTGACCTGATACAGGCCCGCGCCAGTCTGTTCGGGGCCGTTGAAATCAACGTTTGGCGGGCACTCCACGGCGCCGCAGGCTTCGACAAAGGCACGGGAAATCGCGCGCGGGCGGCGCTGATCGCCCACCTGCAACGGCCCTGTGGCCCCGTGCAGATCATCCGCGCCCCGCATGTTCCGCTCGGACGCGATGAAATGCGGCAGGCAACTGGCCCAATCCCAGCCCTCGGCTCCCTGATCGGCCCAATCGTCGTAATCGGACGGATGACCGCGCACATAAAGCATGGCGTTGATCGCAGAACTGCCCCCCAGCCCCCGCCCGCGCGGCTGAAACCCGCGCCGCCCGTTCAGCCCGGGCTGCGGCGTGGTGTGCAGCGCCCAGTTGTGCACGGGCGGACGCCCCGGCACCATCGCCGCCACCATCGCGGGCGCGCGCACCAGAATATCGCGCGCGCTATCGCCCGCCTCGACCAGACAGACACGCACCCGCGCATCCGCACTCAGCCTTGCGGCCAGAACGGCGCCGGCCGAGCCACCGCCCAAAATCACATAGTCGAAAATCATACGGCTCCCCCCGTTTGGGAGGAGCCTATCCATTTTCCGCCCGCCGCAAAGCGTGACGTTATGTCAGATCAGCTGCGCAGGCTGCCGCCGGTCGCCTTGGTGACCTTCTCGACGATCTTGGCGGAAACCGCCTCGATTTCGGCGTCGGTCAGCGACTTGCCACTGGGTTGCAAGCGGACGGCCAGCGCGAGCGATTTTTTGCCTGCGCCCATCTGTTCCTCGGCTTTCGGGCCGGTGAACTGGTCAAACACCGTCACCGCCTCGATCAGCGCCTTGTCGGCGCCCATCGCGGCATTCACCGCCACCAGCGCCTCGGTCCCCGCATCCACCACAAAGGCGAAATCGCGTTCGACCGCGTGCAGATCGGAAATCGCCAGCGCCGGGCGCGTGGGGGTTTTCGTCTTCGGGAACGGCACGTTTTCCAGCCAGATCGTATAGGCCACGGCCGGTCCCTTGACGCCCATCTCGCGCAGCACCTTGGGATGCACCTCGCCAAAGGCACACAGTGCCTTCGGCCCCAGCGCCATCACGCCTGCACGGCCCGGATGCCACCAGCCCGCAAGTTTGCGGTTGATTTGCGTCTTGGCGGGCGCGCCGATCGCGGCCAGCACCGCCTCGGCATCGGCCTTGGCGTCATACAGATCGACCGGGCGGCGCGAACCCCACGGATCGCGCGGCGCGCTGGCACCGACCAACAGCCCCGCCAGTTGCAGATGCTGATCGCCCGGCTCGCCGCCATGGAAGGCCGGGCCCACCTCGAACAGCGCCATGTCGGCGAAACCGCGTGCCTGATTGCGGGCCGCCGCCTGCAACAGACCGGGCAGCAGATCGGGGCGCATATGCGTCATCTCACTGCTGATCGGGTTTTCGATCCGCGTCGCCTCGGACCCGCCGCCAAACAGCGCGGCCGATTGCGCGTCGATGAAACTGTAGGTCACGCATTCATTGTAACCAAGGCTGGCCGCCGTGCGCCGCGCCATGCGTTCGCGCACCTGCATGGCCGTCAGCACCGGGCCCGGAACGCCGCTGGTTTCGCGCGCCATCGGACGCCCCACCAGTTTCGTCAACGAGGCAATCCGCGCCACTTCCTCGACCAGATCGGCCTCGCCCAGAACATCGGGGCGCCAGCTCGGCGGGGTGACCTGATTGCCGTTCAGCACAAACCCCAGCGCCGCCAGCGTTGCGCGCTGCGTGGCCTCGGGGATATCCATGCCGACCAGCGAAATCACCCGCGCCGGGTCCAGCGTGTAGGCGCGCGTGGTATCGGGCACGGCACCGTCCATCACCACGTTCGAGGCCTCGCCACCGCACAGGTCCAGCACCATCTGCGTGGCCAGTTCCAGCCCGGGCAGGGTGAATTCCGGGTCCACGCCGCGTTCAAACCGATAACGCGCATCCGAATTGATTTTCAGCGCGCGGCCGGTGGCGGCGATGGTGATCGGGTCCCAATAGGCGCTTTCCAGGAACACATCGACGGTTTCCTCGGTGCAGCCGGAATGCTCGCCGCCCATGATCCCCGCCAGGCTTTCGGGGCCCTGATCATCGACAATCACCATCTGCCCGGCCCGCAGGGCATAGGTCTTGCCATCCAGCGCCAGCAGCTCCTCGTCGCCCTTGGCAGGCACGATCCGCAGATCGCCCTTGACCTTGGCCGCGTCGAAGACGTGCAGCGGACGGTTCAGGTCATAGGTGAAGAAGTTGGTGATATCGACCAAGGCCGAGATCGGCCGCAGACCAATCGCCATCAGCCGCGCCTGCAGCCATGCCGGCGAGGGCCCGTTCGTCACGCCGCGGATCAGACGCCCGGCAAACAGCGGGCAGCCCTTTTCCTTCAGCCCCGCGTCGATCTGCACGCCGATGGGGCAGTCAAACCCGCCCGGCACCGGCTCCACCTCCAGCGGTTTCAGCACGCCCAGACCCCGCGCGGCCAGATCGCGCGCCACGCCGCGCACGCCAAGCGCATCGGGGCGGTTCGGGGTGATCTTGATGTGGATCATCGGATCGACCGCCTCGGGGCGGTTCTCGGCCAGCCAGTCGATGAACTTCTGCCCGACCTCGCCCGAGGGCAGCTCGATGATGCCGTTATGTTCGTCCGACAGTTCAAGTTCGCGTTCCGAGGCCATCATGCCGTGGCTTTCGACACCGCGGATCTTGCCGACGCCCAGCGTGGTATCAATGCCCGGCACATAATCGCCCGGCTTGCACAGCACGACGGTGATGCCTTCGCGGGCATTGGGCGCGCCGCAGACGATGGTCTTCTCGCCCTCGTCCGTCAGCACATTGCAGACCCGCAGCTTGTCGGCATCGGGGTGCTTTTCGGCGTGCAGAACCTTGGCCAGCGTGAACGGCGCCAGCTTGGCCGCAGGGTTCACGATGTCCTCGACCTCGAGGCCAAGATCGGTGAGTGCGTCAGCGATCTCGTCCACCGAGGCGTCGGTGTCGAGATGGTCTTTCAGCCAGGAGAGGGTGAATTTCATAGGTCTATCCCCGTATGTTGGGAGATTTTTTTCTTTAGGAGGCCAAGCGCCAGCGCTTTCACGATTTCCAAGGTTGCATTGCCACCGGTTTCAGCCACAGCAGCCTTAGTTTTTTCCCAGACGCCCTGGTCGCGGATGGCATCCAGATAATCATGGCCTTGAAAGGTAATCATCACGCGGTCAGGAACTATCGTGGCCATGGTGCGGTATTCATCGTCAGATAGGATGCCTGCCTGCGTCATAAGCGTGAACTGGTAGTCATCGGACGCAACATAAAATTCATCACCGCGCGTCCATACATAGCCATCGTCGCTTTCCTGCCCTTCAAGGTGAAGCAGGATATCCCGAATACGATTCAAGTCTCGCTTAGCCATCACTTACTCAACCCCCCGAACACCGTCGGCAGGTCGAGCGGCGCAAACCCATAGTGTTTCAGCCAGCGCAGGTCGCTCTCGAAGAAGGCGCGCAGGTCGGGGATGCCGTATTTCAGCATCGCGATCCGGTCGATGCCCATGCCGAAGGCAAAGCCCTGCCATTCGGAGGGATCAATCCCGCCCGCGGCCAGAACCTTGGGCTGCATCATGCCCGAACCCAGGATTTCCAGCCAGGAATTGCCCTCGCCGATCTTCAACTGGCCGCCTTCCCACGAACAGCGGATATCGACCTCGGCCGACGGCTCGGTAAAGGGGAAGTGGCTGGCGCGGAAGCGCAACTCGACATTCGGGACCTCGAAGAAGGCCTTGCAGAATTCTTCCAGCACCCATTTCAGGTTGGCCATGGAAATATCGCGGCCAATCGCCATGCCCTCGACCTGATGGAACATCGGCGCGTGGGTCTGGTCCATGTCCATCCGATACACGCGGCCCGGCGCGATGACGCGAATGGGCGCACCGCGTTCCTGCATCGCACGGATCTGCACGGGGCTGGTATGGGTGCGCAGCACATGCGGCGGGCGCGGATCGGCGGGGTCGCGCGCCATGAAGAACGTGTCATGTTCCTGCCGCGCAGGGTGTTCGGGCGCGATGTTGAGCGCGTCGAAGTTATACCAGTCGGATTCGACCTGCGGCCCCTCGGCCACGGCAAAGCCCATGTCGGCGAAGATCGCGGTGACCTCGTCCATCACCTGACTGACCGGATGAATGGTGCCCATGCGGCGCGGACGGCCCGGCAGCGTCACATCCAGCCATTCCGATTTCAGCCGCGCATCAAGGGCGGCATCGGCCAGGCCTTCCTTTTTCGCGCGCAGCGCCGCGTCGATTTCGGTTTTCAGCAGGTTCAGCGCGGCGCCCGTGGTCTGGCGCTCTTCGGGGGACATCTGCCCCAGCTCGCGCATTTTCAGGCTGATCTCGCCCTTCTTGCCAAGCGCCGCGAGGCGGATCTCTTCCAGGCTCGCCTCGTCTGCGGCGCCTGCGATCCGGTCGAGATAGTTTGCCTTGAGCACGTCGAGCGCGTTCATGCCTGTGTCTCCTGTCTGGTCGGGCCTGTGCTAGCCGCCGCCCGCCCTGATTTCAAGCGCCCCATCCCGGGACGGACCAAAGAAAAACCCCCGCGACGGGTGAAACCGTCGCGGGGGTCTGAAGTGCAGTCCCTTGCGGGAATTACGCAGCCGCGGCGGCTTTCGCCTGTTCGACGATCGCGCCAAAGGCTTCGGGCTCGTGGATGGCCAGATCGGACAGAACCTTGCGGTCCACTTCGATGCCAGCCAGCGCCAGACCGTTGATGAAGCGCGAGTAGGTCATTTCGGCGTCGAACGCGCGCACAGCGGCGTTGATCCGCTGGATCCACAGCGCGCGGAAGCTGCGCTTGCGGGCCTTGCGGTCGCGGGTCGCGTACTGGTTGGCTTTATCGACAGCCTGGGTTGCGGTGCGGAAGTTGCGCGAACGGGCCGAGTAGTAGCCTTTCGCCGCCTTCAGGATTTTCTTGTGCGAGGCGTGGGTAACCTTGCCGGATTTAACGCGGGACATGTTTCAAGCCTCCAGTTCAGCGATTGTAGGGCATGTATTTTTTGACGATTTTGGCATCGGAATCAGCCAAGATCATCGTGCCCGCGGTGTCGCGGATGAACTTCGTCGAGCGCTTGATCATGCCGTGGCGTTTGCCTGCGGCGCCCGATTTCACCTTACCGGAAGCGGTGAAGGTGAACCGCTTTTTCGCAGCGGATTTTGTCTTCATCTTGGGCATTTCCATCTCCTCTTTCGAGTGGGTATTCACGCGACTCGGCATGCCTCGTGGCCGGACGCGTGGTTGATAGAGCGCGCCTGATAGACGCGCCCGGCAGGCTTGGCAAGGGGGGAAGCGGCAAAAACGGGTGGTTTAGTTCAGAATCCGGGCCACAACGCGGGCAAACACCTCGGGGATCTGGGCGGGTGTATAACCGCCGGGCTTTGACACGAAGGCCAGCAAGATCAACCCGCCGCCCACCAACACCGCGATCGCCGCCGCCCGCGGGGGGCGCGAGTCGGCAAAGGCCGCGATAACGGCGGGCACCGCAAAGGCGCCCACAATGATCCCCATCACCAAAAACAGGTCGCTGTCCATTACCGTCACACCTTTGAAACCCCGGCGAAAGGTTACGCCTGTGAAAGGTTACTCCGGGTCAGTGCGGAATATCAACCGTTCGTCACAGGGCGCCACGCGCAGGATGTTGGTCGTGCCCTGCACGTTGAAGGGCACGCCCGCGGTCACGACGATCTGATTGGTTTCATCGGCAAAGCCATAATCCCGCGCCGCACGCGCCGCATTGACCACTGCCATCTTGAACCGTTCGACCGCCTCGCAACGCACCGAATGCACCCCCCAATAGAGGCAGATCTTGCGCAGCGTCGCGGTGACGGGCGACAGCGCGATGATCGGCACCCGGGGCCGTTCGCGCGCCACCAGCGCCACGGTCTTGCCGCTTTGCGTATAGCAGCAGATCGCCGAAATATCGGTGGTCTCGGCGATTTCGCGCGCCGCTGCCACGATCCCGTCGGCAATAGTCTGGCGCTGCGCGGTGCGCGAGGCCTCGATGATTTCGCGATAGGTCGAGTCGCTCTCGACGCTTTCGGCAACGTTGTTCATCGTCGCCACCGCCTCGACCGGATAGCGCCCGGCAGCGGATTCCGCCGACAACATCACCGCATCGGCGCCTTCGTAAATCGCGGTCGCGACGTCGGACACCTCGGCGCGGGTCGGCATCGGGCTTTCGATCATGCTTTCAAGCATCTGCGTCGCCACGATCACCGGCTTGCCAGCCGCGCGACACTTGCGGATCAGCCGCTTCTGGATCGGCGGCACCGCATGCACCGGCAGTTCAACCCCCAGATCACCGCGCGCCACCATGATCCCATCCGAGACCTTCAAGATTTCGTCAAAGGCATCCACCGCAGCGGGCTTTTCGATTTTGGACAACACTTGCGCGCGCCCACGGGCCAGCTCGCGCGCCTCCAGCACGTCTTCGGGGCGCTGCACGAAGCTCAGCGCCAGCCAGTCCGCGCCCAGTTCGCAGGCAAATTCCAGATCCTTGCGGTCCTTGTCCGAAAGCGCGGCCAGCGGCAGCACCACGTCGGGCACGTTCACGCCCTTGCGGTTGGAAATCGTGCCGCCGGTGGTAACGGTGCATTCGGCGAAATCCGGGCCGCAACGTTCGACCCGCATGCGGATCTTGCCATCGTTCACCAGCAGCCGCGCGCCCGGTTCGAGGGCTGCGAAAATCTCGGGGTGGGGCAGGCAGACGCGGTGGCCGTCGCCATCGGTCGGGTCCAGATCCAGCCGGAAGATATCGCCTTCCTCCAGATCGGCAGCCCCCGCCGAAAACACGCCAACGCGCAGTTTCGGCCCTTGCAGGTCGGCCAGCACGGCAATCGGACGCCCGGTGTCGGCCTCGATCTGGCGCAGGATGTCATAGCGCGCGCGCTGCTCGTCATGAGTGCCGTGGCTCATATTCAGGCGGAACACATCGGCCCCAGCTTCGAACAGGGCGCGGATCGTTGCGTAATCCGAGGAAGATGGGCCCAGCGTGGCCACGATTTTTACGTTGCGAAGGCGTCTCATGCGTCCTCGTCCCCTGTTGTTTCATTATATATGGGCCACGGCCAGCTATGACCCAAAATGTCGCGCAGAGCAACTGGCACAACCGCTGCCGGTGGCGTAAACCTGTTGTGATCGCAAAGAGCAACGAGACCATGACGCAACACCCTGCCTATCAGATTATCGGCGCCGATCGGCCTTCGCGCTGGCTGGTGACGGTCGATCACGCCACCAACACCGTGCCCGACTGGGTTTCGGGCGGTGATCTGGGGATCGCCCCCGAGGATATGATGCGCCACATCGCCTATGACGTGGGCGCGCTGGGGCTGTCGCAGCGGCTGGCCGAACGGCTGGACGCGCCGCTGATCGCCACCGATTTCTCGCGTCTCGTGCTGGACCCGAACCGGGGCGAAGATGACCCGACACTGGTGATGAAGCTGTATGATGGCACGATCATCCCGGCCAACCGCCATGTCGATGCGGCCGAGGTCGAACACCGCCTGTCCCGGCTTTATCGCCCCTATCACGGGGCACTGGCCGATCTGGCGGGGCGGCGCCCCGACACGGTGATCTGCGCAATGCACTCTTTTACACCCTGTCTGCGTGGCCGCCCCCCGCGCCCCTGGCAGATTGGCATCCTGTATTCGCATAAGGATGAACGACTGGGCCGCCCCCTGGTCGCGGCACTGCAGGCCGAAGGCCTTTGTGTTGGCGATAACGAGCCTTATTCCGGCCATCTTGATGGCGATAGCATCGACAGGCATGCCCTGACGCCAGGCCGCCCGAATGTGTTGATCGAACTGCGTAACGATCTGATTTCACAGCCGGATGGACAAATTGCCTGGGCAGACCGAATCGCCCCTGTGCTGGAACGGGTGCTGGCGCACAGCGGGCTTTGACGACCTGCGCGAACCGGAAACAATTCCAGGGGCGCGCCGGTCGATTGTTTCCATCGCATTGCAAACTGCGCGACGTCACCCCCAAAGCGTTTGACTTGCGCGCGCGGATTTGGCTTTGGTTAATATTAATTAATCCGATTTTTTCGAGCCGAGGGTTACATGTTCGCGCTGTTGATGATGTCCTTTTTGCCGCTGGCCCTGATGGTCGGCATTTACCACAACAATCATGACGATGACGGCGACCAGCAGGACGATCCCGATCAGGATCTGGAATTCGGCGACGGCGCCACCATTACCCTGACCGGCGACGGGGCCGCGACCGAGGGCACCTCGGGCGATGACCGGATCTTTGGCACCGATGGCACCGACACCGTTTCGGGCGGCGCGGGCGAAGACAAGATCTGGCTGGGGGACGGCGATGATGGCGCGCCGTCCACCGAAGAAACCGACACCGCCGCCACTGCGATGGGCACCTTCGGCGATCTGGGCGCGATGATGCAGACCCTCTCGGACGCAGGTCTGTTTGGCGCCGAGGGCGGCACCGGCGACGATTATATCGACGGCGGCCACGGCAATGACTCGATCACCGGCGGGCCGGGCAACGACACGCTGCGCGGCAACCTGGGCGACGATCTGCTGATCGACACCCGCGGCGCCGACAGCCTGCACGGCGGCTATGGCGATGACGAGTTGGTCACGCTGGACGAAGACGACAGCGCCTTCGCCGATATTCTGGATGGCGGCGTCGGCGATGATGATCTTTGGGGCGATGACGGCGACACGATGACCGGCGGCAGCGGCACAGATACCTTCCAGGTAAACTGGCAGCCGGGCGATGATCCGGTGCATATCACCGATTTCAACTACCTCTCGGACACCAGCACGGTTGACACCGGGGCGACCGAATACACCGGCGAAGATCTGCTGTTCAACGTCGAGACATGGTCTGACAGTTCGACCTTCACGCTCGACCAGACTGCGGACGGGGTCAATGTGCTGATCAACAGCGAAACCGCCGCGACGCTGGAAGGGGTCACGCTGGCCGATCTGAACGGGAATGGCATCTATCTGATCTCGGCCAAAACCGGCACGGCGATCACGCCCACCTACCCCGGCTATACCCAGATCGGCACGGACGGCAATGACGTGTTGACCGGACTCGAAGGCGACGACCGACTGTATGGCAGCCTGGGTGCCGACAGCCTGACCGGCAACGGCGGCGACGACACGCTGCTGGGCGGCTATGGCGCCGATACGCTGCTGGGCGGACCTGGCGATGACTCGATGGTCGGCGGCGCGCAGAATGACATGATGGACGGCGGCGAGGGCGACGACCACATGAACGGCAACGCGGGCAATGACAGCCTGGAGGGCTATACCGGCAACGACACGCTGCTGGGCGAAGACGGCAATGATACGCTTGCCGGAGACGCCGGAAATGACCTGCTGGACGGTGGCGCCGGTGACGACCTGTTGTTTGATGACCAATACGGACCGGGCGATGACACATTGCTAGGCGGGGATGGTAACGACCTGCTGGGCGACCTGCGCGGCGATAACCTGCTGGATGGCGGCGACGGCAATGATGTGCTGGATGGCGGCGATCTGTTCAACGATACCGACCAGACCACCGGCGTTGACACATTGATCGGCGGCGCGGGCGATGACACGCTGATCGGGGATGCGGGCGATCAGATGACCGGTGGCAGTGGCGCGGATCTGTTCTCGACCGGGTATAACGCGACCGCCGACGCGGTGGTGGTAAGCGATTTCACCCCGGGCGAAGACATGATTGATATCTACGTCAACACGACATCGACGGTGGCAATGACGGTCGCCGCCACAGATGACGGGCTGGGCAGCCAGATCCTGATCGACGGCGTGAACGTGATGGTGCTGCAAGGCGTGCAACCTGCCGATGTGCCGCTCAGCGCGATTACGGTATCACAGCCTTGATCGCGACCGAATCGACTGTGGGCTTACGCCCCGAAAACCCCGGCTCAAGGCCGGGGTTTTTTTCTGCCCGACTCAGCCTTGCGGCCTGACACCCTCAGTCACCGGATCAATCCGACACCGCAGGCAGGATTGGTCAGGCCTCCTCAACAGTGCATCCGGCCCCCTTCGGCAAGCCCCTTGCGCAGTGTCATCCGGGCCTGCATCGTCTTCTGAACTATAAGGATTTTCGATGCTTGCCCTGTTTATCACTCTGAGCGCGGCGCTCTCCCTGCTGGTCTGGGGCGAGATTGGCTCGGCGCGCCCGGCGGCCATGACGGTCGCCCAACCGCAGATGCCCGCGCCGGGGCCGCTGCGGCGCCCGGGCCGCAAGGCTGACCCGCAACCGCCGCAGCCCCTGCTGCGGCTGACCGATTTCACCCCCGGCGACCTGATCGAGCTGGAGCTGCCCGGCGCCCTGCCACGTGCCGACGATATCCACTTCGTGCCGCTGCCTGGTGGTGATACCCGGGTTCAGATCGCAGGCGAGGATGTGCTGATCCTCGCGGGGGTCGATGCCGCCATTTTGTCCCCCGACATTTTCCGTCTCCGCCGTTTGTCTGCCGCGTAACACCGGCAGGCAGACAGAAAAAAGCCCCGGTCTGGGCTGGACCGGGGCTTTTCCTGTCTTGAGATCGGGGTCAGATCGCCGCTTTGCGGCTTTCGTCCAGATAGATCTCGCGCAGGCGCGTAGCCACCGGACCGGGTTTGCCGGTGCCCACCGCCACACCGTCCACTTCGACAACCGGCATCACGAAGGCCGAAGCCGAGGTATAAAACGCCTCATCAGCGGCCTGCGCCTCGGCAATGGTGAACAGCCGTTCCTCGATCTCCATCTGCGCTTCGGCGGCATATTTCAGCAGCGAGGCGCGGGTGATCCCGTGCAGAATGTCGTTCGACAGCTGCCGCGTGATGATCTTGCCGTTCTTGACGATATAGACGTTGTTCGACGAGCCTTCGGTGACAAAGCCATCCTCGACGAACCAGGCGTCGTTCTTGCCCGCCTTTTCCGCCGCCATCTTCACCATCGATGCATACAGCAGCTGCACGGTCTTGATGTCACGGCGATGCCAGCGCAAATCGGGCACGGAAATCACCGAAATGCCCTTTTTCGCCTTCGGATCATCGGCCAGACCGGGCTTGTCCTGGGTATACAGCACCACGGTCGGCGGCGTGCCTGCGGGCGGGTAATGAAAATCACGGTCGCCCGCATTGCCACGGCTGACCTGCAGGTAAACCATGCCCTCGACAATGTTGTTGCGCGCGATCAGCTCGCGGTGAATTTCCAGCCAGTCGTCGCGGGTCAGATCACAGACAATCTCCAGCTCGGAGAGCGAGCGGTTCAACCGCGCCAGATGGCCTTCGAATTCCAGGATCTTGCCGTCCAGAACCGAGGTCACCTCATAGACCGCGTCGCCCATCACGAAACCACGGTCGAAGATCGAGACGCTGGCCTCTTCCTCGGGCAGATAGGTGCCATTCACATAGACAGTCCGGCTCATTCGTCTCTCCTTCTCATCCCCAAAGCGCCGCTTCGGGGGGATAAACCATGCCATCGGCATAGGCCAAGGGCGTGCTGCGGTCTTCTGCCAACAACAGCGGCCCGTCAAGATCCACGTAGTCGGCGCCCTGCGCCAACAGCACCGCAGGTGCCATCGCCAGGCTTGATCCGACCATGCAGCCCACCATCACCTGATAGCCCGCCGCCCGCGCCGCATCGCGCAGCGCCAGAGCCTCGGTCAGCCCGCCGGTCTTGTCCAGCTTGATGTTGACCATGTCATATTTGCCCACCAGATGCGGCAGGCTGGCGCGATCATGGCAGCTTTCATCGGCGCAAACCGGCACCGGCCGGTCGATCCCGATCAGGGCCGCGTCATCCGCTGCGGGTAGCGGCTGTTCCACCAGCGCAACGCCCAGACGCACCAGATGCGGCGCCAGATCGGCATAGACAGCAGCCGACCAGCCCTCGTTCGCATCAACGATGATCCGCGCTTTCGGCGCGCCCGCGCGCACCGCTTCCAGCCGCGCCATGTCGTCGGGCGTGCCCAGCTTGATCTTCAGGATCGGGCGATGCGCGTTCTTTGCAGCGGCGGCCTGCATCCGCTCGGGCGTATCCAGCGACAACGTATAGGCCGTCACCATCGGCCCCGGCGCGGTCAAACCGGCCAACTGCCAGACCGGCTTGCCTGCGGCCTTCGCCTCCAGATCCCACAGGGCACAATCCACCGCGTTGCGCGCGGCGCCAGGTTCCAGCGCCTCTTGCAGCTCGGCGCGGGTAATCCCCGCGGGCAGGCCCTCGATCTGCGCCGTCACGCTGTCCAGACTTTCGCCATACCGCGCATAGGGCACGCATTCCCCCCAGCCTGTAAAACCGCCCCGGCTGACCTTTACCGTCAGCACCTTCGCCTCGGTCCGCGACCCGCGCGAGATGGTGAACACCTCGGCCAGCCGGAACACATCTGCCTGCACAGAAATCATCCGCGCCCCCGTTTCTTCTTGGCAAAAATACTCCCGCCGGAGGCATCCTCCGGCGGGCTCATGCAATCAGATCGCGGCCAGCGCGTCCACCAACTTGGCCGCGCCAAAGCGGAACGGGTCGGTTGCGGGCAAACCCATCTGCCCCTCAAGCCCGGCCAGATACTCCAACGCCTCGGCTTCGGGCATGTGTTGGGTGTTGACCGAAATCCCGACGACCTGACAGGCGGGATTGCCAACGCGCGCCAGGGTCAGCGCCACATCGCGCAGCGCCTCAAGGCTGGGCGCGGTATAGCCCGGCAAACCGCGCATATGCGGCCGGGTCGGTTCGTGGCACAGCACCAGCGCGTCGGGCTGACCGCCATGCACCAGCGCCAGCGTCACGCCGGAATAGGACACGTGGAACAAGCTGCCCTGGCCCTCGATCAGATCCCAATGGTCGGCATCATTATCGGGCGTCAGCCATTCGATCGAACCCGCCATGAAATCGGCGACCACCGCGTCCAGCGGCACGCCATCGCCGGTGATCAGAATCCCGGTCTGCCCCGTGGCACGGAAGCTGGCCTTCATGCCCCGCGCGCGCATTTCGCGTTCCATGCACAGCGCCGTATACATCTTGCCGACCGAGCAATCGGTGCCTACGGCCAGCATCCGCTTGCCGGTGCGCTTGATGCCATTGGCGATCGGATAATCTACGCTGGGCACGCGCACATCATGCAGCTGACGCCCGCAGGCTGCAGCCACCGCCACCAGATCGGGTTCGTCGCGCAGCAGGTTATGCAGCCCCGAGGCCAGATCGAAGCCCTCTTCCAGCGCCTGCACCAGAATTTTCTTCCATGCCGGGCTGATGATCCCGCCGCGGTTCGCCACGCCGATCACCAACGTCTTGCAGCCCGCCGCCTTGGCGGTCGCAAGGTTCATATCCGCCAGCCCCATATCGGCCTTGCAGCCCTCCATCCGGTATTGGCCCACGGCGAATTCCGGGCGCCAGTCCTTGATGCCCTGCGCCACTTTGGCGGCCAATTGGTCGGGCGCATCGCCCAGAAACAGCAGATAAGGGGTCTCGATCAGCGCCATGGTGGCCTCCTGTTGGTTTTCCTGTAGATTACAGCGCTTGCCGGGGATTTTCTGGGGAATTCATGCCCATAAAATAGCCATAGAAGGCAATTCTTCGACAAATTCACAATTTTTCAGGACAAACATGCGCAGCACGCTGCAAGCGCAGCATGTTTCCCCTCTGCACCGCTGCGATTCTGCACCTGCGAAATAGGGTTGAAAGGATGCGCGCAATAATATATCCCGCAGCGGATAAAACTCGAAACATCATTGCGAGAGAACCATGAGCTTCCGCGTCCAGCCGACCCCCGCCGCCCGTCCCAATCGCTGCCAGCTGTTTGGCCCCGGCTCGAATACCAAGCTGTTTGCGAAAATGGCAGCTTCGGCGGCCGACGTGATCAACCTCGACCTCGAAGATTCGGTCGCGCCCAATGACAAACCGCAGGCGCGTCGCAATATCATCCAGGCCAGCCACGAGATCGACTGGAACACCAAATACCTGTCGGTGCGGATCAACGGGCTGGACACGCCCTATTGGTATCGTGACATCGTCGAGCTGCTGGAAGAAGGCAGCGAGCGCATCGACCAGATCATGATCCCGAAAGTGGGCTGCGCTGCCGACGTCTATGCCGTGGACGCGCTGATCACCGCGATCGAAACCGCCAAGGGCCGGACCAAGAAAGTCTCGCTCGAAGTGATTATCGAATCCGCCGCCGGCATCGCCCATGTCGAAGAAATCGCGGCATCGTCGCCGCGCCTGCAGGCGATGAGCCTCGGCGCCGCCGATTTCGCCGCCTCGATGGGGATGCAGACCACGGGCATCGGCGGCACGCAGGAAAACTATTACATGCTGCGCGAAGGCGCCAAATACTGGTCGGACCCGTGGCACTGGGCGCAAACCGCCATCGTCGCCGCCTGCCGCACGCATGGCATCCTGCCGGTCGATGGCCCGTTCGGCGATTTCAGCGATGACGAAGGGTTCCGCGCGCAGGCGCTGCGCTCGGCCACGCTCGGGATGGTCGGCAAATGGGCAATCCACCCGAAACAGATCGCGCTGGCCAACGAAGTCTTTACCCCGTCGGACGCCGCAGTGCTTGAGGCCCGTGAAATTCTGGCCGCGATGGAAGATGCCAAGGCCCGCGGCGAGGGTGCGACGGTTTACAAGGGCCGTTTGGTCGATATTGCGTCGATCAAACAAGCCGAAGTGATTGTCAGACAGTCGGAAATGATTAAAGGTTAAATTTCCGGCAGATTCGAATCCCGGAGCGGCAGGGAGGGGAGGCCCGGCTGCATGAGGGAACAGGGACGCCCCGATCCGTGATCGGGGCGTTTCCATTTCTGCGCCCTGCCCCTCGGGTCAGTTGCATTTCCGCGCCGCCGCATTCATATAGGCAGCATTCCGCAACGGAGGGTTCCGATGACGACCTATCTCGAATTCGAAAAGCCGCTCGCCGAAATCGAAGGCAAGGCCGAAGAATTGCGCGCGTTGGCACGCACCAACAAAGAGATGGATGTCGAAAAAGAAGCCCTCGCGCTGGATAAGAAAGCCGCACAGCTGCTGAAGGATCTGTACAAGGATCTGTCGCCTTGGCGCAAATGTCAGGTCGCACGCCACCCCGACCGGCCGCATTGCAAAGACTATATCGAGGCGCTGTTCACCGAATTCACGCCGCTGGCGGGGGATCGCAATTTCGCCGATGACCATGCGGTGATGGGCGGGATTGCACGGTTGAACGACCAGCCGGTGATGGTGATCGGCCACGAAAAGGGCCATGACACCACCTCGCGTATTGCCCGCAACTTCGGCATGGCGCGCCCCGAAGGCTATCGCAAGGCGATCCGGCTTATGGATATGGCGGACCGTTTCGGCCTGCCGGTGGTGGCGCTGATCGACACCCCCGGCGCCTATCCGGGCAAGGGCGCGGAAGAGCGCGGCCAATCCGAGGCGATCGCCCGTTCGACGCAGAAATGCCTGACCATCGGTGTGCCACTGATTTCGGTGATCATCGGCGAAGGCGGTTCAGGCGGCGCCGTGGCCTTCGCCACCGGCGACCGCATCGCGATGCTGGAACATTCGATCTATTCGGTGATCTCACCCGAGGGCTGCGCTTCGATCCTGTGGAAAGATGCCGAGAAAATGCGCGAGGCCGCCGAGGCGCTGCGCCTGACCGCGCAAGACCTGAAAAAACTGGGCATCATCGAACGGATCATCAAGGAACCGCTGGGCGGGGCGCAACGCGACCGGGCGGCGGCGATCGCCGCGGTGGGTTCGGAAATCGCGCTGATGCTGGGCGAATTGTCGGGCAAAAAACCGGCCGAGCTGATCAAGGATCGCCGCAAGAAATACCTCGACATGGGCTCCAAGGGGCTGGCCGCTTGAACCCCTGGGTCTTGCTGACGCTGGCCGGGGTGCTTGAGGTCGTCTGGGCGCTTGGGCTGAAATATTCCGAAGGCTTCACCAAACCGCTGGCGTCCGCGCTGACGCTGATCGGCGCCACGGCAAGCTTTTTCCTGCTGGCGCAAGCGATGCGCAGCCTGCCGGTCGGCACCGCCTATGCGGTCTGGACCGGGATTGGTGCGCTTGGCACCGCCATTCTTGCGGTCTTTCTGTTTGCCGAACCCGTCAACGCGATGCGTGTGGCGGGGGTGGCGCTGATCGTCGCCGGAATTGCCGCGCTGAAACTGGCCTGAGGCGCGGGGTTTACCCCGCGCTCTGCTGCTCCCCAAGGCTCACGTCGAACCCGGCCTCGGCCATCAGACGATCCGAGTTGCTCTCGACCACCTCGGACATCTGCGCCATGAATTCGGCCGTTTCCATGCCGGGCGCGATCGGATCAAAGAATTCCACCACCGCCAGCCCGGGCTTGCGCAGCATAGAGCGGCGCGGCCAGAACACGCCGACATTGGTCGCCGCAGGCACACAGGGCAGGCCAAGGTCCTTGTACAGCATCGCCGGACCGATTTTATAGGGCGGCTTCGCCCCCGGCGCCACGCGCGTGCCCTGCGCAAAGATGATCAACTGACCGCCACGCTGGCGATCATTGAGGGCCTGATCGACCATGCCCTTGATTGCCCGCCCACGCTTGGAACGGTCCACCGGGATACAGCCGATCAAATAGGCATACCAGCCCACGAACGGGGTCCAGACCAGTTCCTTTTTCATGATGAACCGACCCCGCGGCACTGCGGAATAGATCATCAGAATGTCGAAAAAGCTTTGGTGTTTGGCCGCGATCAGCACATCGCCGGTGGGTGGCGTGCCGCGGATTTCACTGCGCAGGCCAACGATCCAGCGCGCCGAAACCCGCACCCAGTTGCAATACAGCCGACAGACCCAGACGGCGCCCGCACGCCCGCCCAGCACGCCAACCGGCAAGAAGCAGATCGAGATGACCGCCAGCATCAGATACATCTGAGCGACGAAAATATAAGACCGGATCAGTTGTAGAACCGACATCAGCGAATTCCCTTCAACATGCGCAGCGACGCCGCGCGGGTGGCCAACCAGGCCACAGCAGCCGCAAGCGGCGGAATAATCAGCGGCCAAAGCCAGCCTGCGCCAGCAAAGCCAAGACCCGTCAAGAAGCCGCCGGCCTCGTCGGTTGCGGGCAGTGCCGCCACCGCCACCATGCCAAGCGCCGTGCCGATGCCCGCCCCCGCCAGACCACGCGCGGTGAAACGGCGCACAAAGGCCCCTGCAATGAAGGCGTCACGCGCCCCGACCAGCCGCAGCACCCGGATCACCTGCACGTTTGCGGCCAGCGCGGCCTGCGCGGCCAGGGTAATCATCCCCGCCATCGCCCCGCCGATCAACACCAGCGACAACAGCCCCAGCAGCCGCAGACGCCCTGCGGCCGCCACCAGTGGACGTCGCCAACGGGTGTGATCATCCAGCACCGCGCCGGGCGCCTCGGCCGACAGCCGCAGACGCAACCCGTCGGCATCCAGCCCGGCACTCGTTTCGGTCAGCTCGATCAGCTGCGGCAGTGGCAGGCTGTCGATCGGCAGATCAGGGCCAAACCAGGGTTCCAGCAGGGCCTCCATCTCGGCAGGCTCCAGCGCGCGATAGGTGGCGACACCCGGCGTCGTGGCCAACACCTCCAGCACAGCGCGGGTCTGCGCCTGCATCTGCTCGGCAGGGGCCGAAATGCGGATCGTAGCAGAACGCGCCAACGCCTCGGACCAGCGCTCGGCCAGACGCCCGGTGGCCAGGGACAGCGCCAGCGCAAAGACCGCCAGAAACGCCATCGCGGCCGCGGTCAGCAAGGTCAGCCGCGCGGTAAAGCCCGTGGGCGGCACGACCCGGTCGGCACCGCTCAGATCGGCGGGGAACAAGGCAAACAGGGCGCGCATCACAGATCCGCCCCCGCCAGTTGCAGCCGCCGGTTCGCGATCCGCAGTACCCGCGCCGCAACCTGGCTTTTGGCCGTGCGGATCAGGTTCAGGTCATGCGTGGCGATCACCACCGTCTTGCCCATCTTGTTCAGCTCGACCAGCAGCGACAACAACCGCAGTGACATTTCCCAATCGAGGTTGCCGGTCGGCTCATCTGCCAAAATCACATCGGGCGACATCATCACCGCACGGGCCAGCGCCGCGCGTTGCCGTTCGCCCCCTGACAGTTGCGGCGGCAGGGCGCCCGCCTGCGCCTTCAGCCCGACCCAGCCCAGCAATTCACGCAGTTCCGCGGTATCGACCGGGCGTCGCGCCACGCTCAGCGGCAGGGCGACATTCTCGGCCACGGACAGGTGATCCAGGAACTGGCAATCCTGGTGCACAACGCCGATCTTCTGCCGCAACCCGGCGATATCGTCGCGCCCCAGCGCACGCACATCTTGGCCAAACAGCGCCAGATGCCCCGCCGAGGGCAGCAATTCGGCATAGCACAGCTTGAGAAACGTGGTTTTCCCCGCGCCCGACGGTCCGGTCAGAAAGTGAAACGACCCCGGCACCAGCTTGAGCGTCATTTCCGAGAGCAGCTCGCTCCCGCCATAGCTCATTGCGACATTTTGCAGCTCAATCACTGCACAGCCCCTTCATCTGGTGGGCGCTTGGCCAAGGGAACCCTGTCCAGACAACGCAAACCCTTGGATATTGGTTTGCCGCTTGCTACAACATGCACGAGAGAATTGCCAGATCGGCGATCAAGAGGCTGAGCGTGAGGGGTAAGATGCGGCTGATCTGTCCGAATTGCGCCGCGCAATACGAGGTCGATGCAAGCGTCGTGCCCGACGCGGGCCGCGATGTGCAATGCTCGAATTGCGGGCGAACCTGGTTTCAACCCAGCGCCCGGATGCTGGAAGATGAAGCCGAGGCCGCCGCGCAGACCATCGCCCCCGAGCCGCAAGACTGGGAAGTCCCCTCTGATGACCCCGCCGGGGCTTTCGCCGCCGACACCCTTGCCGCGCCCGCCGCCCCGGCCCCCGCCGCCGAGCCTGACGCCACAAAGGCTGCGCCGGATCGCCCCGAGATACCTGCGGCACAAGCCCCTGCACCGCAGCCCCCCCCTGCATCCAAACCGGCCCCCGCCGAAGAGGCAGACGAAAACGACACGGTCTCTGTAACCGTGGCCGCGATAGTGGCAGAGCAGCGAGCCCCGGCACCCGCCGCCGATGCCCCCCCCGACCTTGCCCCCGCGCCCGCCGCCGGCACC
>JAQTYE010000053.1 GCA_028749255.1 Paracoccaceae bacterium | reverse complement strand
TGGCCGTGGGCGAAGCGGGCTGTGCCTCGGTGCATGGCGCGAACCGTCTGGGCTCGAACTCGCTGATCGACCTTGTGGTCTTTGGCCGTGCTGCCGCGATCCGCGCCGGTCAGGTCGTTGATCCGAGGCCCGCAACGGCGAGCTGAACCAGGCGTCGATCGACAAGGCGTTCGACCGTTTCGACGATCTGCGCAATGCCAAGGGCGGTATCGCGACCGCAGAGCTGCGTCTGGAAATGCAGCGCACGATGCAATCGGATGCTGCGGTGTTCCGCACCTCTAAAACGCTGGCCGAAGGCGTCGAGAAGATGACGGCAATCGCCGCCAAGCTGCCCGACCTGAAAGTCACCGACCGCTCGTTGATCTGGAACAGCGACCTGATGGAGACGCTGGAACTGACCAACCTGATGCCCTGCGCGCTGGCGACGATTGTCGGCGCAGAGGCACGCAAGGAAAGCCGTGGTGCGCATGCCCACGAAGATTATTCCACGCGTGACGATGTCAACTGGCGCGTCCACACCGTCAGCCGCGTTGACGGCAACCAGGTTGCGCTGAGCTATCGTCCGGTCATCACCGATCCGCGGACCACCGAGGCCGAAGGCGGTATCTCGCTCGAGACCATCGCCCCGAAAGCCCGGACGTTCTGATGGCAACGGCGGCGCAGATCAGGCAAACCATCGACACGCGAGCCGAGCAGCAGATGCATCGGTTCGCGCAGATGGTGCGTGGCGTCACGCCACGCGTCTGCCCGATCTGCAACTACCGGGGTATGTTCACCCCGTTTGGTATGCCGCCCCGGATCGACGCACATTGCGCTGGCTGCGGTTCGCTGGAACGGCACCGGCTCTATGCGCTGATGATCACGCGTGACGCGCCCTTCAAGGCGACCGACCGCGTGTTGCATTTCTCTGCCGAACACCACCTGCGCAAGCTGGTGCGTCCGCGCGTGGCCTCGTATGAGACCGCCGAACTGCGGGCGTCAACCAACCCCGATCATGTTCTCGACATCGAAGCCATCGCGATGGAAGACGGCTGTTTTGACAAGGTCATCGTCAATCATGTTCTGGAACATGTGAACGATGCCAAAGCCTTGGCCGAGGTTTTCCGCATTCTGGTGCCCGGTGGCACGGCGTTCTTCACCACCCCGGTGATCGAAGGCTGGGCCACAAGCTATGAAAATCTGGCGGTGACGGGGTCGGCGGACCGGGTGCTGCATTTCGGTCAACACGATCACGTCCGTCTGTATGGCGCTGATCTGCGTGACCGGATCCGGGCCGCAGGGTTTGCCTTGCGCGAAGTCACGGCGGAGGAGCCCGACGTGCACCGCCACGGTTTGTTGCGTGGCGAAAAGATTTTTGTGGCCACGAAACCGGGGGGGAACTGATGCGCGTTTGGGGGACCTGTCTGGTTATTGCCGGGCTTGCGCTTGCAGGTTGCGGGCCGATGCCGGTCGAACAGGCCGAGGCACAATGCCTTGAAATGCTGCGTCCGATCAGTGGCGAGGCAAAACTCGGCGTCAATCAGGACGGCAAGGCGATCTATGACATCGACATGACGCTGCAAATGACCACCGCGATGCGGGGCGACCCCGCCGCGCGCTATGACCGCTGCGTCTTCAACAAATCTGGCCGCATGCCCACGCGGCCTTTGTATTCCCGCACTGACTGGAAGGGATAATCCATGGTTCAGTTCACGCTTCCCAAAAACTCGAAAATGCGCGTCGGCAAGACCTGGCCGAAGCCGGATGGCAAAAACATCCGCAAGTTCCAGATCTATCGCTGGGACCCGGACACCGGCGAAAACCCGCGGGTGGACACCTATTTCCTTGATATGGACAAGTGCGGTCCGATGGTTCTGGACGCGCTGATCAAGATCAAGAACGAGGTTGACCCGACCCTGACCTTCCGCCGCTCGTGCCGCGAAGGGATCTGTGGGTCCTGCGCGATGAACATCGACGGGATCAATACGCTGGCCTGTATCTATGGCCTCGACGAGATCAAGGGCGATGTCAAAATCTATCCGCTGCCGCATATGCCGGTGGTGAAAGACCTGATCCCCGATCTGACGCATTTCTATGCCCAGCATGCCTCGATCATGCCGTGGCTGGAAACCAAGACGAACCGCCCCGCGAAAGAGTGGCGCCAGTCGATCGAAGACCGCAAGAAACTGGACGGTCTGTATGAATGCGTTATGTGCGCCAGCTGCTCGACCTCGTGCCCGAGCTACTGGTGGAACAGCGATCGTTACCTGGGCCCGGCTGCGCTGCTGCACGCCTACCGCTGGATTATCGACTCGCGTGACGAAGCCACCGGCGAGCGTCTGGATGCGCTGGAAGACCCGTTCAAACTGTATCGTTGCCACACGATCATGAACTGCGCCAAGACCTGCCCGAAGGGCTTGAACCCGGCCAAAGCGATTGCCGAGATCAAGAAGCTGCAGCTCAACCGCATCGTCTAAACCGGCATCACGGAACAAAATATCGGCCTCGGGTTCGCCCGGGGCCTTTTTTATGGATTTGTGACGTTGCGTCCAAAATGCTGCATTGCAGCAAAATCATGGCGAAATGGCGGCTTCGTGACTTTAACTTTACCATTTGGGCCCCTAAATGAGCGTCAGGGAGGAACTCGATCACAGGAGAGTTCCATGGTTAAAGTCCTTCAATTCCCGCAGAAAGTGGATCCGGCGAAAGCGCTCGAAGAGTCGCTGGCCTATTACACGCCTCTGGCGCCCGCCCCGCTGAAACCCGAAACCGGGGCCAGCCTGTCGGCGCTAGAGTTGATGTATGCCTATTACAACGCGGCCTGAAATACGGCAGTTCTGTCGAAGCTGAAGCCCCGGTCGTCGCACCGGGGCTTTTCTTTTGTGCCGGGCCAGGCAGGATGGCGACAAAGGAGACAGCATGAAGCCCGAGCACCCCGACCATCCCGCCCCACCCGATGCGACTGCGCGCCGCGCGATCCCGCCAGTGATCTGCTACCCGGTGGACGCCCTGCCGAAGCCCGATCTGGGCGCCTACCGTGCCGCGCGTACGGGATGGGCCAAGACCGCCGAGGTTCTGGTGCCCGCACGCGATGCCGCCTGTTTCGCGGTGCCCGCCGGGCATTTCTTTCGGATCACCTCGGTCGAAGGGCCGCAGGTCGGTGATTTGAACCTGTGGTCGGCGGATCTGTCGGAACGGTTCTATTCGGGCAAGACCCGCGCGCTGCATGGCACGCATCTGAGCAGCGGTGACCGGATGTGGTCGTCCTTCCCGACGCTGCGGCCGATGGCGACGATCACCGATGACAGCCTGGACTGGTATGGGTTCGACGATTTCGGCGGGGCGGTGCATGATGTCATCGGCACCCGGTGCGATCCCTATACGCATTGTCTGCTGTCCGATGGCGGCCAATATCACCACTGCTGCCATTCCAACCTGACCCGCGCGCTGGCCGATGCCCGGGGCCTGAGCCTGGCCGCCGCCGAGGCGCTGGTGCATGATGTGCTCAATGTCTTCATGTGCACCGGCTTCACCCGCGACACCGGTCAGTATTTCATGAAGGCCAGCCCCGTGCGCCCGGGCGATTATCTGGAGTTCTTCGCCGAGATTGACCTTTTCGGGGCGCTGTCGGCCTGTCCGGGGGGCGATTGCTCGTCTGAACACAGCTCTGACGCGGCAGCCTGTCATCCACTTCTGGTCGAGGTCTTTGCGCCCGCAGCCCCACCCGTGGGCTGGGCACCCGCGTCGGTAAACCGATACGACCGTTCGCACGGGCGTTGAGCGGGTAGGGGGCGCCGCCCCCTCTTTGCCTTCGGCAAATTCACCCCTGGGATATTTGCACTTTGTTGAAGCCCTGATTGTATCAAGAAAACCGAACTTTCCCGGGGGAAAGGGCGCGGGGCCCCCGCGCGGTCATTCTGTGTCAGGCGTATCCAGCTCGGTTTCCAAAAACCGTTCGAACGCGTCCAGATCGACGGGTTCGAATTGCCCGAAACCCTGGATCCAGACGGTCGCGGCACGCAGGGCCTGTGGTTCCAGTTTGCACCATTTCACCCGGCCGCGCTTTTCCTGGGTGATCAGTTGTGCCTCGGCCAGAATGCCCAGATGTTTGGAGATTGCCGCCAGCGACATCGCAAAAGGCTCGGCCACATCGGTCACCGCCATGTCGTCTTCCAGCAGCATCGTCAGGATCGCACGCCGCGTAGGATCGGCCAGCGCGGCGAAAATGGCATCCAGCGGGGCGGTGGGGGCGTGGTTCATGCGCCTTTGATGCGGCAGGGGCGGGAAAACGTCAACCGATCGGTTGAATATGCCTTTTCGCGGCAATCCGGGCGCGCGACCCGCCGCGTGGTGGAAATCAGTTGGTGCTGATTTTGAAAATCATTGTATATCAATCGACTATCCTGTTTTTACGCTGGCGCTAACGGCGTTGACTCACATGCCTGTGACGTCTATCAAGCCCAAGAGTTATCGCGGGGACCGCCCATGACCGATCGCCCCTCTGACGAGCCTGATCCTGAACGCCTTGCGGCACTGGAACAGAAGCTTGCCAAGGTGAAGAAGGTCCATGAGCCCAAGCCTCGCGTTGATGCCCAGGTGGATCAGGCCGGTATGGCGTGGCGCATGGTCATCGAAATGGTTTCGGGGCTGGGGATCGGCTTCGGCATCGGATACGGGCTGGATGTGCTGTTTGGCACGCTGCCGCTGTTGATGGTGTTGTTCACGCTCCTCGGGCTGGCGGCGGGTGTGCGGGTTATGATGCGCACTGCGGCCGAGATGAACAAGGAACGGGCGACTGCTGCAGCGGTCGAAGAAGAGGGAAGATAAACGTGTCGGAAGCGTCTGGCGAAGGTCTCATGTTCCACCCGATGGACCAGTTCATCGTGAAACCGCTGTTCGGGGCGGGTCCGGTGCATTGGTACACCCCCACCAACTCCATGATGTGGATGATGGTGACGGTCCTGGCAATCATCCTGCTGCTGGTGATCGGCACCCGCGGCCGGGCCGTGGTGCCCTCGCGCATCCAGTCGGTCGCCGAGCTGGCCTATGGTTTCATCCACAAGATGGTTGAAGACGTGGCGGGTAAAGATGGGCTGAAGTTCTTCCCCTACATCTTCACGCTGTTCATGTTCATCGTGTTCTCGAACTTCCTCGGTCTGCTGCCCAAGGCCTTCACGCCGACCTCGCACATTGCGGTGACCGCAGTCTTGGCGATGCTCGTGTTCCTGACGGTGACCATCGTTGGGTTCGTCAAGAACGGTGTTGGTTTCCTCGGGCTGTTCTGGGTGTCCTCGGCGCCGTTGGCGCTGCGTCCGGTGCTGGCGCTGATCGAGTTGATCTCGTACTTCGTGCGTCCGGTCAGCCACTCCATTCGTCTTGCGGGTAACATGATGGCCGGCCATGCCGTGATCAAAGTGTTCGCCGCCTTCGCGCCGCTGATCCTGATGTCGGGTATCGGTATTGCGGTGACCCCGCTCTCGATCGTCGCGATCACCGCGATGTACGGGCTCGAAATCCTCGTGGCCTTCATTCAGGCCTATGTCTTTACGATCCTGACCTGCGTCTATCTGAAAGACGCGCTGCATCCGCACCACTAAGCGGTTCAGGACCTGTGAAATAACCAATTTAGCCAATTCCAACCTCAAGGAGTGACGAACATGGAAGGCGATATCGTTCAAATGGGTGCTTACATCGGCGCTGGCCTGGCCTGTATGGGTATGGGTGGGGCTGCTGTTGGTGTGGGCAACGTTGCCGGCAACTTCCTGTCGGGCGCCCTGCGCAACCCCTCGGCCGCTGCTGGCCAAACCGCTACGCTGTTCATCGGCATCGCGTTCGCCGAAGCTCTGGGGATCTTCTCGTTCCTCGTCGCGCTTCTGCTCATGTTCGCCGTCTGATCCCTTTTCGCATCCTTGCGGTCGGGTGGGCCCTCGGGGCCCATCCGGTTATCTGAAGGGTCCGTGACTTAGGGTCCAGGGGGACGACATGGCAACTGAACACGAAGCGGTCGAAATGGCGAATGACGCAGCGCATGGCGCGGTGGAAGCCGCAGGCCACGCCGCCGAATCCGCCGGTATGCCGCAGCTTGATTTCACCACGTTCGGAAACCAGATCTTCTGGCTTCTGGTAACGCTGGTGATCATCTATTGGGTGCTCTCGCGCATCGCCTTGCCGCGCATCGCTGCGGTTCTGGCGGATCGTCAGGGGACCATCGCCGGTGACATTGCCGCCGCCGAAGACTACAAGCTGAAGGCCAAGGATGCCGAGGCCGCCTATGAAAAGGCGCTCGCGGATGCCCGTGGTCAGGCTCAGAAAATCGTGGCTGAAGCCCGCGCCGAGATCCAGAAAGATCTTGATGCGGCGACGGCTCGTGCGGATGTCGAAATCGGCGCCCGTGCGGCTGAATCCGAAGCCCGGATCGGCGAAATCCGCGCTGGCGCGCTGGAGGCGGTGGAAGCCGTCGCCAAAGATGCCGCCGCTGAAATCGTGGCTGCTCTGGGTGGCAAGGCTGATGCGGGGGCTTTGGCCTCGGCGGTCGGCGCACGGCTGAAAGGGTAAGATGATGAAGAAACTTTCGTTCCTCCTCATTCTCGCCGCTCAGCCCGCGTTGGCGGCCTCGGGTCCGTTCTTCACGCTGCGCAGCACTGATTTCGTGGTCACGATTGCATTCTTGCTGTTCGTGGCTGTGCTGCTGAAATTCAAGGTTCCCTCGATGCTGGGCGGTTTGCTGGACAAGCGCGCTGCCGGTATCAAATCGGACCTCGAAGAAGCACGTGAGCTGCGCGAAGAAGCGCAGTCGATCTTGGCAACCTACGAGCGTAAAGCACGCGAAGTTCAGGCCCAGGCCGACGACATCGTTGTTGCGGCGAAACGTGATGCTCAAGCGGCGGCTGAACAAGCCAAAGCCGAGCTGCGCGACTCGATCGCACGTCGTCTGAAGGCGGCCGAAGACAAGATCGCTTCGGCAGAAGCTTCGGCGCTGAAAGAGGTCAAGGACCGTGCTGTGACGGTGGCGATTGCCGCTGCGGGCGAGGTTCTGGCCAAGCAGATGACGGCGCAGGACAAGGCTGGCATGATCGACGCGGCAATCGCTGAAGTCGAAACCCGCCTGCACTGATCCGGCTGACCAGATCTGAAAAACCCGGCCTCGTGCCGGGTTTTTTGCTGTTCGGAGCCTATTTTTCGGCTTCGTGACGCAGGCGCAGCCGGGCCAAAGCCTCGTGCCGCTCGGCCTTGCGCTGTTCGCTCAGCGCAAGTTCGACATAGTCCATATGCGCGGCGACGGCGGCGCGGGCGGCAACCCCGTCGCGGGCCTGAATCGCGATGTTGATCGCGCGGTGCTGTTCCAGCAGCGCGTCGCGCGTCGGCCGATTTCGAAACATCACCGAGCGATTGTAAAACACGCCCTCGGACAGCAGGTCAAACATCGCACGCATCATGTGCAACATGATGATGTTGTGACTGGCCTCGACAATGGCCATGTGGAACTGTGCGTCCAGTTCGGCCTCGTCTGCGGGGTTGCGTTTGCTATGCGCGGCTTCCATCCGCTTGAACAACGTATCGACCAGCGCCAGATCGGTGTCGGACCCAAGTCGCGCTGCACGCTCCGCCGCCAGCCCCTCCATATCGCGGCGGAAGGACAGGTAATCAAACACCGCCTGTTCGTTTTGCGCGAACAGCTGGATCAGGGCCGGGGAAAATGCCGATCCCAGAACGTCGGCGACATAGATCCCGGCGCCCGCGCGGGTGGTCAAAAGGCCCGCCTCCTGCAGCTCTGCCACCGCCTCGCGCAGACTGGGCCGCGATACGGCCAGCCGTTCAGACAGCTCACGTTCCGAGGGCAGTCGTTCGCCGGGCCGCAGGATGCCCTGCAAGATCAGCCCTTCAATCTGACGGACGACCGCCGAGGCAAGCTTTTCGGATTCAATCTTCTGAAACGGCATTGTCCCTCCCCTTTGGTCAAGATGTATGACCACGTTGGGGGGAGGGGCAATGAAAATCGGTCAATAAAAAAGACCGGACCCAAAGGCCCGGCCTGATTTTACGCGTGACCCGGACTTATTGGTTCGGGCGAATGATGAATTCGACACGGCGGTTCTTGGCCATGCCTTCGGCGGTCAGGTTCGATGCGATCGGCTGATCCTCGCCGCGGCCATAGGCCACCAGACGGCTGCGCGGCACGCCCGCCCCAATCAGCACATTCGCGACCGCGTTGGCACGGTCCTGCGACAGGCGCTGGTTATAGGACGCATCGCCGCGGTTGTCGGTGTGGCCAATCACGTTGATCGTGGTGTTGGGATAGCGGTTCAGGCTGCCCGCCAGCGTATACAGGTCGCGCTGCAGGTCGGGGCGTACCGCCGAGCTGTCAGTGGCGAACAGCACGTCTTGCGGCATGGTCACGACCAGCTCCGAGCCGGTATTGACGACCGAAACGCCGTTGGTGTCCAGATCGCGGCGCAGTTCTTGCGCCTGTTTGTCCAGCTGGTTGCCGATGGCGCCGCCGATGATGCCGCCGACCGCAGCACCCGCAAGGGTCTTGGTCAGTTTCTCATCGCCATCCGAGGTGGCGCCCAGAAGCCCACCAATCAGCGCGCCGGTCACGGCGCCGGTCTTGGTGCGGCTTTGCGTCGGCGCGGTGCCGTCGTCGTAATAGCTGCCGTTATAGGTATCGGTGGTGCAGGCGCTCAGACCGATCAGGCCTGCCATACCCAGCGAAAGAAGAGGGATCCGTTTCATGTGCTCTGCCTTGACTTGCACCCCTTCGCGGGGCCTTCCCCTTATTAAGACAGTTTTACGGGAAATGTTCCATCTGATCTGTCGCGGCGGCAGGATTTCGCGCATCACTTTCGGGGGAGGGCGGCGTTACCCCGCCTCGGCCCGGGCCGCCTCATGGGCCAGAATGGCGCGTTTGACCGGCAAACCCCAGTGATACCCCCCCAATCCGCCCGATTTGCGCATCGCGCGGTGGCAGGGGATCAGCAGCGAAATCGGGTTACGCCCGACTGCGGTGCCGACGGCGCGCACTGCGGTTGGGTGGCCAATGGCGGCGGCGATTTCGGAATAGGTGGTGACCTGCCCCGAGGGAATCGCCAGCAGCGCCTCCCAGACCTTGATCTGAAACGGGGCCCCGATCAGCGTCAGCGCCGCCTCGCCACGCCCGGTCAGTGCCGCTGTAACCCAGGGTCGGATCGCTTCGGGGGCCTCATGCATGCTGGCGCCGGGCCATCGTGCGGCCAGATCGGCAAATGCCGCGTCAAACCCGGTTTCGGCGGTGAACGCCAGCCCGCACAGCCCCCGTGTCGTGGCCACCGCCAGCACCGGACCGAAGGGTGACTCGAACCGTCCCCAGCGCAGCATCAACCCGGCGGCGCCTTGTGCGAATTCGCCGGGCGTCATCGCCTCCCACCGCAGGATCAGGTCATGCAGCCGCCCGCTGCCCGACAGGCCCGCCGCATCGGCCACGACCTCCAGTGGCAGCCGCCGTGCCAGCAGTTCCCGCGCCAGAGACAGGCTCAGATATTGCTGATAGCGTTTGGGCGACACTCCGACCCAAGCCGAGAACAGCCGCTGGAAGTGCGCAGCGCTCATCCCCAGCTGCGCGGCCAGATCGGCCAGGCTCAGCGTTTGGCCCGCATCCTGCGCCGCGTCTATGGCGCGCAGGGCACGGGCGATGACGCGGTAATGATACTGCGATTCAAGGGCAGTTTCCGGGTGGTCCTGTGGGGTCTGGATCTGGCTCATGGCGCCTCCTTTGACGCCATCTTAGGGGGGCGCGCGGCCCCGCGCGACCCGAAAGCTGCGGGTTGTGCGCTCAGGCGGCAATCCGGCGACTGCGCGCCACACGTGCACGTCGAAACATCGCCACCTCCCATGGATCGAGCCAACCGCGGGCGGCCCGTGCGTGCGGGGTTGCCAATCGCGGGACGAGCACGCCGCGGACCCGGTCGGGCAGATGCGCCATGAACGCGGGATCGGCGTGAACCGAACTTACCCACATGCCTTCGGCCAGAATGATTTCGGGTGCGGGCAACAGCAAGCTATACAGATGCTGGCGGCCGTCTGCCGCAGGGGCCTGAGGGGCCAGATCGCGGGCGAGGGCGAACATTTCACGTTCTCCGAACCACAGGTCCAGTTCGTGCCCGGCCAGCAGCACACCCAAACCCGGAGAGGCCAAAATCGCACGTTCGGGCAGTGTCTCGCCAAAACCATCGGCGGCCAGCGTGATCGGGCGGCAGTCGGGCGGCGCACGCCGTGGGATCGTCTGCCGGTCCAGCCACAGCAGCGGTTGATAGCCATTGTCCCGGGTCAAGATCCGGTCCCCGGGGCGCAACCAGTCAATCGGTTGCGGCCCGTCATCGGTGGCGATCATCGTGCCGGTGCCAAGCCCGGGCAGGGTGGCCATTTCTTCTGGTGAGGCGGGGCGCCCGCCGGACCAGACAGGCGCCGCTTCGGCATAGCTCACCCCCGGCGTCAACCGTTCGGAAGACATGAACAGGCGCAACGTGCCGCCCACTTCGACCCGCTCAAGCCGGATCGTGCCCCCCCCGGGTTTGTCGAGCACAAGCGGGATGTCGGCGGTCATCATCCCCTCGGCCAGTAGCTGCCCCGTGGCGTCGCGCACCACGCAGCCCTTGGGCCCATGGCTGACCTGCCACAGCATCGTGTCGGCGTCGAAGGCGCAGCCCAGCACCCAGGTGCCCGCACCCGGGGTTTGTTCGATCATGTCGATCGGATAGCCCACCTGCCTGTCCAATGCGATTCCCTCCTGCGGCGCCCGGTTTCGGGCAGTGTGGTGCGGCGCGGCAAATGGCGGGTTAATACCGCTCGCGAGTTGTGGCCAATTTTCCGAAAAATCAGGGTGAATTGCGACGCGCATCAAGGGCTGCCCCTTGCCCGTAGCGGCCCGGGCGGGCATAGGATTGAACATGGCCAAGCAGCTCGATTACCGCACGATGCAAGAGATTTTCCACCGCTTTCAGGCGGCGGAACCTGAACCCAAGGGCGAGTTGGAGCATACCAATGCCTTCACACTGCTGGTGGCGGTGGCGCTGTCGGCACAGGCCACCGATGCAGGCGTGAACAAGGCCACGCGCGGGTTGTTCGCCATCGCCGACACGCCCGAAAAGATGCTGGCGCTGGGGATCGACGGGCTGACCGAGCAGATCAAGACCATCGGCCTGTTCCGGCAAAAAGCCAAAAATGTCATCAAGCTCAGCCAAATTCTGGTTGAGCAGTTCGACGGTCAGGTGCCCAGTTCGCGCGCGGCGCTGACTTCGCTGCCCGGGGTCGGGCGCAAGACCGCCAATGTGGTGCTGAACATGTGGTTCGGCTTTCCCGCGCAGGCCGTCGATACCCATATCTTTCGCATCGGCAACCGCACCGGCATCTGCCCCGGCCGCGATGTCGAGGCGGTCGAACGCGCCATCGAAGACAATGTGCCGGTCGAATTCCAACGCCATGCGCACCACTGGCTGATCCTGCATGGCCGCTATATCTGCGTTGCGCGCAAACCGAAATGTGGGGTGTGCGTGATCCGCGACCTCTGTCCGTTCGAGGAGAAAACCCCGTGAAACAGTATCAGATCGTCGGTATCGGCAACGCCATCGTCGATGTCCTCAGCCAGACCGACGACAGCTTTCTTGACCATATGGGTATTGAAAAGGGCATCATGCAGCTGATCGAGCGCGAGCGCGCCGAGACGCTCTATGCCGCGATGAAGGAACGCACCCAGGCGCCGGGCGGCTCGGTGGCCAACACGCTGGCGGGGCTGGGCAATATGGGCCTGTCCACGGCGTTTATCGGGCGCGTGCGCGATGATGCGCTGGGGCGGTTCTACATCGCCGCGATGCAGGCCGAGGGCACCGATTTCGTCAACCCGCCGATCGAGGCGCGTGCCGATCTGCCGACCTCGCGTTCGATGATCTTTGTCACGCCCGACGGCGAGCGGTCGATGAATACCTATTTGGGGATCGGTGCCGATCTGGGCACGATGGATGTCCCGCTCGAGGTCGCGGAAACGGCGCAGATCCTGTTTTTGGAAGGCTATCTGTTCGACAAGGATCACGGCAAGGCCGCCTTCCTGAAATCGGCGCAGGCCACGCGCCGTGGCGGCGGCAAGGCGGGTATCGCGCTCAGCGATCCCTTCTGCGTGGATCGTCACCGCGACAGCTTCCGCCGTCTGGTGCGCGATGAAATGGATTATGTCATTGGCAACAGCCATGAATGGGAATCGCTTTATCAGACCGATCTGGACGGCGCGCTGAAACAGGCGGCCAGCGAATGCCCGATGGTCGTGTGCACCCGTTCGGGCGATGACGTGGTGCTGATCCGCGGCGATGAACGCGTCGAGGTGCCGGTGCATCGCATCGTGCCGGTCGATGCCACGGGCGCGGGCGACCAGTTCGCGGCCGGGTTCCTGTATGGCTATGCGACCGGACAGAGCCTGAAGGTCGCGGGCACGATGGGATGCGTGGCCGCGGCCGAGGTCATCAGCCATTTCGGCGCACGCCCGGAAACCGACGTCAAGGCGCTGTTCCGCAATCACGGCCTGATCTGATTGCCAGAGGCAAAGAGGGGGGCGCCGCCCCCCCTGATCTGGCCTCAGCCGCCCAGTTTTGCGTGGACCTCGGCCAGATCGACCTCGCCGAGGGGCATCTTGTTGTCCGGGTTGTCGAAATCGTATTTGAACAGCTGGAAATCCTTCTTGTAGATTTCCCAGATCAGGTGGCGCGACAGATCGTCGAAATAGTCGCTGACCTTGTGCGCGCGTTTGGGGCCGTGCCCCTCGGATTCGTTGAACTTGGGGATCTGCGCCAGATCAACGGTCACCGGGGTCTGGATCGCATCCAGCACCGATTGCATGCCCTCGTTGAACTTCTCGGTGAAGAAGATGTTGTCGTAATGCCCGCCGTTCACGATGAAGGTCGAGATATGGCCCGACATCGCCGACCAGTGGATGTCGGGTTCCATCGGGCGACGCCAGCGGATGGTGTCGCGTGCGAACAGCAAAAAGCGGCGGAAGGATTTGATTTGATCGAATTCGAACCCGTCTTCGGGGCTGCCGACGTCGATGCCGTATTTCTGGATCAGCTGCGGCACCAGGCTGCCGCGATAGCGCTTGCCGTTGCGCTGAATGCCACAGATCTTGTCGAAGAACGAGCTGAGGATCCGCGCGTAGGGGTTGCGCACGCAGGTGAAGGCATAGGACTTATGCGTCTTCACATTGGTTTCGATCAGTTTCTGGCTGTTGTCTTGCGACCACTTGTGCAGCCCCGAGGTTGAATCATGGATGTCACCATCAAAAAACCGGCCATGGTCGGAATAGAACATGATCTGTCCGATTGAGGAGCAGGCACATTTCGGAACCACCCGATAGACGACGCTTTCGCTTTCGGTCATCCAGGTGCCGGGAAAACCCATGAATCAGCCTCCTTGTGTGCCCCGCATCCCAGGGGATACCAGAGCCTAATAATTCACCCTTAAAAATCAAAGAACCTCTGTCATTTCAACGGGCATTGACGTTATCAAGGCAGATAATCGCATATCTGATGGTTGGCTTGTTTCCAATATGGCAAAAATCGCCTTCATCCTTTTGACCCACAAGGACCCGGACGGGATTATCCGGCAGGCCGAGCGGCTGACCGCGACCGGGGATTATGTGTCGATCCATTTCGATGCGCGTGCGAAGCCGACCGATTATGCGCGTATCCGCGACCGGCTGGAGGACAACCCGCGGGTCACCTTTGCGCGCAAGCGGCTCAAATGCGGCTGGGGGGAATGGAGCCTGGTTGGCGCGTCTCTTGAGGCGGGGAGGGCGGCGGTTGCGGCCTTTCCGGATGCCACGCATTTCTACATGCTTTCGGGCGATTGCATGCAGATCAAGTCCGCGGAATTCGCCCATGATCTGCTGGATCGGGTCAATGTCGATTACATCGAGAGTTTCGACTATTTCACCTCGGACTGGATCAAGACCGGGATCAAGGAAGAGCGGCTGATCTATCGCCACTGGTTCAACGAGCGCAGCCAGAAGTGGCTGTTTTACAAAAGCATGCAGTTGCAGGATGCGTTGGGTATGGCGCGCAAGGTGCCCGATGACATCCAGATGATGATCGGCAGCCAATGGTGGTGCCTGCGCCGATCCACCATCGAGGCGGTTCTGGCGTTTTGCGCAGAGCGCCCGGATGTCATGCGGTTCTTCAAGACGACCTGGATCCCGGACGAGACGTTTTTCCAGACCATCGTGCGCCATGTCGTCCCCGAGCGCGAGATCCGCACGCGCACGCTGACCTTTCTGATGTTCACCGATTACGGCATGCCGGTGACTTTCTATAACGATCATTACGATCTGTTGCTGAGCCAGGATTTCCTGTTTGCCCGCAAGATCAGCCCCGAAGCGACCGAGTTGAAGGCGCGGTTGGGGGAACTGTGGGGGGAGCGCGGCGTGCAGTTTCCGATTTCGAACGAAGGGCGTTCGTTGTTCAAGTTTCTCAGCGGTCGGGGCCGGATCGGGCGCCGTTTCGCGCCACGGTTCTGGGAGACGGAATCGAGCCTTGGGCGTGAGCGCACCTTGATGATGGTGGTGTGCAAGAAGTGGCATGTCGCCAAGCGTCTGGTCGATCAGGTGCAGGCCCTGACAGACATTCCGGCAGTGGAATATCTGTTCAACGAAGAAGGCGGCCTGCCCGATCTGGGGGGCATCGAACGCACCATCGAAAAGCGCAACCGACACCGTCGGGCGCTGGTGCGGATGCTGTTCGACTATCACAAGTCGGACAGGCTGGTGATCTGTCTGGATCCCGGGGCTTTTGATCTGATGCAGGATTTCACCTCGGACAAGGCGGTGACGCGAGTGCTGGAAATCGAATGCGATTTCACCGACGACTATCTGCTGGGTCATGCCCGCCGTGTCGGTCTGGCGGGCGAACGCACCCCGCAAGAGGTGATCGACCGGCTGCTGCCGACGATCCGCTACGATCTGAAATTCGAAAGCGACCGAATGCGCGATGCACGGTTCCCGGCCTTCATGCGGATACTTCAGTCGGCTGGCCCCGAGGACAATGCGCTGCCACTGGCGCGGTTTCTGGGTTGTGACCCCGAGCTTGCACATCGCATCGCCGCGACCGATTATCTGTTCGTCGATTGAGGAGAATCCCCCCGTGGCCTATATCTATGACGAAATGAATATTTTCGCGCGCATCCTGCGTGGCGAAATCCCCAACAATACGGTTATGGAAACCGACCACACGCTGGCCTTCCGCGATATCGCGCCGCAGGCACCGGATCATGTTCTGGTGATCCCGAAGGGGCCTTATGTGAACTTCGATCATTTCTCGAACGTGGCGAGCGATGCCGAGATCGTCGATTTTTACCGCACCGCTGGTACCGTGTGTGCGATGCTGGGGATCGAGCCGAGCATGGGCGGCGCAGGCTATCGCGCGATTACCAATGCGGGCGACAATGGCGTGCAGGAAGTGCCGCACTATCACCTGCATATTCTGGCCGGGCGCAATCTGGGCCGGATGCTGAACCGGGTCTGATATTGCGCAGCATTCGGGTGGCGCGGTGATGCGCCCCCCGACAGCATGGCGACACCTTTGAAAGGAGACGCCATGACCCTTCGTTTTATCGCTTTGCCTACAGAAATCGCGCGCGCCTATCAGGCGGGTGCCCCCGATGCCTATGGCGCGGCCCCCGAACACACGCAGGCCTCGGGCAGTGCCAATCCCTGCCGTCACTGTCTGCGCCCGGTGCCCGAGGGGGCGGGCATGCTGATTCTGGCGCATCGCCCGTTTCCCGCACCGCAGCCCTATGCCGAAACCGGCCCGATCTTTTTGTGCGCGGATGCCTGCGTGCAGGGGGGCGGCCCCGACCTGCCCGAAATCCTGAGCGCGGCCGACTACATTCTGCGCGGCTACGGGGCCGATGACCGCATTGTCTATGGCACCGGGGCGGTCACCCCCACAGCCCTGATCCCCACGCGCGCCGCGGCATTGCTGGCCGACCCGAGGGTGGCCTATGTCCATGTCCGCTCGGCCCGCAACAATTGCTATCAATGCCGTATCGAGCGCGCCTGACGGATCCTGGGCGGGCGGATGCGATGCATCTTGCCCCGCCCCGTGCAATCGCTAGAATACACGGCCAAAAGGCGCAGCCGCGCGCCCTGTGAAATGGAGTTCCTGATGAGCATCACCGCCCCCGAAACCCAAGTCGTGACCTCTTGGAAAATCGCCTGCGATGGCGGCGAAGGGGCGCTGGGGCATCCGCGCGTCTGGCTGACCATCCCGAAAGATACGGGCGAGGTCGAATGCGGCTATTGCGACAAGAAATTCGTGATCGACCGCGCCCATGCGCATGACGACCACTGATTTGCGGCACGACGCTGTCTGCCTGACAGATGGACCACGAGGCGGCCTTCGGGCCGTCTTTTTTGTTTCGGGTTTCAGGGCGCGCCCGGCTGTGGCAAAACGGGGCGGACGCGCAACGGGAGACTACGCATGAGCTTTGGAAAAGGCTGCCATCTGCATCTGATCGACGGCTCTGCCTTCATCTTCCGCGCCTATCACGCGCTGCCGCCGCTGACGCGCAAATCCGACGGGCTGCCGATTGGTGCCGTGGCGGGGTTCGCCAATATGATCTTCAAATATATCGAAGACGGCAACGGGGCCGATGCGCCCACCCATGCGGCGGTGATCTTCGACCACAGCTCGAAAACCTTTCGCAACGAAATTTTCCCCGCTTACAAGGCCAACCGTCCGGAGCTGCCCGAAGACCTGCGCCCGCAGTTTCCGCTGACCCGCGAGGCCACGCGCGCCTTCAACATCGCCTGCATCGAGACCGAAGGCTTCGAGGCCGATGACATCATCGCCACCTATGCCCGTCTGGCGCGCGAGGCGGGCGGGCGCTGCACGATCATTTCTTCGGACAAGGATCTGATGCAGTTGGTCGGTGACGGCGTCGAAATGCTCGACGCAATGAAAAACCTGCACATCGGTCCCGATGAGGTCGAGGCGAAATTCGGTGTGCAGCCCAATCGCGTGATCGACGTGCAGGCGCTGGCAGGCGATTCGGTCGATAACGTGCCGGGCGCGCCGGGCATCGGCATCAAGACCGCGGCGCTGTTGATCAACGAATATGGTGATCTGGAAACGCTGTTGGACCGCGCGGGCGAGATCAAGCAACCCAAGCGGCGGGAAACCTTGCAGAAGTTCGCCGATCAGATCCGGCTCTCCAAGCGTCTGGTGACGTTGGATGAAACGACCCCGCTGGATATTCCGCTCGACAATCTTGAGGTCAAAGACCCGGACCCCGAGGCATTGCTGACCTTTCTGAACGCGATGGAGTTCCGCACGCTGACGCGCCGCGTGGCCGAAAAATTTGGTGTCACGCCCCCCGTCGCCACGGCCGATCCCGATGGCGTGACTGCCCAACGCCGGGGCACGGGCGCCGCACCGCAGGCCGCTGCCACGCCGCAAGCCGCCCCCGAGGCCCCCCTCGACACCACCGCCTACACCTGCATCCGCGACGCCGCGACGCTGACCGAATGGCTGGACGCGGCGCGTGCCAAGGGCTGGATGGCGGTCGATACCGAAACCACCAGTCTGGATGAAATGCGGGCCGATCTGGTCGGTGTGTCAATCTGCACCACGCCGGGGCGGGCCGCCTATATTCCGCTGGGCCACACCATCGGTGGCGATGATCTGTTTGGCGGCACCGAACGCGCGCCCGATCAGATGCCGATGGCCGAGGCGCTGGCCCTGCTGAAACCGGTTCTGGAAGACGACTCGATCCTGAAGATCGGGCAGAACATGAAGTATGACTTCAAAATCTTTGCCCGCCACGGCATTCGCGTAGGCCCGTTCGACGATACGATGCTGATGTCTTACGCGATGTTCTCGGGGGTACACGGGCATGGGATGGATGCGCTGAGTGCTGAATATCTGGGCCATCAGGCGATCCCGATCAAGGAATTGCTGGGCTCTGGCAAAAGCCAGATCACCTTTGACAAGGTCGCTATCGACAAGGCCGTGCCCTATGCGGCCGAGGATGCCGATATCACGCTGCGGCTGTGGCAGCGGTTCAAACCGCAACTGCATCAGGCGCGGGTGACGACTGTTTATGAAACGCTGGAACGCCCGCTGGTGCCGGTGCTGGCTGATATGGAAATGGCGGGCGTGCGGGTGGATGCGCAGGTGCTCTCGCGCATGTCCAATATCTTCGCGCAGCGCATGGCCGGGCTGGAGGCCGAGATTCAAGAGATCGCCGGCCAGCCCTTCAATGTGGGCAGCCCTAAACAGCTGGGCGAGATTCTGTTCGACCAGATGGGCGTGCCGGGTGGCAGCAAGGGCAAGGCAGGCGCCTATTCGACCGGTGCCGATGTGCTGGAAGACATCACCACGATGGACGATCAGCCGACCGCCGCGCAGCTGGCCGCGCGGGTGCTGGACTGGCGCCAGATTGCCAAACTGAAATCGACCTACACCGACGCGCTGCAAACCCACGTAAACCCCGAAACCGGGCGCGTGCACACCAGCTATTCGCTTGCGGCCACCAGCACCGGGCGCCTCGCTTCGACCGATCCGAACCTGCAAAACATCCCCGTGCGCAGCGACGAAGGCCGCCGCATTCGCGAGGCGTTCGTGGCGGGCCCGGGGATGAAAATTGTCAGCCTGGATTACAGCCAGATCGAACTGCGCATCCTGGCCCATGTGGCCGATCTGCCGGCCATGAAACAGGCCTTCAAGGACGGCATCGACATTCACGCGATGACCGCATCCGAGATGTTCGGTGTCCCGGTCGAGGGCATGGACCCGATGATCCGCCGTCAGGCCAAGGCCATCAACTTTGGCGTCATCTACGGCATCTCGGGCTTTGGTCTGGCGCGCAACCTGCGCATTCCGCGCGCCGAGGCGCAGGGCTTCATCGACCGCTATTTCGAGCGCTTCCCCGGGATCCGCCAATATATGGATGACACGGTGGCCTTCGCCAAAGAGCACGGCTTCGTGCAAACCCTGTTCGGGCGTAAAATCCACACGCCCGAGATCAACGCCAAAGGCCCCGGCGCGGGCTTCGCCAAACGCGCGGCCATCAACGCGCCGATTCAGGGCGCCGCCGCCGACGTGATCCGCCGCGCGATGATCCGCATGCCCGCGGCCATCGCCGATCTGCCCGCCACCATGCTGCTGCAGGTGCATGACGAACTGATTTTCGAGGTCGAGGACAGCGCGGTCGATGATCTGATCACCGTCGCGCGTCACATCATGGAAACCGCCGCCGATCCGGCCGTGCGGTTGTCTGTGCCGCTTGTCGTCGATGCGGGGCAGGGGGCAAGCTGGGCCGAGGCACATTGACCTTTCCGGCTCGCGGGTCGAAGCTGCGGGTGCCTCCGGCGGGGATATTTGGACCAAGGTGAATGGGCGGGGTTGCCTGTCACCTTGGTCCAAATATCCCGGGGGGCGCGGAACGCGCGGGGGCAGCGCCCCCTCCGAAGAGGAAACCTGATGCCGCACGATCATCACCACCACCATCACCTTGGCGCCGATACGGGCGACCGACAGGTTGCAGCGGCTGTCGGGATCAATGTGGCCTTGACCCTCGCACAGGTCGCGGGCGGGTTGGTGGCGGGCTCTGTCGCGCTGATTGCCGACGGGGTGCATAATTTCTCGGACGCGGCCGCGCTGGTGCTGGCCTTTGGCGCGCGCCGTCTGGCGCGTCGTGGTGCCGATGCCGCGATGAGTTTCGGTTGGGCGCGCGCCGAGGTCGTGGCGGCGCTGGTGAATTATGTCGCGTTGATACTGGTCGCGCTGTGGCTGATGGCCGAGGCGGCGGGGCGTTTTGTTGATCCGCCCGGCGTCGACGGCTGGATCGTGGTCTGGCTGGCCGGATTGGCGCTGATCATCGACCTTGGCACCGCAGCCCTGACCTGGAGCCTGAGCAAGGACAGCGTCAATATCCGCGCGGCTTTCCTGCACAATCTGGCCGATGCGGGCGCCTCGGTTGCCGTCATCATCGGTGGCATCGTGATTTTGCTGTGGGATTGGCGCCTGGTTGACCCGATCCTGACCATCGGGATTTCGCTGTTCATCCTGTGGCATGTCGCGGGCGAAATCCGCCCGGTGTTGCGCATTCTGATGCTGGGCGCGCCGCATCCGGGAAAGACCGAACAGATCGCGCGGGCGTTGGGGGGGCTGGAGGCGGTGGACGACGTCCATCACCTGCATCTGTGGCAGATCGACGAACGCCGCCCGGCGGCGGACATGCATCTGGTGCTGTCGGACGGGGCGAATCCTGCCGCGACCCTGCGG
>JAQTYE010000208.1 GCA_028749255.1 Paracoccaceae bacterium | reverse complement strand
CGACCTGTTCGTGCTGACCCTGCCGTTGAGCGAAGGTCAGGGCAAGCTGGCGCTGCTGGCCTTCTTGGGCGGGTTTTCCAGTGCCACCTCGATGGTCATCGTGGCGGCGATTGCGCTGGCGACGATGGTTTCGAACCATATCGTCACGCCGCTGTGGCTGACTTTACGGCGCAGCACGGCGCGGGCGCCGGGCGACATTCGGGGGCTGGTGCTGATGTCGCGCCGGGTCTCTATCGCGGCCGTTCTGGCGATGGGCTATGGCTATTACCATGTCTCGGGCGGGTCGGCGGCGCTGGCCTCGATCGGGCTCATTGCCTTTGTGGGGGCGGCGCAGGTGCTGCCCGCTCTGCTGGGCGGCATCTTCTGGCGCGGGGCCACCCATGTGGGCGCTGCGGCCGGGCTGGTCGTTGGGTTTGCGGTCTGGATCTATACGCTGTTCCTGCCCTCTTTCGGCGAGGGTGGGCTGATTTCGGCGCAGGTGATGGCGGCGGGGCCGTTCGGCCTTGGCTGGTTGCGCCCGCAGGCGTTGTTCGGGGTCGCGGGGCTGGACCCGTTGCTGCATGCGCTGTTCTGGTCGCTGTTCCTCAACACGCTGCTGTTTCTGGTGTTTTCGATGGCCTCTTTCCCCGGCCCGATGGAGCGGCTGCAGGGCGTGGCCTTCGTCAATATCTTCGATCAGGCGCCCGGTGCGCGTGGCTGGTCGCGCGGGGCGGCCGAGGCCGAGGATCTGCTGTCGATGTCGCAACGGATTTTGGGCGCGGAAGAGGCACAGCGGTTCTTTCAGGCGCAGGCGGCGGGGCAGGGCAAGCTGGGCTTCCTGCCCGACACCACGCCCGATTTCATCGCCCGGCTGGAACGGCAACTGGCGGGCTCGGTGGGGGCGGCCACCGCGCATGCGATGATTTCGCAGCTGACCGGCGGCAGTTCGGTTTCGGTGCAGGATCTGATCGCCGTGGCAGGCGAAGCCGCGGAAATCAAGGAATATTCCGCCCAGCTGGAAGCCAAGTCCGAAGAACTCGCCCGCACCGCCCGCGCGCTGCGCGAGGCCAATGACAAGCTGACCGAACTGTCGGTGCAAAAGGACGCCTTCCTTGGCCAGATCAGCCATGAACTGCGCACGCCGATGACCTCGATCCGGGCGTTTTCGGAAATCCTGATGGAACCGGACCTGCCCGAGGCGGTGCGCGCGCAATATGCTGAAATCATCCATGAAGAGGCCCGCCGCCTGACCCGTCTGCTCGATGATCTGCTGGATTTGGCGGTTCTGGAAAACCGCAAGGTGCAGTTGTCGGTGGGCGTGGCCAACCTGCACGATCTGATTTCGCGCGCCGTGCAGGCGGCGTCCTCGACCCGCCCCGATCGGGTGTTTCGGCTGGAACGCGATTTTCCGACCGAACACATGCCGGTGTTCACCGACACTGACCGGCTGGTGCAGGTGTTCATCAATCTGATCTCGAACGCGCGCAAATATTGCGACGCCGAGCGCGCGGTCTTGCGCATCGAGGTGAAAAAACGTGGTGGCCGCGTGCAGATCGACTTCATCGACAACGGATCGGGGATTCCCAAGAAATCCCAATCGCTTATCTTCGAGAAATTCGCGCGTCTGACGGATACCAGCCGCGCCGGGGGCGCCGGTCTGGGGTTGGCGATCTGCCGCGAGATCATGGCCAATCTGGGCGGCTCGATCGACTATGTGCCAGGGCAGGGCGGGGCTGCGTTCCGGGTCAGCCTGCCGCTGCGGCGAAAAGACGGGGCCTGACAAAATCCGGCCTGCTTTCAATGATTTGTAAACCTTGATCTGCAATTGCTGTCTCAGGTGCCCCCCAATGGGGCCGGAATGGACGGGATGGCAGACGAACGGATTCAGTCGGTGTTGCGCAAAAAGGCCGAGGCGGGCAGACCCACCTCGGACAGCGCCCCCATGACCCCGGATCGCGCGATTACCCAGGCGCTGGCCAAGGTCGCGCAGGATCGTTTTGACCTGCCGGTGCAGGTGGCGTCGATCCGGGAAAGCCGGATGTCGCTGGCCGATCTGCCCGAGGCGTTGGAGGATCTGTCGCTTCTGGCGATGATCGAGGGGCCGGGTGATGCGCTGGGGCTGATGGTGTTGCCGCCCGCCACCCTGTCGGCCCTGATCGAAGTGCAGACGATGGGGCAGCTGGCGAAATCGGCCCCCGCTGCGCGCCGCGCGACGCGCATTGACGCCTCGATGGCGGCGGATTTTGTGGACGCGGTGCTGATCCAGATCGAGGAACTATTGGCCGAGACCGAGGCGGTGACCTGGGCCGGGGGCTTTCGCTACGCGTCCTATCTGGACGATCCGCGCCCGCTGGGTCTGCTGCTCGAAGACATCGGCTATCGGGTCTGGTCGATGCAGCTGGAACTGGGCGCGGGCGGGGTCCGGCAGGGGGGGATGCTTTGGGTCGTGCCTGCGAATGGCCGCGGTTCGCATCTGCGCCGCAGCCCTGCGCAGGGCGCCCTGACGCTCAACGCCGAAGGCGCTGTTGCGTCTGCCGCCGACGAACGCGCGACGCAAGAGGCGGCCTGGGGCAAGCAGATGCAGGGCACGGTGATGGGCACCCAGGCAGTGATCGAGGCGGTTTTGCACCGGGTTTCGTTGCCGTTATCGGTGGTGTTCGGGTTCAAGCCCGGGATGGATATTCCGCTGCCCTCGGATGCGCTGGAACAGCTGCGATTGGAAGGCGCGGGGCGGCGCTGCCTGTCGTTTGGGCGGTTGGGTCAAAGTCGCGGGATGCGCGCGGTGCGGCTGATCGCAGAAGAGGATCTGGCACAGGGCACGATGCTCGACATCAGCGCCGCCACGGCGCACGCCCCAAAGGCCAAATCCGCACCCGCCTTCAACGCCGGGCCAAGCCCCTTTGCCGGGAAGCTGCCCGAGGGTTCGGGCCGGGCCGGGCTCGGCAACCCCGACTCACCGCTGTATGACCCGCCCGATGGCGGGCTGGGCGATGCGTCGAACGTCGATCCTGACGGGCTGGGCGGGTTTGGCGTTGGCGAGGATTTGCCGCCGCTGGGCATGGCGCTCGACGGGTTCGGCGCCTCCGATGAAGCGGCCGATCTGCCGCCGCTCAAACTCGGGAGCGGATTCTAGAATGCGTGCCGGCACGCTCATCATCAGGCATCGTCCTGTCCAACAGGCGGCGGGTCCAGCCGTTGCAACAGGCCGCGCAGCGCAGGCGTCAGCGCCATCCCTGCGCCCATCGCCAGCACGAACAGCGCGAATTGCCAGCCGCCAAAAGCCAGCGCCCCCAATGCCGGTCCCGGGCACAGCCCGGCCAATCCCCAGCCTGCCCCAAACAGAACCGACCCCAACACCAGATTGCGATCCACCAGCTGCGGGAAATCGCCGGGCATCGGCAGGCCCAGATAGCTGGTCTTGCGCCGCGCCGCGATCCGCCAGACGATCATCATCGGCAGCACCGCGCCGCCCATCACGAAGGCCAGCGTCGGGTCCCAGACGCCAAACACATCCAGCCAGCCCTGAACCTTGGCGGTATCGACCATGCCCGCAACCAGAAGCCCTGCGCCAAACAACCCGCCAGCCAGAAATGCGGTGAAATTGCGCATCAGATCAGCCCCAGCCCGTGGCGCGCGATCACCAATGCCAGCCCGCCACCGAGCAGGTAGAACACCGTTGCCACAATCCCGCGCAGCGACAGCCGCGAGATGCCGCACACCCCATGCCCCGAGGTGCAGCCATTGGCCAGCCGCGTGCCCACGCCAACCAGCAGTCCCGCCACGATCAGCACACCGATATTGCTGCTGACATGGGTGTCTACGACCCGATACAGCGGCACCAGCAGCGGCGGCACGGCGATCAACCCTGCCAGGAAGGCCACGCGCTCGGGCGTGGCGTCGCGCGCGCTGCCATCAATCAACCCGCCCAAAATGCCGCTCGCCCCCATGATCCGACCGTTCAGCAGCAAATAGACCGCCGCCCCCGCGCCAATCATCAGGCCCCCGACAAGGCCCCAGATCCAGTCCTGATGCATGATAAATTCCTTATTCTCCCTATGCCTATGCTAGGATCGGCCTGCGCGGCACGCAAGCCGTTTGACCTGCGTCAAGGCCGGCCCCGGGCGCAGGGTCTTAGATGGGTCGAACAGGAGGAGGACGCCATGAAAACGCTCGATATCCGCAAGTCCGAGTTGGAGGCCCGTCAGGCCCAGTTGACCGCGCGGCTCGATCAGATCGAGACTGAATTTGAGGACCACGAGTCCAAGGATTGGGAAGAAATGGCGACCGAACGCGAGGGCGACGAAGTGCTTGACGACCTGCGTCTGGCCGCCCGGCAAGAGTTGCGCATGATCGAGGCGGCACTGGCACGGCTGGCCGAAGGCGAATACGGCTATTGTGTCACCTGCGGTGCGCAGATCTCTGAGGAGCGGTTGGATCTGATCCCGGCCACACCGTTTTGCCGCGATCACGCGGCCGGGCATTAACGCCCGGCGCACCTGCCGCACCGCCAAGTCTCTGGAATAACGCGAAATTAGCGTTGCCTCGGGCCAGTTTCGCCGTAAACTTGGCGAAACCGGGGCGGTGTGGTCCGGCAAGTGGGAAGCGGGACAGACGATGACACGACGGGTTAAGCTGCAACGGCGCGAGGGCGTGGCTCTGGTCACATTGCCCGGGGTCATGGGCGCGCAGGACCCGGGTTTTGACGCCGACTTCTCTGCCAGTCTGAATGGTGCGCTGGATCTGTGTTTACGCGAAGAG
>JAQTYE010000207.1 GCA_028749255.1 Paracoccaceae bacterium | reverse complement strand
CTGGCTGCCATGTCGGCGCTGGCTTGCCAGAACCGCACCCCGATGGTCTTTCGCGCGCTGGTGGCACCGGCAACCTTGCTGATTGTGCAGTTGATCGCCTTCCAAAGCCTGTGGCAAACCAACAATCCCGCGCGGCTGGCCGCAGTATTGGCAGCCCATGCCGATGCCGGTATCGCGACCGTTGATGCGGGCTATGCCGGACAGTTCAGCTATTCGGCCCGGCTGGTCGTTCCCGTTCAGGTTTTGCGGACAGATGCGGATCTTGTCGATTGGATCAACGGACACCCCGGCGGACTGGTGCTCTCCAAGCAGGCCATCGACATGACGGGACTGCAGCTTCTGAAAGATGAGATCATGCACTCCGACCGCTGGTTTGCCTATGGTGTCGCCGACGGATCATAACGCACGGGCCATCGGTCCCGCACGGCTGGCCCGCGACCAACGACACGCTTGATTTGCTCCTCCTGATCAGAGAACCGAACGCCGCGACCTTCAGGGCGCTTTCAAGGCCAGTTCAATCTGGCTGCGCAGCTCGGCGGGCAAGGCATCAATCGCACCCGCCAAGGTCGCAAGATCGTGCCGCGCGGCGTGCAGCTGATCCAGAAGCGAAACCACGATGCCAAGCGCCGTCTCGTCCAGATCCAGATCCTGGGACAGATCACACAACAGCTCCAGCCGGGCAATGTCGATGCGCTGAAAGATGTACCCGCCAGCATCGACCTGCGGCTTGATCAGATCGGACTCGATGAAACGAACAAGCTGGCTGCGGGTCAGACGCCCGACGGTGGTGACAACCTCGTCTTCGGAAAACCGCTCGGTCATGATGCGCTCCCTTTCAACACGTCCGCCCGCGGGTCAAACGCATGGGTCTTGCGCCATTCCGACAGGAAGTCGCGCAAACCCGCATCCGGTTCCGGCGGCAGGACGATCTTCAGCTCGACCCTTTGGTCGCCCTTGGTCTTGCGATCCGCGCGGGTGACGCCGCGCCCTTTCAGGCGCAAAACCCGGCCTGAACTGGTGCCCTCCGGGATTGTCAGACCAACCGGGCCGTCGATGGTGGGCGCGGTCACCTTCCCCCCAAGCACGGCCTCATCCAGCGTGATCGGCAGCGTCAGCACGATGTCATCGCCTTCGCGACGAAACACCGGGTGGGGCCGCACGGACAGGGTGATCAGCGCATCCCCTGCCCGCCCGCCACCGAACCCCGGCGCCCCCTTGCCGCGCAGTCGCAAGGTTCGCCCGTCTTCGGTGCCCGGCGGGATCTTGACCGCAACGCTCTGGCCGTCGGTCAGGGTGATATGGATCTCTGCCCCGCGCGCGGCATCCAGAAACGAGACCTCAAGCGAATAGCGCATATCGGCCCCTGATACTGAGAACCCACGTTCCCCGAACTCATCCCCCCGGGGCCGACGCGCCCGGTTGCGCAGGATTTCGGCAAAGACATCGGCCGGATCCACGTTCGGCCCGAACCCGTGCCCCTGACCGTATGCAGCGCCCGAAGCATCGGCGAAATCGCGGTAATACTGGCGCTGCGGACGCTCGGCACCCTGCCCGTCGATCTCTCCACGGTCATAGCGCGCGCGGGTTTCGGGGTCTTTCAAAAGGTCATAGGCGGCGCCGATGGTCTGAAACCGCGCCTCGGCTTCGGGATCGTCGGGGTGCAGATCGGGGTGGCTGGTACGCGCCAGCTTGCGATACGCTTTCTTGATCTCGTCAGCCGTTGCCGTCTTGGTCAGGCCAAGGATTTCATAGGGATCGTTGGGCATCCTGGCTCCTTTGCGTCAAGCACGAGTCTGCGTCCTGGCCCAGATCCTGCGCCGAACAACATGAGGATGCAAGACAGGTGGGCGGATCGTCAGACAGGGCCTGCCGCTGCTGGGGGTGGGTCTGAGTCTGGGCGTGATCGCGCGGCCGCGCGCAATCGTCGAAGGCCACAAACCCGTCGCGGAACATGGCGATCCCCGCTTCACGCAGGTGCCGCAGCACGCGCTTGACGTGGACCGCGCTCAGACCCAACGCATCGGCCAGCAGATATTGCGACAGCGGGCAGGCATAACCCGCCCGCTCGGATTGTCCTTGCTGGACCAGATCGCGCCCCGGAACAAACACCCGCCGCCGTTTTGCAACGTTTCCAATGGGGCGCATTCGGCGTCTGCCAAACAGCGCAACAGAGAAGGCTTTCCGCGCGTGGCGCCCCGGCCAAGGCGTTCACGCGGCATGGGGTGCGCAAGCTTTCAATCGTGGGTCTGGCCGAATCGGGATGCACGGATGCGCAAATCCAGGCGGTCACGAACCAGAGTGCAAAGAGGGTCGCCTTCTACCGCAAGCGGGCCAGCCGCAAGATTTTACGCCGCGCAGCATATGCAGCACGAACAAAGCACGAATCGTGACTGTGGGAAATGTTTGGGGAAACCGCAGAAATCCCGGTCCAACTCCGGGAAACGCAAATTGCGAATTTTGCTTGGATTTCAAGCTGGTGCCCGAGGTGGGACTCGAACCCACACGCCTCGCGGCGGGGGATTTTGAATCCCCTGCGTCTACCATTCCACCACTCGGGCCAGCTTTCGCCGATTTAGCCGCCTGCGCGCCACAAGACAAGAGGGTCGTGCGGACAGATTTACAGATTTTGCGCCGAGAAGGTATCGCAGGCCCCCAGACGCCCGCTTTCAAAGCCCGCCGCGAACCAGCGTTGCCGCTGTTCGCTGGTGCCATGGGTGAAGCTGTCGGGCATCGGGCGACGGCCTGCATTGCGTTGCAACGTGTCGTCGCCAATCTTGGCTGCGGCATTCATCGCCTCGGCCACATCGCCCTTTTCGATCGAGCCGAAGGTCTCGGCGGCGTGGCGCGCCCAGATCCCGGAAAAACAATCGGCCTGCAGTTCGATACGCACCGACAGGGCATTGCTTTCAGCCTCCGTGCTGCGCGCGCGCAAAGCGTTGACCTTGGCCAGAATCCCCAACTCATCTTGCACATGATGCGCGATCTCATGCGCCACCACATAGGCGGCCGCGAAATCGCCCCCCGCCCCCAACTGGCGCGACAGCGTCGTGAAAAACGCCGTGTCGAGATAGGCCTTCTGGTCATTGGGGCAATAAAACGGCCCCGTCGCCCCCGAGGCATTGCCGCAAGCCGATTGTGTCACCTCGGAAAACAGCACCAGTGTCGCCGGGTGATAGGTGCGGTTCAGCTCGGTGGTGAAAATATCCGACCAGATCTCTTCGGTGTCGGCCAGGGTGACCGAGACGAAATCGCCCATCGCGCGATCTTGCTCGCTCAGCGGGCCGCTGGTCTGCACGCTCTGACCGCCGGTCTGCAGCAAGGGTGTCACATCGACGCCCAGGAAATAGCCGATCACCAGAACTGCAATCGCGCCAACCCCGGTGATGCCGCCCACGCGTCCCACCGACCGACCGCGCCGATCCTCGATATTGGCGCTACCGCGCCGCCCCTGCCATTTCATCGCACACCCCTTCACAGTCACGTTCCCGAGAGTACCCGTTCGATACACCGCACAACAGCGTAATTTCGTTCCGGCCCACGCTTGACGTGGCCGCCGGGGCGGGCGATGCACAAGAAGGCAAAGAGGGCAGCAAATGATCCAACGGCTTTACACCTGGACGATGGGCATGGCTGCGCACCGCCATGCGATGTGGGCGCTGGCGGCGGTGGCCTTCATCGAAAGCTCGGTCTTTCCGATCCCGCCGGATGTGCTGATGATCCCGATGATTCTGGCCGCGCGCCACCGCGCCTTCCAGATCGCGGCCGTGGCCACGCTGGCCTCGGTTCTGGGGGGGTGCCTGGGCTATGCCATCGGCTTTGGCTTCATGGATACGATCGGTCAGCCGATCCTGGAATTCTATGGCAAGGCCGATCAGTTCGATCAACTGGCCGCGCGGTTCAACGAATACGGCGGTTGGGCGGTGCTGGTCGCGGGGGTGACGCCGTTCCCCTATAAGGTGATCACGATTTTCTCGGGCGCCACCCATCTGCCGCTGCCGCTGTTCATGGGCGTGTCGGTGCTGGCGCGCGCGCTGCGGTTTTTCATCGTCGCGGGCCTGTTGTGGCAATTCGGCGCGCCGATCAAGGCGTTCATCGAACGCTGGCTCGGCCCGCTGTTCACTGCTTTCGTCGTGCTGCTGATCGGCGGCTTCTATGCACTGAGGTATCTGTGATGCTGACCTTCCTGCCCCCCCGCCAGATGATCGCCCTGGCCGCCGCCGGATCGGCTGCGGTGCTGATCGGCGCGCTGATCTTCCAGTCGCTGGGCTTTGCGCCTTGCGATCTGTGCATCCTGCAACGCTGGCCGCATCTGGTCGCGGCGGTGCTGGGCGCGATGATCTTGCTGTTCCGGCTGCCGCTGGCACTGGCGTTCTTTGGCGCGCTGGCGGCGCTGACCACCGGGGTGCTCGGGATCTATCACTCGGGTGTCGAGCGGCACATCTTTGCCGGTCCCGACAGCTGCACGTCAAACCCGGTCGGGATGGGCTCGGCCGACGACCTGCTGGCGCAAATCCAGGCCGCGCCGCTGGTGCGCTGCGATGAAATCGTGTGGGATTTCTTTGGGATCACCATGCCCAACCTGAATGCCGTGATCTCGCTGGCCTTCGCGGTGCTGTGGATCCTGGCCTATCGCGCGGCCAAACGCAGCGCCTGAGCCCCCTGCCCGGCCCGCCTGCGCCTCCGGCGGGAGTATTTGGACCAAGCAGAAATCTGCCATTTCTTCTTGGCAAAAATACTCAATTCCCGCCGGGCC
>JAQTYE010000052.1 GCA_028749255.1 Paracoccaceae bacterium | reverse complement strand
CGCCTGAAGGGCGATTCGGAGCCGCTGTTTGGCAAAGGCGGCGGGATTGGCGAACGGGTGATTTCGGAGAAGGCCGCGCGCGAACTGATTTACATGATGCATCAGGGCGTCGAACGCGGCACCAGCCGCCGCGCGCGACTGGATGACCGCGAAGTCGCAGGCAAAACCGGCACGACACAGGCCGCACGTGACGCCTGGTTCATCGGCTTTACCGCCGATTACGTGGCAGGCGTCTGGATGGGCTATGACGACAACCGCCCGCTGTCAGGCGTGACCGGCGGTGGACTGCCCGCCGACATCTGGCACGAAGTGATGAGCCGTGTAGAGGCGGGCCAGCCGGTGACCCCCCTGCCGATGGCAGATCCGTCAGAGTGGCGCGGTCAGAGCGCCCCGCAGACCGGCTTCCCGGGGCAGGCGTGGTCGTCGGGCGATCCGATTCCCGAAGGCGGTGTGCCGGTGATCGACGGGCAACTGGTGGCCCCCGAAAAACCCCGCAACGAGGGGTTGGGAAGCGCGATCGAAAACCTGCTGCGCTCGCTCTATTAGGGTCAGCCGGCGGTTTTCAGATCGGTGATCAGCGCGTCGATATTGCCCCGGCGGCGGTCCAGCATCGCACCGATTTCGGTGCGCTCTGCCGCCAGCATGTTGACGCCTTCAATGATGATGTTGAAGAACAGATCCTTGCCGGATTTGTCGGACACATGCCATAACACTTCGAACGGGGCCTGCCCCTTCATGAAGGCTATCGTCTTGACTTCATGGAAGGTCTTGACCGGACGTGCGCCCTGAACCTCGAACCGCGCACCAATGAATTCGCGGAACCGCTTGCCGTATTTACGCGACAGATACCCCCGGAAAGCCATGGTGAAGGCGCTCATCTGTGCGGCGCTTGCGGAGCGCGCAGCAACCCCCAGCGCCGAACGCGCGATCACGGGCACGTCGGCATAGCGGGTGAAGACCCGCTCAAAATCGGCATAAAGCGGGGCGCCCGTCTTGCCTGATGCAATGGCCGCGTTGACCTCGCCCACGGCGCGGGTAATCAGCGCCTTTGCCTCGGAATCGGTCAGTGCGACGACCGGGCCCGCGGGCAACAGCGCCAGCGCCCCCGCCCCCAATGCCAGTCCTATCAGGCTGCGGCGGTTCATGTCACTCGGCATAGGGGTCGAAGGCATCCGCATCGTTTTTCTCCTGACCAGACAGTTGATGGCGTCGGCTTTGCAGATACAGCAGCCGGGATTGCGCATAGCTATCTGCACTTTCATACAAAACCGAGTCGATCACCCCCCCAAACCGCAGCCGGTCACCAACTTTTGACCCCAGCGTAAAGGCGGTGGCGACCCGCGCATCATGCCCCGACAACGCCAAACCCACCGGATCCAGCGCGATATCCACAACCCGCCCCAGCGCGTCCCGCTCGGTCGAAGGGCCAAGCAGCGGCAGTTCCATATAGGGGCCTTCGCCCATCCCCCAGACATAGAGCGTCTCGCCGAAATCGGTATCGACTTCGGGCAGGCCGAAGGATTGCGCGACGTCGAAAATCCCCGCCACACCCAAGGTCGAGTTCAGCACAAGGCGAAAGAAATTCTGCCCCGCAGGCTCCAGCCGCCCTTGCAGCAGCGAATTGACGATCTTGCTCGGCAAGCCAAGGTTGCCGCCAACATTCACCAGCGGGCGCAGCACCGGATCGGGCAGACTGGCGTCCTTGAACAGGGCCGAATCAATTTTCTTGTTGAACTCGTGCATCGCGCGGTTGTCCGCCTCGTAGGGGTCGTTAATGCCCTGCGTATCCTGGCGGGCGCCCGCACACCCAGACACCAGTCCCGCCAGCAGCACCACTGCGGTAACCCTTGCCGCGCCCCGCGCCATCCGGCTCATAGCATTCCCCTTTTTGCGTCCCTGAAACAGGGGACTGGCACATAAACATGCATCAGATTCGATCCTAGCAGGAATACGCACCCCTGTCTTAGCAGACAAGGGCGCCTAGCCGTTTCATGTTGCTTAGAAATTAACCTTCCCGGTGTTGTATGGCCGCGTACAGCAGCAAGATCGGCCACCACGCCGGGAGATTGGAGAGACGCGACCCGAAACCGCCAAGGACCCCGGCGAATTGGCCAAGCTCGGCGACCCGGCTCTGCTTCCTGGGATGCCAATCGCGGTATTCTTGCGTAGTGCCGCGCGCATCCCACTGGACTATCTGACCAAACCTTTCGCCGATTACGTCAATCGCGCCTTTCGCGAAAACCAACCACCATCACAATGCGTTCAGCAGCGCCGCAGTGGGCCATGCGTCGGCGGGCAAACCACGCCGGATCTGCTCTGCCTGCACCGCATCACGGGTTTTCGCGCCCAAGATCCCGTCGATCGGCCCGACATCATGCCCGCGTGCCGCAAGTTTCCGTTGCAGGGCCTTCATCTGATCCACGTTCAGGCTGGCTTCGGGCCGCCCCGGATCGAATTTCGGCGCGCCCTCCAGCCGGGTGGCGAAATAGGCCGCGGTGGTGACGTAGACGAAGCTCTGGTTCCAGTTAAACAGCACGCGGAAATTGGGATAAACCATGAAAGCCGGGCCCTTGCGCCCCATCGGCAGCAGGATCGAGCCTTTGCCCCCCGCCAGATTTCCGCTGCGCGCCCGCACCCCCATCCGCGCCCAATCGGCGGTGGACAGTTCGGTCCCGAGCCCGGTCTTCGCCCAGTCGAGCCCCTCTGGGACGATAATTTCCTGCATCCAGGGCGCCCCACGCTGCCAGCCCATACCCGCGATCATCTTAGCCCCCGACATCAGCGCATCAGGGCTGGACCCCTTGAGGTTCACATGCCCGTCGCCATCGCCATCGACCCCGTTGCGCAGAATATCCTCGGGCAGCATCTGCACCTGACCGACCTCGCCCGCCCAGGCGCCAAGATTGCGTTTCGGGTCGAAATCGCCGCGCCGGAACAACTCTGCCGCAGCCAGAACCTGCGGGCGGAACAGGTGCGGACGACGGCAATCATGCGCCAGCGTGACCAGCGCGTCGCGTGTGTTGAAATCGCCCTGCACCGCGCCGAAGTCGGTTTCCAGCGCCCAGAACGCCAGCAAGATGCCACGCGACACGCCATAGTCGCGCTCGATCCGATCAAAGATCGCATCATATTTCTTGGCATTCCTGGCGCCGTTGCTCAGCCGGTTCTGGCTGATGACGGCGCCCGAGAACTCGATGAAGTTCTTGCGGAAAACGCCTTGGGACCGATCCGCTTTCAGGACCCGCGCATCCTGCCGCACGCCCGCGAAAAATGCATCCGCCTGCGCCCGACTGAGGCCATGGCGCTGCACCTCGGCCTTCAGATCCTGCACGAACCCGCCGAAATCGCCCCCGCATTGAGCATGGGCCGTGACGGGCAGAATCAGGGACAGACACAGGGCAAGCAGGGGACGCATCGGGAAACCTCCGAAAGGGAACTGCGGTAACGCTATCCGCAGCGACACGGCGGGGCAACAGCGTGACAATTTGGGCACTGCACAGATTTCCAGCACTGGGAGGCCTGTGGTTAACTTGATTTTTACATTGCCGGTCACAGGATTAGCGATGGGAGCTGCGCCATCGGAGGGAGAGATGGAGATTTTACCGAAAGATATTCTGAGCGCCCTGCGCGATGCCCAGACCCGAGAGGCCGGACGCCGGTCACGGTTGCGGGTGCAAACGGGCAACGATGTCTGGCCGGTGCTGCGGCGTTGGCGGGGCGGGTTTGCGCTGAATGCCGATCAGGTGACGCATCTGCGCGGACTGGTCGATCTGTATGACGGCAGCCGCCACATCTCCACCGCGCTGATCGTGGCCTCGGATGTCGAGGGGGGTGAATTGATCTGCACGACCAAGCGCGACACCCCCGTCAGCGACCGCGCCGCACTGGATTTCGTGCGCAATGAAAATGCGCCCGTCGGCTATCTGCCGTCCGCGTGACGCAGCTTAAGGCCGAATTTCGACCGCCGCGCCAATCGGTGTGGCGGCGAACAGCTCTTCGATTTCGGCATTCGACAGCGCGATACAGCCCGCAGTCCAGTCATATCCCAGCGTGCCCGCAGGCAGTTGATTGGGCTGACCGTGCAAAAAGATGTCGCCGCCCGGGCTGACCCCAAGGGCCGCAGCCTGCGCCCGGTCCTGCGGGCGCGGATAGTTGATACCCAGTGACAGGTGATAGGCGCTGGCGGCATTGCGCCGGTCGATGCGGAACTGGCCTTCGGGCGTGCGCCCGTCGCCCTGCCGGGTTTTCGGTGCTTCGGGCGCAAATCCCAGCCGGACACGATAGATCCGCGCGACCTGATCGCCGACAAACACCGTCATCCGCCGCGCCGATTTTTCGACCAGAATCCGGCTGACCGGGCCCACCAGTGGCGCCAATGGCACAGCGGGCACAGGCGGCGGCGGACGCGGAATCGACACCCAGATCGCTGCCAGAAAAACCAGCAACGTCAGCCCCGAAAACAGCCCCGCCAGCCGCCGCAGCATCACTTATTGCAGATCGCCGAAGGCCGCCTGCAACCGGGCAACCGCCTCGAGCACGCGCGCACGCGGCGTAGCGAGGTTGAAGCGCAAGAAGTTTTCGCCGCCCAGCCCGAAAGTCGGGCCGTAATTCGCTGCAATCCGAGCCCCTTTTTCGACCCGCGCGGTGAACTCCTCGCGGCTCATGCCGGTGCCAGAAAAATCGACCCAGGCCAGATAGGTCGCTTCCAGCGCCATCGACCGCAGCCCCGGGATCGCATTCACGCCCGCGTCGAAAATCCGCCGGTTTTCATCAATATAGGCGATCAGCGCATCCAGCCACGCGGCACCCTCGGGCGAATAGGCCGCCGTCGCCATCGCCAGGCCAAAACTGTTGGGCGAAATCCCCATCGCCGCCATCCGCCCGGCAAAGCGCGCGCGCAGGTCCGGGTCGGCGATGATCACATTGCCCGAATGGGTGCCCGCGATGTTGAACGTTTTCGTCGTCGCCGACATCATCACCACCGGCTGATCGGGGCAGACAGTCGGAAAGGCGTGGTGCGTCTGGCCGGGCATCACCAGATCGTGGTGGATTTCGTCCGACACCAGCACCAGCCCGTGACGGCGCGCAAAATCGGCAACGCCGCGCAGTTCGGCCTCGGTCCAGACGCGCCCGCCCGGGTTATGGGGCGAACACAGGATCAGCATTTTCGCGCTGCCATCCATCTGCGCATCCCAGGCCGCGAAATCCATCTCGTAGCGCCCGGCCTCAAGCTGCAGCGGGCATTCGATGACCTTGCGCCCGGCAGCTTTGATGACCCGCGCAAAGGCATGATACACTGGCGTCATCAACACGACGCCATCGCCGGGTTGGGTGAACGCATCGACGCACAGCGCAGTGCCATTGACCAGCCCATGCGTGGTGAACACCCAGTCCGGTTCGATCTGCCAGCCGTGTCGGTTGGCCATCCACCACTGGATCGCGGCCAGATAGGCACGGTCATCGCCCCAATAGCCATAGATGCCATGCGCAACCATATCCTCGAGCGCCTGTTGCACACAGGCCGGGGGCCGGAAATCCATGTCGGCCACCCACATCGCGATACCCTCGCGCGGGTCCACACCATAAAGCCCCTGCATCCCGTCCCATTTGACCGAATGGTGGCCGACCCGGTCAATGATTTCGTCAAAATCGGGGGATTGGCTCATCGCTGCGCGCTCCTGCTGTGCATTTGTTCTATTTTCAAGTGCTATTCCAGCACAGAGTTCTTGTGAAGATGTTACATCTGGAACATCATTCCAAATATGCGCCACAACTTAAGGCATTATTCTGAATTACGGGCGCCATTGCACCAACCGCCCCCATCGCCTAAATCTCTGCCATGACCATTCGTCCGATCCTGATCCATCCCGACCCGCGGCTCAAGAAGCTTTGCGACCCCGTTGTCACGATTGACGACGAGATCCGCAAGCTGGCCGATGATATGCTGGCCACCATGTATGACGCCCCCGGCGTGGGTCTGGCGGCACCGCAGGTCGGCGTTCTCAAGCGTCTGTTCGTAATGGATTGCGTCAAGGACAAGGACGCGGCGCCCGATCCGATGGTGATGATCAACCCCGAGGTCACCTGGACCTCGGAAGAGACCAACGTCTACGAAGAGGGCTGCCTGTCGATCCCCGACCAATATGCCGAGGTGACGCGCCCTGCCGAGGTGCGGATGCGCTGGCTGGGCCTTGATGGGCAGATGCACGAAGAGCAGTTCGATGCGCTTTGGGCGACCTGCGCGCAGCACGAGCTGGACCACCTGAATGGCAAGCTGTTCATTGATTATCTGGGCACGATGAAGCGGCAGATGATCACCCGCAAGATGGAAAAGCTGAAGCGCGAACGCGCCCGGGGGTTCGACTGATGGCCGTGCGCCCGTTCATCACCTTCGAGGATAAGCGCCTGCACAGCCCTGCGGCCCCAGTCGAGACGATCACCGAGACGGTGCGGATGATCTGGGACGACATGATCGACACGATGGAGGCAATGCCGGGCGTCGGCCTGGCCGCGCCGCAGATCGGCATCATGCTGCGTCTGGCGGTGGTCGATGCGTCGGACAAGCGCGGGCAGGCCGTGCGCATGGCCAACCCCGAAGTGCTGCACGCCTCGATTCAACTGCGCCCGCATGACGAGGCCAGCCCCAACCTGCCCGGCGTCTGGGCCCAGATCAAACGTCCCCGTGCGGTGACGGTGCGGTTCCTGAACGATCAGGGCGAGATCGAAGATCGCGATTTCGTCGGACTGTGGGCGACTTCGGTGCAGCACCAGATCGACCACCTGAATGGCAAGACATACCTTGACCATCTCAGCCCGCTGCGCCGCAAGATGTTGATTCAAAAGTCGAAAAAAGGCAGCACGCTGCAAGGGGGCCGCTGATGCGCGTGGTCTTCATGGGCACCCCCGACTTCTCGGTTCCGGTGCTGGATGCCCTGCACCGCGACCACGAGGTGGTGGCCGTCTATTGCCAACCCCCCCGCCCCGCGGGACGGGGCAAGAAAGACCGTCCCAGCCCCGTGCAAACCCGCGCCGAAGCCTTGGGCTTGGCCGTGCGCCATCCGCTGAATTTCAAATCCGACGCCGACCGCGCCGCCTTCGCCACCCTGAACGCCGATATTGCGGTGGTTGTGGCCTATGGGCTGATCCTGCCGCAGGCGCTGCTGGATGCACCGCGCCATGGCTGCCTGAACATCCACGCCTCGCTGTTGCCGCGCTGGCGTGGCGCCGCGCCGATTCACCGTGCAATCATGGCGGGCGATACGGAAACCGGCGTCTGCATCATGCAGATGGAGGCCGGGCTCGATACCGGGCCGGTGCTGCTGCGTGAGGCGGCCCAAATCGGCGCGACCGAAACCACCGGCCAGTTGCACGACCGGCTGTCGGACATGGGCGCGCGACTGATCCTTGCCGCGCTTGACCGGATCGAGACGCTGACACCCCAGCCGCAACCCGAAACCGGCGTGACCTATGCGCAAAAGATCGACAAGGCCGAGGCCCGCATCGACTGGACCCGCCCGGCCACCGAACTGGTGCGCCAGATCAATGGCCTCTCGCCCTTCCCCGGCGCTTGGTGCGAGATCAACGGCGAGCGCGTGAAACTGCTGCGCGCCGCCCCGGCCGAAGGGAACGCCCCACCCGGCCAGGTGCTTCGTGACTTCACCATCGCCTGCGGCTCCGGCGCGCTCGAAATCCTGAACGCGCAGCGCGAAGGCAAAAAACCAATGCCTGCATCCGAAGTGCTCAAGGGCCTTTCGCTGCCCGCGCGCCTCGACTGATCTTCGACAATGCCCCATAACCCGCAGGGGTCCGGGGGGGGGGCGGAAACCCCTGGCTTTCCCCTTCCCAAGCCCGCGTCAAACCCCCATATTGGCGCGGACAGGAGGCGCATCATGCCCATCATCGCCCTCATCATCATCGGTGCCGCGGCAGGCTTCATCGCCACCCGCGCGATGCGGATTGAAACCGACATCCTCACCACCATCGCCATCGGCGTTCTGGGCGCGCTGGTCGGCGGGTTGCTGTTGCGCATCTTGCTGACGATCACCGGCTGGATGGCCGGATTTGTCGGCGCCGTGCTGGGCGCGATGGCGCTGCTGTGGCTCTGGCGCACATATGGGCCGCGCTGATGGGCGCGCTGTTCGGATTTCTGGGCTTGGCCTCGGCCCGCATCGCGACGACCGCCCTGGCCCTCGCGATCTGGTTGATTTCACGTCCCGGTGGCTGGGCGGTTCTGGTCGTGCTGGCGCTGACTGGCGTCAAGCTGTTGCCCGCCCGATGATCCAGCTCCCTTCCCTTTGTTTCTTCAAGGAGACCCCCGGTGTATTTTGAAGATCTCCTCGGCGGCAACGCCGTTTTTCTGGCCCTCGCGGCGTTTTTCCTGCTGGCCGTATTTCTGGGCGTCCGCATCGTGCCGCAGTCGGAAAAACACGTCGTCGAACGCTTTGGCCGCCTGCATGCGGTGCTGGGCCCGGGCATCAACTTCATCGTGCCGTTCCTGGACCGCGTGGCACACCGGCTTTCGGTTCTGGAGCGCCAGCTGCCCACCAACCGCCAAGACGCCATCACCGCCGATAACGTGCTGGTGCAGGTCGATACCTCGGTGTTTTACCGCATCACCGAACCCGAAAGCACCGTCTACCGGATCCGCGATGTGGATGCGGCCATCGCCACCACCGTTGCGGGCATCGTGCGCGCCGAAATCGGCCGGATGGAGCTGGACACCGTGCAATCCAACCGCGCCAGCCTGATCGGCACGATCCGCGACAACCTGGCCAATGTGGTCGATGACTGGGGCATCGAGGTGACGCGGGCCGAAATCCTTGATGTGAACCTCGACGAGGCCACCCGCACCGCGATGTTGCAGCAGCTGAACGCCGAACGCGCCCGGCGCGCGCAGGTGACCGAGGCCGAGGGGCGCAAACGCGCGGTCGAGTTGAATGCCGATGGCGAGTTGTATGCCGCCGAGCAAGAGGCCAAGGCCCGCCGCGTTCTGGCCGATGCCGAGGCCTATGCCACCGGGGTCATCGCCGATGCGATCAGCAAAAACGGGCTGGAGGCCGCGCAATATCAAGTCGCGCTGAAACAGGTCGAGGCGCTGGCCAAGGTCGGTGCGGGCGAAGGCAAGCAAACCGTTCTGCTGCCCGCCGCGGCACTGGATGCGTTTTCCGATGCGTTCGGGCTGTTGAAAGGAAGGTCGTGATGATCTGGCAACAGGCCTGGGTCTGGGTCGCGGGCGGCGTGACACTGGCCGCGCTGGAAATGCTGGCGCCGGGGTTTTACCTGCTGGGGCTGGCCGCGGGCGCCATTCTTGTCGGCGTTCTGGTGTGGCTGGGGCTGCTGGGCGCCAGCCTGTCGCCGATGCTGTTGGTGATGGCCGTAGCGGCCGTTCCGGTCTGGTTTCTGGCGCGCCGTCCGGTCGGCGTGCGCGCGGGGCAGGTCAAACGCTGGGATCGCGACATCAACGAGAATTGAGCGCTGCAGCGCAGAAATCTGCGCCGCCCCACTGGAAATCGTGGTCGCGACAGATTACTGCGGCGCCATCCTTCCAACAGGAGCGCGCAAATGTACAAAGACTTCCCGAATGAGGCCGCGGGCCTCAAATATTTCACCACCGCAACGCTGATCGCGATTGTGGGCCTGGTCGCCTGGATTGCCGTGGCCAACCCGATGAACGGCGATGCTAGCGGCACCACCAGCGTGACCGTGGTTCATCACTGAGCCAATGAAAACGGCGGCCCCGCAGGCCGCCGTCTCTGTTTTCGGGCTATGACTTTGGGTCAGACGCCGCAGATCTCGGCCAGAATAGCCTGCGCGGCGGCCGCCGGATCCTGCGCGCGCCAGACCGGACGCCCGACCACGATGTGATCGGCCCCATTGGCCAGCGCAGCCGCTGGCGTTTCAACCCGCTTCTGATCGCCCAGGCTCGCCCCCGCCGGCCGCACACCGGGCGTCACGATCAGCTTGCCCGTCGCCTCGGGCAACGCACGGATCAGCGCGGCCTCTTGCGGGCTGGCGATCACGCCATCGGCGCCCGCCGCAAAAGCCGCCCCCGCCCGCTCGACCACCAGATCCTTGATGTCGCCCGGCTTGATCAGCGCCCCGTCCAGATCGGTACGATCCAGCGAGGTCAGGATCGTCACTGCCAGGATTTTCAGATCCTTGCCCGCCGCGCCTTCTTTGGCCGCCTTGACGACATAGGGGTCGCCATGAACGGTCAGGAAATCGAGATCGAACTGCGCCAGACCGCGCACCGCCGCCTCGACCGTGGCGCCAATGTCGAACAGCTTCATATCCAGGAAGATGCGCTTGCCGTGTTCGTCCTTCAGCTCGTTCGCCAGCGCCAGGCCGCCGCCGGTCAGCATGCCAAGCCCGATCTTGTAGAAGGAAACGCTGTCGCCCAGCACGCGCGCCAGCTCCAGGCCGGCAATCGCGTTGGGAACATCAAGGGCAACGATCAACCGATCATCAGCGGGCAGCAAAGCGGTCATGGCGGGCTCCGGGGTTGGGATGGGGGCAATTGGACAAACGGTCGTCCTATGCGCCCGATGCGGCCCCGGGTCAAGAAAAAGCGGGCCGGTTCAGACCCCGCCGATGCCGCGGCGCTGCGCCTCGCGGGTAAGCGCGCGGGTCAGATCACGATAGCTCAGATCCGGCGGCGCGTGAAACACCACCGGCACGCGCAGCGGTTCGGGCAGGCCGGGCGCGAAGAATTCGACCACCGCATCAAAACGCCTGCAGGCGGCATCGTAAAACAGACGGGCGATGTGGATGGCTGCGGCGTGATGCATGTGCACTCCTGCAAGGGCGGCCGGGTCAGTCTGCGACAGATTGATTTCCAATTGGTTCACAGCACAGATTTTGCGCCGCCTCCCCTTGAACTGCGCGCAATCAAAAACCACCTTTTGTGCAAGACCCGGGCCAAGGCGCATGCCACAATTGGGTGTGCCATTATCCGGGGGCTTTAGAAAAAGGAGATACCCGATGAACATGGAAAAGTTCACGGAACGGTCGCGTGGTTTTCTGCAGTCCGCTCAGACTATTGCGATGCGCGAAGGCCACCAGCGTGTGGTTCCCGAGCATCTTTTGAAAGCATTGATGGATGACGATCAGGGGCTGTCGGCAAACCTGATCCGGCGTGCGGGCGGCGAGCCCGAGCGGGTGATCGAGGCTGTCGATCTGGCCGTATCGAAGCTGCCCAAAGTGTCGGGCGGTGACGGTCAGGTTTATGTCGAGCAAAGCCTTGTGCGGGTGCTGGACGAGGCCGAGAAGATCGCCAAAAAGGCGGGCGACAGTTTCGTGCCGGTCGAACGCGTTCTGATGGCATTGGCGGTGGTCAACACCCGGGCCAAGGACGCGCTGGATGCGGGTGCCGTCAGCGCGCAGAACCTGAACACTGCGATCAACGACATTCGCAAGGGCCGTACTGCGGACTCGGCCAGCGCCGAGGACACGATGGAGGCGCTGAAGAAATATGCGCGCGACCTGACCGAGGCCGCCGAAGAAGGCAAGATCGACCCGATCATCGGGCGCGATGATGAAATCCGTCGCACGATGCAGGTGCTGTCGCGGCGCACGAAAAACAACCCGGTGCTGATCGGTGAGCCCGGCGTGGGTAAAACCGCCATCGCCGAAGGTCTGGCGCTGCGCATCGTCAACGGCGATGTACCCGAATCCCTGCGTAACAAGAAACTGCTGGCGCTGGATATGGGCGCACTGATCGCCGGTGCGAAATATCGCGGTGAATTCGAGGAACGGCTGAAAGCCATTCTGAAAGAAATCGAGGCCGCTGCGGGCGAAATCATCCTGTTCATCGACGAGATGCACACGCTGGTGGGGGCCGGTAAATCCGATGGCGCGATGGATGCGGCCAACCTGATCAAACCGGCCTTGGCGCGCGGTGAGTTGCACTGCATTGGTGCCACCACCTTGGATGAATACCGCAAATATGTGGAAAAAGACGCGGCGCTTGCGCGGCGGTTCCAGCCGGTGATGGTCGAAGAGCCGACCGTCGAAGACACGATTTCCATCCTGCGCGGCATCAAGGAAAAATACGAACTGCACCACGGCGTGCGGATTTCCGACTCGGCGCTGGTGGCGGCCGCGACCCTGTCGCATCGCTACATCACCGACCGTTTCCTGCCCGACAAGGCAATCGACCTGATGGACGAAGCCGCCAGCCGTCTGCGCATGGAAGTGGACAGCAAACCCGAAGAGCTTGATGCGTTGGACCGCTCGATCCTGCAATTGCAGATCGAAGGCGAGGCGCTGAAGAAGGAAGACGACGCGGCGTCCAAGGATCGGCTTGAAAAGCTGGAAAAAGAGTTGGCCGACCTGCTGGAACGCTCCAGCGAAATGACGGCGAAATGGCAGGCAGAGCGCGACAAGCTCGACAGTGCCCGCACGCTCAAGGAGCAGCTCGATCAGGCCCGCGCACAGCTGGAACAGGCCAAGCGCGAAGGCAATCTGGCGAAGGCAGGCGAGCTGAGCTATGGCGTCATTCCAGGCCTGGAAAAACAGCTGGCCGGGGCCGAAAGCGCCGAGGACCTGATGGTCGAAGAGGCCGTCCGCCCCGAGCAGATCGCCGAGGTGGTCGAACGCTGGACCGGCATTCCGATGTCGAAAATGCTGGAAGGCGAGCGCGAGAAACTCCTGAAAATGGAGGAAGAGCTCGGGCGTCGCGTGATCGGCCAGAAACAGGCCGTGCGTGCTGTCGCCAATGCGGTGCGCCGCGCGCGCGCCGGGCTGAACGATGAAAACCGTCCGCTGGGCAGCTTCCTGTTCCTTGGGCCGACCGGCGTGGGGAAAACCGAGCTGACCAAGGCCGTGGCCGAATATCTGTTCGACGACGATCAGGCGATGGTGCGGATCGACATGAGCGAATTCATGGAGAAGCACGCCGTCAGCCGCCTGATCGGTGCCCCTCCGGGCTATGTCGGCTATGATGAAGGCGGTGTTCTGACCGAAGCCGTGCGCCGCCGCCCCTATCAGGTGGTGCTGTTTGATGAGGTCGAGAAAGCCCACCCCGACGTGTTCAACGTGCTGTTGCAGGTGCTGGACGACGGGGTGCTGACCGATGGTCAGGGCCGCACCGTGGACTTCAAGCAGACGCTGATCGTGCTGACCTCGAACCTTGGGTCTCAGGCACTCAGCCAACTGCCCGAAGGCAATGACGGGGCGCAGGCACGGGCCCAGGTGATGGAAGCGGTGCGGGCGCATTTCCGCCCCGAATTCCTGAACCGTCTGGACGAAACGATCATCTTCGACCGGCTGACCCGGGCGAATATGGACGGCATCGTCAAGATCCAGCTCAAGCGGCTCGAAAAACGGCTGGCGGCGCGCAAGATCACCCTCGATCTGGACGACGCGGCCACGAAATGGCTGGCCGACGAGGGCTACGACCCGGTGTTCGGCGCACGTCCGTTGAAACGCGTGATCCAACGGCATCTGCAAGACCCGTTGGCCGAGTTGATCCTCTCGGGCGAGGTCAAGGACGGCGAGACGATCCCCGTCACGGCCACCGCCGAAGGGCTGGTTGTCGGCGGCCATGTCTCGCCCTCGACCCGGGAAGAGCCGCTGGACGCGCCGGTGCATTGAGATCAGAAGGAGCAGGGAAACCTGCCCCTTTTCTTTATCACAAGGCTGGGGGCGCCGCCCCCAGACCCCCGGAGTATTTTGACCAAGAAGAAACCGGGGCGCCCGCGCTTCTTCTTGGTCAAAATACTCGAAAACCGCCCTCGCCGCAGGGCATGCGGCAGGTTAGATTGGGCCAGACCGGAGCCCCGCCATGCCCGCCCTGTGCCGCGATTGCCTTGCCGTATTCGACACCGCCCCCGCCCGCTGTCCGCACTGCGGGCGGCCGCGGATTCTGGCCCATCCCGAACTGTTTTCGCTGCCCATCGCCCATATCGACTGCGACAGTTTTTATGCCTCGGTCGAAAAGCGTGACGCGCCAGAGCTGGCGGCCAGGCCGGTCATTGTCGGCGGCGGAACCCGGGGCGTGGTCTCTACCTGCTGCTATGTGGCGCGGATTTCAGGCGTGCGCTCGGCGATGCCGATGTTCAAGGCGCTGGCGCTGTGCCCCGAAGCGGTGGTGATCCGCCCGCGCATGGCGCATTACGTGGCCGTCTCGGCCCTGATCCGCGCCAAGATGACCGCACTGACACCGCTGGTCGAACCGTTGTCACTGGACGAGGCCTTTCTGGACCTGTCGGGCACCGAGCGGCTGCACGGTCCGCCCGCACTGCAGATGGCCCGGTTGGCACGCGAGATCGAGACCGAGATCGGCGTCACCACCTCGGTCGGGCTGTCGCATAACAAATTCCTCGCCAAGATCGCCTCGGATCTGGACAAGCCGCGCGGGTTTTCGGTGATCGGGCGCGCCGATACGGATGCGTTTTTGCGCGACAAGCCGGTGGGGATCCTGTGGGGCGTGGGCACTGCCACGCAGACCAGTCTGGCGCAGGCCGGGATCCGCACACTGGCCGATCTGCGGCGATGGGGGCCCGAGGCGCTGCTGCGCCGGTTTGGCAGCGCGGGCACACGATTGTGGCAGTTGGCACATGGCGAAGACATCCGTGCCGTGACGCCTGATTCGCCGATGAAATCGGTTTCGAACGAGACCACCTTTGACACGGACATTGCCGATCGCGAATTACTGTTGGCGCATCTGTGGCACATGGCGGAAAAGGCTTCGGCCCGGATGAAGGCCAAGGGGTTGCAGGGGCGCACGGTCACGCTGAAACTGCGGCGCGCCGATTTTTCCGCGCTCAGCCGTCAGACCCGGCTGACCGAACCGAGCCAACTGGCCGATACGCTGTTTCGCGAAACGCGGCGGCTGTTTGACGCGCTGCCCGAAGCCGGGCCGTTTCGGCTGATCGGGGCGGGGTTTTCCGACCTGTCCCCTGCTGACGGGCGCGACCCTACGGGAGATCTGCTGGACCCGCAGGCCAGTGCCCGCGCCCGCGCCGAACGCGCCACAGATGCGATCCGGGCGCGTTTTGGCCGCGATGCGATCCACACCGGGCGTGGGCTGGCCAAAGCCAAAAATACCCCTGACTGAGCGTCGAAAATAACCCGATCTTAAACAACTGCCCCGCATCCTTTGGGCGCGCGAACGCATCATTTCGGAACAGGCACAGGATCAGGATGGACGACACACTTCACACCGCGCTTCGACAGGCGATCGGGGCCCATTTCAGCTGGCAGCTACATCTGAAAGCAGGCATCGACGCCGGCAAGGCACCGATGCCCGCGGCGCAGGCCCATGCGTGCGACTGCTGCGACTTCGGGAAATGGCTTGCGGCACCGGAACAACAGGCCACGCTGGGCGACAGCGTGCAGTTCCGGGTCATTGACCGGCTGCACAAGGCATTCCACCACTGCGCCGGGCGCGTGGTCGAACAGATCGAGGCTGGCGATGCGGCTGCGGCGCGCGCTCTGTTGGACACCGAATTCAAACCGCAATCGGAACATCTGGTGGCCGGGCTCTCGAAATGGCTGCGCGAGGCGAGTCGGGGGCAGGCCGCCTGATCCTTATTCGGCGGCAAGCCGGTTGGGTTCGTGCAGCAGATCAATCACCCGGGCGGTCACGCCACGCATCAGCGCCTCGAACCTCGCAAAATCGGCGTTGGGGCGGACCTGCGCCTCGTCCATATAAAGTGCGCGGTTGATTTCGACCTGTACCACATGCACACCCTCTGCGGGGCGCCCGTAACGCTGTGTTATATAGGCCCCGGCAAAGGGGGTGTTTCGGCTCAGGCGCAGGCCCGTCCCCGCAAAAGCCGCCTCGACCGAGGCCACCACGCCCGGCGCAGCCGAGGCGCCGTACCGATCTCCCAGCACGATATCGGGGCGGTTCGCCCCCAGCCCTTCCAGCGCCTCGCTCGGCATCGAATGCACGTCCAGCAAGACAGCTCGCCCGAATCGGGTGCGGCAATCATTTAGCAGCTGGCTCAAAACCGTATGATAGGGGCGCCAGATACCCGCCAATCGCGCCTCAGCCTCGACCTGGGTGAGTTTACCCGAGTAAATCGCGCGCCCCCCGGCCACAACCCGCGGGATCACCCCCAGCCCTGCCACCACCCGCGGCCCGCGCACCGCACCGCGCAGCCCTTCGATCAAGGCGGGGTCCAACTCGTCCTCGGCGCGGTTCAGATCCACGAACGCGCGCGGGGCGCGGGCCGTCAGCAGCGTGGCCCCCTGCCCCGGCACCGCCTGCAGCAGCCTGTCCACAAAGGCATCTTCCGACGACCGCAGCCGCCGTTCATCCAGAACCGAGCGTTTGAGGAAATCTGCCGGATAGTCGCGCCCGGAATGCGGCGACGCGAAAACAACACCCGACGTCAGCCGGTCGGGCGTGCGCAATTCATAAGGCGGCATCGGCGGGAACGCAGAGTCCATTGTGGCTCCTCTTTACGCAATCTTACACTGAATTGATTTCACGCCAAAAGCCTCTTGAAAGCGGAAACGACTCCTTTTATAGACCCCGAGACCGACGCGGTTCCGCCCGCGTCCTTTTCTTTCGAGGAAAGGCGATCTGGTGGAATCACACGGCGTGGGCGGTTAGCTCAGCGGTAGAGCACTACGTTGACATCGTAGTGGCCACTGGTTCGATCCCAGTACCGCCCACCATTTCGCCGCTCCCTTTGGGGGCATATGGGTTTCAAGGCGCACGCGCGCCGCGAATAGGAGAAGACCGATGAAGGTCCGTAACTCGCTCCGCTCGCTCAAGCAGCGTCATCGCGATTGCCAAGTCGTGCGCCGCAAGGGCCGCGTCTATGTGATCAACAAGACGCAGAAGCGTTTCAAAGCCCGTCAGGGCTGAGAACGGCTTCGAGCCAGTGTTAAAAGACCGCGCAGGGTTTCCCGCGCGGTCTTTTTTATTGCGCTTGCGCCTTTCCACCCAAAAATTGATCTGGTCGGTTTCGAGTCGGGCGTGCCAGAGGCCGCATTGCCTCGCATCAAAACGCTGCACCTGTCCGGGTTTCCGGGATGCCTGCTGGCCAGCGCCGTCAAGAACCGGGTCCCGACAGGGGCGCAACGTCGCGGCACGCGGCGGCATCCCGGAAAAGTCGCTATGTCTGATGCCCCCCGCGCACATCACGGATTTCGCTGCCGTCGAGCCATGGCGGGTTTTCGGTATACATGTCCTGGATCAATTTCTTGATCAAAGCGATGTAGCGGGACGTGTCGCCGACCCGGTGATACAGGATCACGGGCGATGTCGCCCGCGCGCCCTCGATCGGGCGATACTGCACGTCCGAGCGCATCTGACGTGCTGACGACGGAATGATGCAGATGCCCGCCGCAGCCGCCACAAGACCCAGGGCGGTCTGGATTTCGCGCACTTCCTGCACCTCTGCGGGGCGCACATCGTCGTGTTGCAGCAAGCTCATCACCTGATCCGCATAACTCGGGCGCGGCTCTTTCGGATAGACGATCAGGGTTTCGCCGGTCAGCATCGCCAAGGGTAACGGCCCGGTTTCTTCGGCAAGCCGCGTGCCCTTGTGCACCGCCACCACCAGCCGTTCGTCCCGCAGGACGGTGCCGCCGACATTGGGGTCGCTGTGGCGCAGGCGCCCAAACCCAACGTCGATCCGGCCCTCTTTCAGCGCGGGGATCTGTGGCGTTGACAGCATCTCCAGCAGCCGAATATCCAGTTCCGGCGCGTGCTGGCGCAACTTGCGAACCAGCGAGGGCAGCCCCCCATACAGCGTCGAGGCGACAAAGCCGATCGACAACACGCTGTTCTGGTTCAGACCCACCCGCCGCGTCGCCGCCTTCATCTGATCGACCCGGCCCAGCACCTGCATCGCCTGCTCGTAAAAAAGCCGCCCCGCATCGGTCAGCTTGACCGGGCGGCTTTTCCGCAAGATCAGCGTCACGCCCAGCTCTTCTTCCAACAGCTGAATCTGGCGACTCAGCGGCGGCTGGGCGATGTTCAAAAGCTGCGCGGCGCGGGTGAAATTGCGCTCGCGCGCCACAGCCACAAAATAGCGCAACTGGCGCAGGTCCATCCCGAATCCCCCAAAGAACACACCGCCATTGGTATTCTTCAGCAGGGCAACCCGCTGAAATAAGGCTGTTTCTATAATCATAATACCTAATAGGTATCATATCAAATCCAAATGGTGTTGGACGTGCCGGACATCAGCCGTGCATCTTCGCCCTATGAATCAGACATTTTCTCCCCTCTCGGCGACCGCCAGCTCTGCCCCCGTCATCGAACGGGTCGAAACGGTGCTGGTCGATCTGCCCACAATTCGACCGCACAAGCTATCGGTTGCCACGATGACCGGCCAGACGCTGATGCTGGTCAAAATCTATTGCAGCGACGGTGTGACCGGCGTCGGCGAGGGCACGACGATTGGCGGGCTGGCCTATGGCGGCGAAAGCCCCGAGGGCATGAAACTGTCGATCGACACCTATTTCGCGCCCCTGATGATTGGTCAGGATGCGACGCGGGTGCAGGCGCTGATGGCACGTATCGGCAAGATGGTGAAAGAAAACCGTTTTGCCAAAAGCGCGGTGGAAACGGCGCTGCTGGATGCGCAGGGCAAGCGCGTCGGCCTGCCGATCAGCGAGCTGCTGGGCGGGCGGCGGCGTGAACGCCTGCCGGTGGCCTGGACGCTGGCCTCGGGTGATACCGCGCGCGACATCGCCGAAGCCGAACAGATGCTGGACCTGCGCCGGCACCGGATTTTCAAACTGAAGATCGGCGCCAAGGGCCTGCATGAAGACATCGCCCATGTCGCCAGGATCAAGCACGCGCTCGGCGACCGCGCCGCAGTCCGGGTTGACGTCAACATGGCCTGGAGCGAGACCGACGCGGCCTTTGGCATGGCGGCGCTGGCCGATGCGGGTTGCGAACTGGTGGAACAGCCCGTCGCCTCGACGTCGGCTCTGGGTCGGCTGGTGCGCCGTTTCCCGGTGGCCCTGATGGCAGATGAATCATTGACCGGGCCGGAATCGGCCTTCGAGATCGCCCGGGTTCACGGCGCCGACGTGTTCGCCGTCAAGATCGAGCAAAGCGGTGGGCTGTTCAACGGCCAGCGCGTCGCGGCGATCGCGGATGCGGCCGGCATCGGCCTTTATGGCGGCACCATGCTGGAAGGCGCGGTGGGCACCATCGCCTCGGCGCATCTGTTTGCCACCTTTGCAAACCTGCAATGGGGCACCGAGCTGTTCGGCCCGCTGTTGCTGACCGAAGAGATCCTGCGCACGCCGCTGGACTATAGCGATTTCGAACTGACCGTGCCGACCGGGCCCGGCCTTGGCATCGAACTGGATGACGACCGGGTGGCGCGTTTTGCCCGCGACGGTCTGCATCGCACCATTCACCCGGCAGGATAAGGAAGACCCCATGCTGTTTCATGTGCGAATGGATGTGCGCATCCCCCGCGATCTTCCCGAGGCCGAAGTCGCCGAAATCCTCGCGCGCGAAAAGGCCTATTCGCAAGATCTGCAGCGCAGCGGCAAGTGGCGCCACATTTGGCGGCTTGCGGGGGAATACGCGAACGTCAGCATCTTCGACGTGGCGGACAATACCGAGCTGCACGAGATTCTCTCGGGCCTGCCGCTGTTCAAATTCATGGAGGTCAAGGTGACGCCGCTGTTGCGCCATCCGTCCGCGATCCGCGAGGACGACACCTGATCCCCGGCAGGTCGAAGGAGGATCGACCTGCCCCAAGTTTGCATAAATCCAGGAGGAGAAACTACAATGACTGTCAAGATTTTCGACCGGCCCGATGTTCAGGAATTCCTGACCGTTCTCAGCGGTCTCAATCAGGCTGACGGCAATCCGCGGATGAAGGAAATCACGCACCGGCTGGTGTCCGATCTGTTCAAGGCCATCGACGATCTCAACATCACGCCCGACGAATACTGGAATGGTGTCGCCTGGCTGAACGATATCGGCGCGGCCGGTCAGGCGGGTCTGATTTCGCCCGGTCTGGGGTTTGATCACTTCATCGACGAACGGCTTGACGCCATTGATGCCGAGATGGGGATCGAAAACCCGACCCCGCGCACCATCGAGGGCCCGCTTTACGTTGCCGGCGCCCCGGTTTCGACCGGCTTTGCGCGGCTGGACGATGGCGCGGATGAAAATGGGCACACGCTGATCATGCAGGGCACGGTCTACGGCGCCAATGGCGCACCGCTGCCGGGCGCCATGGTCGAGGTCTGGCACTGCGACACCCGTGGGTTCTATTCGCATTTCGACCCGACGGGCAAACAGGCGCCGTTCAACATGCGCCGCACGATCATCGCTGATGCCGAGGGTCGCTATAAATTCCAAAGCATCCTGCCCAGCGGCTATGGCGTGCCCCCGGGCAGCCCCACCGAAAAGCTGCTGTCGGCCCTGGGCCGCCATGGTCAGCGCCCGGCGCATATCCACTTCTTCATCAGCGCCGACGATCACCGCAAGCTGACGACTCAGATCAACATCGAGGGCGATCCGCTGATCAACGACGATTTCGCCTATGCGACCCGTGACGGTCTGGTGCCCTCGGTGATCGAGCGCACGGATGAGGCCAGCATTCACGCGAACAACCTGAACGGCCCGTTTGCGGAAATCAACTTCGACATCCATCTGACCGCGCTGGTCGATGGCACCGACAACCAGGTCAACGAACAGCGCCGCCGCGCCGCGGCCTGATCGGCCCAGGGGCGGTCCGTCACACACGGACCGCCCCGCCCCTCGACCCCATACATCGTCATCGAATTTGGCAAGGGC
>JAQTYE010000051.1:14136-21142 GCA_028749255.1 Paracoccaceae bacterium | reverse complement strand
GGTGGAAGCGCCCCGTGCGCGCCTGCGCCTCCAGATCGCGATAGGTCCCCGCGATCAGGCGGGTGCCGAGCCGGGTTTCCAACAATTCAATCAGCGCGAATTGCGCGGGCTGCGGCAGGTCGGCGACCTCGTCAAGGTAAAGCGTGCCGCCCTCGGCCCGAGCAAACCCGGCGTCAAGCGCCTCGGGCGACAGATGCGCCGCGGGCAGCTTGACGAAAGCACGGGGGGCTGCGGCCGACAGCAGGTGAATGACCTCGGCCACCTTGGAATTGCCCGCGCCCGGCGCGCCGGTGATCAGCACCTCGGCGCCCGAACGCGCCGCCGCGCGCGCGGCTTCGCGCAGGCCCTCGGCCACGGGGCTGGCGCCCACCAACATCCGTGCCGCCGCATCGCCGCGCTTCAACTCGCGTTTCAGCGCGCGGTTCTCCATCACCAGCGCGCGGGTCTTCAGCGCCTTCTCGACAACGGCCAGCAAATCCTTGGGCGCGCAGGGCTTTTCCAAAAAGTCAAAGGCCCCGGCAGCCATTCCACGCACCGCAGTCGGCACATCCCCTTCGCCGGTCAGCAAGATCACCGGCAGTTCCGCATCGCGTTTTTGCACCAGGTCCAGCAGCGCGAACCCGTCCTTGCCGGGCATCCGGATATCGCTCAGCACAATGCCCGCGAAGTCGGGGGCGATATGGTCCTTGGCCTCGATATAGCTGCCCGCCAGCACCGGGGTCAGCCCCGCCAAATCCAGCGTCTGGCCCAGCGCCTCGCGCACCGCGCGGTCGTCATCCACCAGCAAAACCTTGATCGTCATGCGCCCTCCTCGACAGGTCCCGGCATCGGGGCCGCGCGCAGATCTACGGTAAAGACCGCACCGCCCCCCACCGCGTTTTCGCCGCTCAGCATGCCGCCAAAGCCTTGCACCAGCCCATAGGAAATCGACAAGCCCAATCCAAGCCCCTCTTCGGTGCGGACCTCTTTGGTCGAATAGAACGGGTCGAAAATGCGTGAAGGATCGGCAATGCCCGGTCCGGTGTCGCAAATGCTCAGCCGGGTGAAACCCTCCTCGCCCGGCGTGATGCGGATCGTAATGCACCGCGCAGCGCCTGTGGGCAAATCTTCCATCGCCTCGATCGCGTTCGACAGCAGGTTGACCGTGACCTGAGACAGACGCACCTCGCCCCCCATCACGATGGCTGGCGCCGTCGGGCGCTGCCAGTCCACGCTGACACCTGCGCGCGCCATCCGCCCCGCCATCAATTCCAGCGCCGCCTCGACCACAGCCGCCAGCCCGACCCGCGTAGCCGGTTCGCTTTCTGATCGCGCAAAGGCACGCAGGTTCTTGATGATCCGCCCCATCCGCCGCGCCATGTCGGAAATACGCGCCAGCGTCTGCCCCGCCGCCTGCACCTGACCACGCTCCAGCAACAGTTCGGCATTTTCGGCGAAGGACCGGATCGCCATCAACGGCTGGTTCAGCTCGTGACTGATCCCCGCCGACATCTGCCCCAGCGCCGACAACTTTCCCGCCTGCACAAGTTCGGCCTGCGTGCGCGTCAGTTGATCATTGGCCGATTGCAGCGCGGCGGTGCGTTCGGCCACCCGCACCTCCAGTGCGGCATTCGCCCGGGCCTCGGCGGCAAGTTGATCGGCCAGCGCGCGGCGGCGTTCGGTCAGCGCCAAAATCACCGCACCAAAGCCCACCAATGCCAGCGCCACCGACAGCGCCTGCACGCGCGCCGTGCGCAGCACCGCCCCCGCATCGGCCAGCGCATGACCGGTCAGCCCGATCACCGGCAAATCCTGCGACACCTCCAGCGCCAGATCAGGCAGGTAACCGCCCCCCCGCCACCAGTGCCCGCCCCGCCAGCGTGGTGCTGCGCCGCGCGGCGGTGGCGGGCTGCAACACCATTTCCGAACGGTTGGCGATGAACTGCACCCCTGCGGCATCGGTAAACCACACGGGCACCGGATCGCCCCGCCCCGGCGCCTCGACCCGGTCCACATCGAAGCTGAGCACGACAATCCCCGCAACCGGCCCGGCGACGGAAAACACCGGCGCGGCATAGCGGTAGAACCGCCGCCCCGTGACAGGATCGACGCCGTGATGCGCGCCGGTCGCGCCCTGCGCGGCGCGCACCAGATCGGGGGCGGGGGGCAGGCGCGCGGGGGCCTCGGCAGGGGCGGCCAGCACCTGACCCGCAGGCGTCAGCAGCATCACCCCCTGCGCGCCCGCGCGGTCGGCCATGCGCTGCAACACCTTGGCCACTTCGGCAGGGGTTGCCCCCCCCTGCCCGCGCGCCAGCTGCATCACATAGGGATGCTCGGCCGCCAGCACCGCCACCTCGCGGAACTGCACAACGGCCGAGGTCAGCCGGTCGGCTGCCAGGCGCAGATCCGCCTCGGCGCGGGTTTGCAGCTGCGCCAGCCCCGAGCGTGCCGCGCCTTGCCAGACCAGAACCGACACCCAGACCACCGCGCCCAACGCCAGCGCCAGCACCAGCAACGGTCGGGCGATCCTCTCGGGCGGGTGTGGCCGGGGGTCAGGGGGCTGTGGCATACAGGATGAACCCCGAGGCCGGCGTATAGGTGTCATACAGCACACGCGCGGCGGCATTGCCCTCATGCGTCAACCAACGCACAGAGGGATAGCCACCATCCCGCGCGAACGCGCGCACGCGGTCAATCAGCGCACGCCCGACCCCCAGACCGCGCGCGTCGGGCACGGTGAACAGATCGGACAGATAGACCACCATCCCCCCCGACAGCGACCGGTGCATCAGCTGATATTGCACCAACCCCAGCACCCGCCCCGCCGCATCGCGCGCGATTTCGGCGTAAAACGGTTCTTCCGGGTCGCAGATCCAGTTCCAGACTTGCGCCTCTGCGGGAGTCGGATCGACGTTGTAAAACGCGGCATAGCCTGCAAACAGCGCGGCCCATTCGGCGCGCTGATCGGCGGTGACGGGGGTGATGTGCAGAGGGCTCGGCGGGGTCATGGCGTCTCCTTTTCCCCTTGGTCACCCGGCGCGTGCGCGAAATCAAGCGCCCACCTTGTCATTCACCGCCCGATCCGCTCATCTAGGCGCAGTTTGCGGAGCCAAAATGATCAGCCTGAGCCAATCGCCCATCGACCCCAGCTTCGTGCAAAACCCCTATCCGTTTTACGAGCGCGTGCGCCAAGCGGGCGGTTTTGTGCGCTGGACCGACTATGATCTGCCCGTCACCGCCCGCGCCACCGTGGTCGGCGCAGCATTGCGCGACCGGCGTCTGGGGCGCGAGGCCCCGCCCGAATACGCGCCCGAAATCCCGCCGCATCTGGCGCCGTTCTACGCGGTCGAGGCGCATTCGATGCTGGAACTGGAAGGCCCGCGCCACGCCCGTCTGCGCTGTCTGGTGCTGCGCGCCTTCACCACCGGGCGGATCGCGCGGCTGGCGCCCGACATCGCGGCGCTGGCGCATCAGCTGATCGACCGGATGCCGCAGGGCGGGTGTGATCTGCTTGATACCTTCGCGCGCCCCCTGCCCGTCATCCTCATCGCGCGGCTGCTGGGGGTGCCCGAAGCCGCCGCCCCCGATCTGCTGGCCTGGTCGAATGCGATGGTCGGGATGTATCAGGCCGGGCGCAGCGCCGAAACCGAGGCCGCCGCTGTGCGCGCGACCGAAGATTTTGTGGCCTTCCTGCGCGACACGATTACCACCAAACGCCGCGCCCCGGGCGATGACCTGATTTCGCATCTGATCGCCGCCGAAGAGGCGGGAACGCATCTGAGCACCGACGAGATGATCGCGACCTGTATCCTGCTGCTGAACGCCGGGCACGAGGCCACCGTCCACACCATCGGCAATGGCGTTCGGGCGCTGCTGGAAAACGGAATCGGCGGCGACTGGCTGACCCCCGAACGGATCGAGGGCACAATCGAGGAAATCCTGCGCATCGACCCGCCGCTGCATCTGTTCACCCGCTGGGTCTATGAGGAGATCGAGCTGGCCGGGCAGACCTTTCAGCGCGGCGATCAGATCGGGCTGCTGCTGGCGGGCGCCAACCACGATCCGGGCCCTTGGGAAGATCCCGCGCAGTTCCGGCCCGGCCGCCCGGTGCAGACCAATTTCGCCTTTGGCGCGGGAGCGCATTTCTGCATAGGCGCCCCGCTGGCGCGACTGGAACTGGCCACCGCCCTGCCGGTGCTGTTCAACCGCCTGCCCGATCTGCGGCTGGCCGAAGCGCCCCGCTATGCCAACCTCTATCACTTCCACGGGTTGGAACGCCTCGTGGTGACCTACTAAGGGGGCGCTGCCCCCTCTTGGCTGCGCCAATTCACCCCCGGGATATTTTTGCCAAGATGAAAGCGCTCTTTCACGTTGGCTCAAATATCCCGGGGGGAGGCCGCAGGCCGGGGGGCAGCGCCCCCTTCGGCGCTCACAAGGGCAGCAGAGTGGTGGATTTGATTTCCTCCATGCTCAGCAGCGCGGTCACGTTGTGGATCTTCACCTCGGAAATCAGCGCCTGATAGAACTGGTCATAGGCGCGCGCGTTCTTCACCCGCACCTTCAGGATATAGTCGATGTCGCCCGCCAGACGATGCGCCTCCAGCACTTCGGGGCGGGCGCGCAGGGTTTCCAGAAACCGGCGCTGCCAGTCGGATTCATGCTCGGACGTGCGGATCAGCACGAAGAAGCACGCCTCCAGCCCCAGCGCCTCGGCATCCAGCAAAACGGTCTGACGCCCGATCACGCCCAGGTCCTTCATCTTGCGGATTCGGTTCCAGACCGGGGTTTTCGAGCTGCCCACCTTGCGCGCGATCTCGTCCAGCGACTGGCTGGCGTCCTCCTGCAGCTGGGAGAGGATTTTGCGATCCATATCGTCAAGCCGGACAGCCATTCGGTTTTCCTTCGTTTTCCGGGAAACATGTTTATCACCCTGCCGAATATGAAACATTGTTCCTTATTCGCAAGGGGGAATGGCGCATATATGGGAAAATTTCCTATATTGAGGGCAGAAAAACAGGTGTGCGATGTCCCATTCGATTTCCTTTCCGGCCCATCAAACCGGTCATGTGACCCTTGCGGGCGCGGGCCCGGGCGACCCCGACCTGCTGACGCGGGCCGTGGCACGCGCGCTGGCGCAGGCCGATGTGATCTTGCACGACCGGCTGGTCAGCGCCGAGGTTCTGGCACTTGCGGGCGCGCAGGCGCTGGTGATCGAGACCGGCAAGGAAGGTTTCGGCCCCGGCCTGGGGCAAGACGAGATTTCGGCGCTGATGGTGGCCTTCGCACGCGCGGGCCGCGCCGTGCTGCGGCTGAAATCGGGCGATGCGGCGATCTTCGGGCGGCTGGATGAAGAACTCGACGCGCTGGATGCGGCCGGGATCGGGTTTACCGTACTGCCTGGCATTACCGCAGCTTCGGCCGCGGCCGCGGCGCTTGGCCAAAGCCTGACCGCGCGCGGGCGCAATTCCGAGCTGCGCATTCTGACCGGCCATGATGTCGCCGGTTTCGCCGAGGCAGACTGGGTTGCTCTGGCCCGCCCCGGTGCGGTCGCCGCGATCTATATGGGCAAACGCGCCGCGCGCTTCGTGCAGGGCCGCCTGATGATGCATGGCGCCCCCCCCGGCACCCCCGTCACGCTGGTCGAAAATGCCAGCCGTGCCGATCAGATGATCCACGCCAGCACGCTGGCCACCCTGCCCCGCGATGCTGCCTGTCTGTCCGGTCCTGCCGTCATCCTGTTGGGTCTGACCCCGCGCCAGACCGCCCGTTTGCCCCGATCCCTGCCCCTGGAGGCCAGTTCATGAGCCGTAAATTCACCCCGAAAGTCGTGACCGCCAATGATCTGCGGGCGGGCGATGTGATCTATCTGACCGCCGCTGGTGCATGGTCGCGCGCGCATGCCGAGGCCGAGTTGCTGGAGGATGAGGCGATTGCCGAACTGCGCCTGTTGCTGGCGCTGGGGCAAGGCGACCGTGTCGTCGGCCCCTATCTTGCCGAGGCCCGCCCAGGCCCGAACGGCCCTGAGCCCGTGCATTTCCGCGAAGCGTTCCGCACGCGCGGTCCGTCGAATTACGCCCACGGCAAGCAAGAGGTGACGCATGTATAACTACAGCGATTTCGACGAGGCCTTCATGCGCGCCCGTGCGGCGCAGTTCCGCGCACAGGTCGCGCGGCGTCTGGATGGCAGCCTGACCGAGGATGAATTCCGTCCGCTGCGGCTGATGAATGGCGTTTATCTGCAACTGCACGCCTATATGCTGCGCGTGGCGATCCCCTATGGCACGCTGCGCGCCGATCAGATGCGCCAGTTGGCGATGATCGCCGAGCGGTTCGACAAGGGCTATGGCCATTTCACCACCCGCCAGAACATCCAGTTCAACTGGCCGAAACTGACCGATGTGCCCGATATCATCGACGCGCTCGCCGATGTGCAGATGCATGCGATCCAGACCTCGGGCAATTGCATTCGCAACGTGACCGCCGATCATTTCGCAGGCGCCGCCGCCGATGAGGTGGCCGATCCGCGCCCGGTGGCCGAACTGATCCGGCAATGGTCAAGCGATCACGCCGAATTCCAGTTCCTGCCCCGGAAGTTCAAGATCGCGATCACCGGGGCCGCGGCCGATCGCGCCGTGATCCGCGCCCATGACATCGGGTTGCAGATCGTGCGTCAGGGCGGCGAGATCGGCTTCAGGGTGCTGGTAGGTGGCGGTCTGGGCCGCACGCCGATGCTGGGTCAGGTGATCCGGGATTTCCTGCCGCAGGCCGACCTTCTGCCCTATCTGGAAGCCGTGGTTTCGACCTATAACCTGCTGGGGCGGCGGGATAATAAATACAAGGCGCGGATCAAGATCACCGTTTTCGAGAACGGGATCGAGGCTTTCCGCGCCGCCACCGAAGAGGAATTCGCGCGCATCCGCCCGCAGTTCACCGGCGTCGATCAGGCGCTGTTGGCGGGCATCACGGCACAATTCGCGCCGCCGGAGTTCGTTGAAAAACCCGTCGATTTCTTTGACAAATCCGTGGC
>JAQTYE010000051.1:10419-14126 GCA_028749255.1 Paracoccaceae bacterium | reverse complement strand
AACGCGCCGACCATGCGATTGTGACGATCAGCCTCAAGGCACATGGCCAGACCCCGGGCGATGCATCGGCCGATCAGATGCGCCTGATGGCCGATCTGGCCGAACGTTATGGCTATGGCGAGCTGCGCATCAGCCACGAGCAGAACGTGATCTTGCCGCATGTCGCGCGCGCCGATCTGCCCGCCGTGCATGCCGAACTGCTGCGCGCGGGGCTGGCCACGGCCAATGTGGGCCTGCTGTCGGATATCATCGCCTGCCCCGGCATGGATTATTGCGCACTTGCCACCGCCCGTTCGATCCCGATCGCGCAGGAACTGGCGACGCATTTTCAGGCGCAGGGGCTGGAACAGGACATCGGCGCGCTGAAGATCAAGATCTCGGGGTGCATCAATGCCTGCGGGCATCACCACGTCGGCCATATCGGCATTCTGGGGCTGGATCGCGCGGGCGTGGAAAACTATCAGATCACGCTGGGCGGCGACGGCACTGAAACTGCGGCGATTGGCGAACGCGCGGGCCCCGGCTTTGCCTATGACGAGGTGGTTCCCGCGATTGACCGCATCCTGCGCGCCTATCTGGACCTGCGCACCGACGGCCAGGAAAGCTTCTTGCAGGCTTATCGCCGCCTGGGGGCACAACCGTTCAAAATCGCACTTTACGGCGAAGGGGCGCGTGATGCTGCCTGACATAGGACCCCGCGTGGCCGCGCTGAATGACCGTTATCGCCATCATGCGGCGGTGTCGGTCATGGAAAAGGCGCTGAAAGACCCCGACACCGGCGAGGTGGCGCTGGTCAGCTCGTTCGGGGCGGAATCGGTGGTGCTGCTGCACATGGTGTCGCTGATCGCGCCGGGCACGCCGGTGCTGTTCATCGACACCCTGATGTTGTTTGACGAAACCCTGCGCTATCAGCGCGATGTGGCCGCGAAACTGGGTCTGACCGATGTGCGGGTGATTACCGCCACGGACGCGGCGCTGAAGCTTGATGATCCCGACGGCACGCTGCACCAGTTCAACACCGATGCCTGCTGCGCGCTGCGCAAGACGGTGCCGCTGGAACAGGCGCTCAGCGGATTTGACGCCTGGATTACCGGGCGCAAGCGCTATCAGGGATCGACCCGCCAGACCATCGACTTCTTCGAGGTCGAAACGGAAAAGCGTATGAAAATCACCCCGCTGGCACATTGGGGTCGCGAGGATCTGGAGGAATATATCGTTCAGAACCGACTGCCCCGGCATCCGCTGGTGGCGCGCGGCTACCCCTCGATCGGCTGCGCACCCTGCACCAGCCCGGTGAAACCCGGCGAAGACCCGCGCGCGGGCCGCTGGCGCAATTCGGCCAAAACCGAATGCGGCATCCATTTCATCGGCGGCCAGGCCGTGCGGGGCCAAACCGTCCCGCAAGACACCGAAAACACGGAGAAAGTGGCATGAGCGTGATCGTGCGCGACGACGGTTTCCACGCCGAGGATTTCACTGGAACGGTGGTCGATCTGACCCCCGACACCGCGCCCGAGCAGTTGGCACAGCTGAGCCATGGCGCGGGATTGGTGCGCATTGCCTTCCCGGCGTTCAGCGACGGGCGCGGTTTCACCCTGGCGCGCAGACTGCGGGATCTGGGGTTCACCGGGCGGCTGCGCGCGGCGGGTCATGTGATCGCCGATCAATACGCGATGGCGCGGCGCTCGGGTTTTGATGAGGTCGAGATCAGCGCCGATCTGGCCGCCCGCCAGCCCGCCGCGCAATGGGCCGCGCGCGCCGATTGGGCCACAGGCGATTACCGCGCCCGGCTGAAAGGCTGAGTTTGCTATTCCCGCCTTAACCATTCCGGCCTAGAACAGGGCCGGATGCCGACTTGAGCCAAATCAAGGTAGAGCCTGACCTTTTACAGGTATCTGCGGCGTATATTTGCCCTGCCCCCGATTTCGGGCCCCAGAAAAATGAGACCGACGTGACCGAACCCGCGAAAATTCCGCCCGTCAAACACCTGCCCGACGCCCAGACCGTGACCCAGGTCAAACACTGGACCGACCGGCTGTTCTCTTTCCGTGTGACGCGGCCGCAGACGCTGCGCTTTCGCTCCGGGGAATTCGTGATGATCGGGCTGATGGGGGACAACGGCAAGCCGCTGCTGCGCGCCTATTCGATCGCCTCGCCCTCTTGGGACGAAGAGTTGGAGTTTTACTCGATCAAGGTGCCGGATGGGCCGCTGACCTCGAAGCTACAACATATCGAGGTGGGGGACGAAATCATCTTGCGCCCGAAACCCGTGGGCACGCTGGTGATCGACGCATTGCTGCCCGGAAAACGCGTGTGGTTTCTGGCCACCGGCACCGGAATCGCGCCCTTCGCATCGCTGATGCGCGACCCGGAAACCTATGAAAAATTTGAAGAAGTCGTGATGATGCACACCTGCCGCACGGTTGAAGAACTGGAATACGGCCGCAAGCTGGTCGAGGATCTGGTGAACGATCCGCTGATCGGTGAAATGGTCGAAGGCAAACTGAAATACTACCCCACTGCCACCCGTGAAGCGTTCCATCATACCGGGCGGATCACCGACAACCTCAGCTCGGGCAAGGTTTTTGCTGATCTGGGGATCGCGCCGATGGACGCCGAACATGACCGCGCGATGATTTGCGGATCGCTGGCCTTCAACAAAGACGTGATGGCGGTGCTTGAAGGCTTTGGCCTGCGCGAAGGCGCCAATTCCGAGCCGCGCGAATATGTGGTTGAAAAGGCCTTTGTCGGCGAGGGCATCTGAGACCGTCTAATCGCGCACCGTCTGACCCGCGCCCGCACCCGTCGGGCGCGGTTTTGTTTGTGGGACACAAGGGGCGCCGCCCCTGAATGCAAACCGCCCCCCGGAGGCACCGGGGGGCGGCAGGTTTTCATCCCATACAGGGCGGCAATAAGCTCAGAGGCCCAGCGCGGCCTTGACCTGATCGACGACACCCGACACCAGTTCGGGGTTCTCTTGCGCGCTGCTGACCGCCGCTTTCAGCGTGGTCTTGACCATGTCGTTCAGCTCCGACGCGTCGATGATTTCGGTCACTTTGGCCGCATCGAAGTTTTCAACGCTCAGCGCTTTGGCCGCGTCCATCATGTCGCCGTCAGCGCCCGCGCCGGTCATGGCTTCGACGGCCGTGGCCGCTGCCGAAGCGGCGTCGGTTGCGGCCTCAGCCGCGGCACCGGCCGCATCAGCGGCAGTGGTGGCTGCGTCAGCCGCAACTGCAGCAGCAGTGTCGGTGGCTTCGGTCACAGCGGCAGCTGCGGCATCGGTGGCAGCCCCGGCCGCTTCGGTGGCGGCAGCGGCGGCGCTGGTGGCCGCGTCAGCAGCGGTGGTGGCCGCATCGGTGGCGGCTTCGGTCGCCGCATCAACGGCAGCGCCAGCCGCATCGGTTGCGGCAGCCGCGGCATCAGCGGCGGCAGCGGTCGCGTCGGCGGCAGCGTCGGTCGCGGTTTGCGCCGCGGCGTCGGTCGCCGAGGTTGCAGTCTCGGCCGTGGTGGTCACGGCGTCATCGGCCTTCTCGGCAACCTCCGCGACAACATCCTTCCCGGCGGGGGTTTGCGTGAAATACCACGCGCCTGCGGCGATTGCGGCGATCACAACGACCAACCCAAGAACTTTATTCATCTTTCCACTCCCTCATATTCGGGAAAAAACGTTTCCGATTGGTATATGGCCCCCCACATCCCGAATGAAA
>JAQTYE010000051.1:0-10409 GCA_028749255.1 Paracoccaceae bacterium | reverse complement strand
CCGGATTTTCCCCCTTTCCAGCCTGATTGCCCATTCAATCAGGGCCAAAACGCGATTCAGGTTGAAAGCTGCCGATCCCGGATCTATTTTGCGCGCCATTCCGCACGTGGCCACAGAAGGAACACAGCCATAGCTCGCAGACCGCACAACGCCCCGCCCCAGCGCGACACCGGACCCCGCGTCAATGACCGCATCCGCGCGCCTGAAATCCGCCTGATCGGCGCGGATGGCGAAAACGCGGGCGTCGTTACCCCCGCCCGCGCCATGCAAATGGCCGAAGAGGCCGGGCTTGATCTGGTCGAAATCTCGCCGACGGCGGTTCCGCCAGTCTGCAAGATCATGGATTACGGCAAGTTCAAATACGAACAGCAAAAGCGCGAAGCCGAAGCGCGCAAGAAACAGAAGATCATCGAGATCAAGGAAATCAAATTCCGCCCGGGCACCGATACGCATGACTACGAGGTCAAGATGCGCTCGGTGATGAAATTCCTGGAGGAAGGCGACAAGGTCAAGATCACGCTGCGCTTCCGCGGCCGCGAGATGGCGCACCAACAGCTGGGTCTGGAACTGCTCAACCGCGTCAAGGATGACGTGGGCGAGGCAGGCAAGATCGAGGCGATGCCCAAGCTTGAAGGCCGCCAGATGGTGATGATGATCGGCCCGAAATAAGCGGGCAGTCATACCGAACAGACCAAAGGCCCTGCCCTCGTGGCGGGGCCTTTTGCGTTGTGCTCGCGCAGGCGTGAGGGGCTGTGATTTGCCTGTATGCCCCCCGGCATGAGAGGGGTAGGCAAAACAAGAGCAGGAGCCCCCCCAATGACCCGCCGCCTGACCCGCCGCATGGCGCTGTGCTGCGGCAGTGCCGCATTGCTGACCGCCCCCGGCCTGCTGCACGCGCAACAGGTCGAGATCACCGATCAGCCGATGGCCGAGCGCCCGGCACTGGTGGCCGCCCCGCAGCGCGCCAACATCTCGGCTTTTCGCCAGATCGACTGGCGCGATCATTTCGACGCGCTGGACCGGGTGACGCTGGTCGCCGATACGCGGTCAAAGGCGTTGCATTACTGGGCCAAGGACGGGGCGGATTACCGGCTTTATCCGACCTCGGTGCCCCTGACAGAAGAGTTGACGAAGCGCGGCTATACCAAGATCGTGCGCAAGAAGGTGGGGCCGGACTGGACGCCCACCGCGTCGATGGTCAAACGCAATCCGGCGCTGCATTACATGCCGCCCGGCCCCGACAACCCCTTGGGCACGCATGCGATGTATCTGGGCTGGCCCGCCTATATCATCCACGGCACGCATGACACCCGCAAGATCGGGCGCAAATCATCGGATGGCTGCATTGGCCTTTACAATGAGATGATCGCCGAGCTGTTCGATCTTTGCCCGATTGGCACGCAGGTGCGGATCATCTGAAAAAGGGGGCCCTGCGGCCCCCTTTCGCGTCTTCCGGTGTTGCGGGCCTATTCGGCCGGGACAGTGGCCGCACGGTCGCCTGCGCGCCCCTCTGGCAGCACGAAAGCCACGGCGATGAACACCAGCCCCAGCACGATGCCGACGATATCGCCGGGCAACCCCGGGAACAGTGCGCCGAATTTCGAGCCGGGCACCGCGCCGATGGTGACCTTGCCACCCAGGATCGGTTCCAGCAGGCCGGTGGCCTTTACCGCGTCATAGCTTTGGATATAGGCGAAGGCGCCCAGCAGGCCGCCCGCGACGAAAAACAGCGCATCGCGCCGCCCCGATGCCAGCGCACACAGCCCCGTGCCCGGGCAATAGCCCGACAGCGCCCAGTCAAAGCCCAGCAGCATGCCGCCCAGAAACACGCCGACATAGGCGGTTTTCACCGACATATGCCCGACATCGACGATCCCCGTCATCTGCCCCGCGAAGGTCAGCAGCAGCGCCACGCCGATCGCCAGAATGATCGCCTTCATCAGCCCCAGCGCACGCAGCGCCAGCATCCGCCCCAGAACCGACGGATTGGTCGCGCCGATGCGGTCCAGCACCGCGCCAAAGGCCGCGCCCACCACAAGTGCAATGAACAGTTGCATCGCTCAGCCCTCCTGCTTGAACAGAATCATCGCAGTCGGGATCGCCACCAGGAAGGCGCCCGCCGCGAAGATGAAACCCGAAACCGAAGTCTGGCTCATCCCTGACATCATATGCCCCGAGGTGCAGCCCCCCGCGAGGCGCGCACCATACAGCACGATGAACCCGCCCAGGAACGCCCCGGCGAAACGCTTCACACTGGAGGCGCCGAAATTGGCCGCCCACAGCGACGGCACCACGCCCCCGCCGCCATAGGCACCGCGCAGGGCCGCCGACACGCCCGCGCCCAGCATCGTCGCCAGCACGAAAACCACGCCATAGTTCAGCGGGTTGGCCACCGATTTCGCCACGCCGTTCAGATAAGCGTTGGACGAGGTCGGCCCATCCGCGCCCACCACCACGATATCGGGATTGATCATGTCCCAGATCACCCCGTCAAACACCACGAATTCGGTGGACATCCCGATCGGCTTGACCAGCAGCATCGCTGCGAAAAACACCAGGCCGAGCATCAGCCCGCCCAGCTTCCAAGATACGGACATAGGCCCCTCCTTTTTCAAAACATGGTATTCACATTATTGCATTGGTATTTGATTTCAAAAGAAAATCTTCGCCGCAGCGCGGCATGGCCCGCGGGGCCGCAGGCAGGCAGGTGTCGATCAACACAAACAAGGGGGGCAAAATAAAAGCGCTGCGGGAGGGAGGCCCGCAGCGCATTTTGGGGATCAGGCAAGGGAGAATGCCGGTGATCCTCGGTATCGGGCTTTCGGCGGCTCGCGCCGCACTTCAGGGAGATCGCAAACCCGATGCCCAACTGATACCCAGCGCTGCGGGTGCAAACTTTGACCTAGGTCAAATTTCCTGCCGCCCCGGCTGCGACATTTTGGCTGGCGCGCGGTTACAGATCGGCCATGCCAAGCCGGATCGCACGATTGTCGCCGCGTCGCAGCGCCCAGGCCCCCAGCCGCCGCGCCAGACCTGTGTGACCACGTTCCACCGCACGCTTGAACAGTTCCCGCTGATAGCGCGGAAAATCGCGCCGCGCCCGCAGGCGGCGATAGAACCCGGCTTCGGTCAACGTGCCGTCCAGCGCCCCCAGAATGATCGGCGACAGAATGCCCATCTGATGCAGCGACGACCCGAGCCGATGCCCCATCAAGGGCGCGCGCAGCTTGACCACATTCTCGCCCTCGAAGCGGTTGGCGTGGCCCGCATCCAGGGGCTCATAGGGATCATACAGAATCGACACCCGCCGCGCCGTGCGCGAGGCCTGCGCCGCATCGCCGTATTTGCCGGAAAAATCCGCCCCCCACGCGGTTTTATAGCGCGTCTCCCAGGGCACCACCGTCTTGTCGAGCGTCGATTGCGGAGAGATCACCACCACATCGGCGCCGGGATGGGCCGCACAAAAGGCGCAGGCCGCATAGCCCCCCATCGAGGCGCCATAAAACACCACGCGCTCGAACTGATGGAAGAAGCCCTCGGTCGCCAGCCGGTCGAATTCATCGCTGACCCACGGGTCACGATACCAGGTCCAGCCGCCAGCCATCACCCCCAGCATCGACCAGCCCTGCTTTTCGATGAACTCGAACCCCCAGGGGCGGCGGGTGTCGCGCTTGTTCATCGCGATGTCGAGGTTGTCGAAGGTCACGACCAGCGTCTTGCCGCGTGGAATATACAGGAACGAATGGCTGCCGTTATCGGTATAAAACCCGTCTGGCCCCGCCAGCCCGCGCGCGATCTCGGCCCAGCCGGCATCGGTTTCGGGCGCGGGCGGATTGGGGGTGAACAGCACCCGCGTGGTCTTGCCCCCACCGCCATCGGCCCAGTCGGCCAGCGTCTCGGTCGTGCCCTGCGCCTTGAGGAACGGATACGCGCCCGAGCCCTTGCGGATGTCCAGAACCATCCGGCTGTCGGCATGCAGACCTGCGTCAAGAACAGGCTGCAAGTGCTTGACCTTGTTCACATCGCCGAACCCCGCGACGTTGAACAACAGATCCACGGGTTTCAGCTCGGCGGCACGCCCGACATAGTGCACCCGCGCCGGATCAACACCCTTGCCCCCCAGATAGGCGCGATAGCCCGCCACCCAGTCCGACGGCGCCTCGGGCCATTTGCCATTCGGCAGAAGGTCGATCATCGTGATGTCGCAATCCCATTTGTCATGCGCCGCCAGCGTCTGCCCGGGGGCGGTGCCCCCCAGATCGGCGACGCTTGTCACCGCCGACAGGCCCAGCCTGTCCAACACCGAACCGTCAGGCGTGGGCGCCTCGAAGACCAGCTTTGCACGCCCCTTGATCGGCGCGAACTCCGGTCGGATAGCGTGTTTTTTCAACAGTTTGTCAAAGAAACTTCCGTCGCGCGGGATGCCGTTGAAGCGCAACCCCAGCTCGCGCTTGTTCGACGCCCACAGATGCAGCGCCGTTGTGTTTTCGGTCAGCGCCGCCTCAACCTTGGCGGCATCGCGGATCATCCTGGTGCGTTCCGGGAAAGGCACAGGATAGAAGGCATCCATTGGTTGCACCTGATCCAACAGCCCGTGTTTGGCCACGAAATGGGTGATCATCATCGGCCCCCAGACACCCCAGGGCTGCGCGCTGACATGCACGGGCGCGCCTGCGGCGGCGGCGGCGCGATAGTCGTCTTGCAGCCTGGGCTTGATGAAACTGGGGATCGCATAGCGGTCTTGCATGAACGCCAGCAGATCGGCCACGATCGCACTATCGGCTGGCAGGCCCAGAACCGCATTGTTCACACGGGTCGAATTGGGCAGCTCGAACCCCATCACATAGTCGCCGTCATAGTCCATCGGGCGGTGGCAATAGACATCGGTATCAACCCAGATCAACCCGGGGTTTTGCGCGATCATGTGAATGCGGAAATAATCCGCAAACAGCGCGAAACTGTCCTTTTTCTCGTATTTGATGAAATCGTCGGTATCCAGAACCTCGCGCCCGTCGCGCCGGATCACGCCATCGGGCACATTGGGAATGTCTTCATAGGAAAAGAGCGTGATCTTCTGCCCCGCATCGACAAAGCTTTTCAGGCATAGCTGTTCCATCCAGCTTAGCGCCCCGCCAATCCACAGCGTCCCAACCTCGCGCACTCGTGCCATCTCTGCCCTCACTCGTTTTGCGGCATCCTGCCCGAGATGCGTTGATTTTCCAATGATAAAGCGGGGTTGTGGCGCGGGGCTTGATTTGCGCCCCGGGGCAATCGTGCTAGGACAGGACAAAAGCGTGAGGGGTGCGGGCAGATGCGTGAGGCTTTGGTGATCCGGCGGCAGTTGCAGGCCACGACGGGGGCTGCGGCTTGGCTTGATGCGGTGGGCTGGCAGGCCGGGGACGCGACCGAGCTGCGGCTGTTTCTGGCCAATCCCTGCAAGCCCGATCAGGTGCTGGCAGATCAGCCCGACGGGATCGAGGTGCTGGAGCGGCGCGATGTCGCGGGCGGCGTGATGGTGATCGCCCGTGCCCCCGCAGACCACCCCGGCCCGTTGCGGTTGGCCGTTTTACCCGAACCGCCCCCCGCAGAGGCCGCATCCGCCCCCCGTCCCGATCTGCGCCCCGTCACCCCCGACGCCCCCGACTGGGCGGCCTTTGCGGGCAAGAACTGCCTGTTTGGCGAACGGCTGGAGCAAAGTGCCGAAACGGTGCTGGACTGGCTGACGTGGCACCATGATCTGCACGACGCGCACGCGGCGGTCATCCTGAACCGCTGCCCGCCGGGCAGCCCCGCGGGCAGTGACGCCGATTTCGCCACCGCCTTGCAGGCCGGGATGGCGGCGCGCGAATTGCCGATGACTGTGGCGATTTTGGAAAGCCCGGTGGCCTTGGGCAAGCCCGGGTTTGGCCCCGAAAGCCACCCCTATCTGGCCCCCGACGCGCCCGGCAAGGATCGCATGACCCCGCCCGACCCCGACATCTGGCGTGCGCCTCTGGGTCAACCGCTGGTGTTCGAGATCGCGAAATGGCGGTTTCTGGCACAGGCCCGCGCGGTGCTGACGCTGGATGTGACCGATTTTCTGGCGCCACGCCCCGAAGGCTCCTCCTCCCCCGGTGCTTTTGACGCCTGCGTTGCATCGAAATCGGGTGTTGTGCTGCTGGTGGGGCGACGGATCTATCCCTGGCGCGTGCGCGAGGGCCAGCCTGAACGCCTGGCCGATCACATCTGCCGCCAGTTCGACGCGCGCCGTGGCATCGCGCGCTGGGGGGTGGCCCCCGAAAAAGCCGGGCTCAATGCGACCTGGCGCCATATCCGCGTGGCCTATGCCAAACCCGACCCGGGCATCGCGATCCCGTTCTGGCGCGCGATGGCGCTACGGGTGCCGGGGCGCGCGGCGTCTGAACTGGCGCCGAAAACCTCGCTCGTCGAGGATGCGCAACTGCTGCAGGTCGCGACCGAAATCTGGGGCCATAAACCGATCCGCCCGCCGGTGTCGAAAACCAAAGCCGCGCCAAAACGGGCGCGCGACGCCGGGCGCACCTGCATCGTCACCACAATGAAAAACGAAGGCCCCTTCATTCTGGAATGGATCGCCTATCACCGCGCCATCGGGGTGGAAGATTTCCTTGTCTATACCAACGATTGCACCGACGGCACCGATACGATGCTGGACATGTTGCAGACAAAGAGGCTGCTGCAACATCGGATCAACCCGTGGAAACCGGGCGGCGAATTGAAACCGCAGCACGCCGCGCTGCAAGCCAGCGAATCCGAACCGATCGTGCAGAATTGCGGCTGGGCGATTTGCATGGATGTGGATGAATTCATCGACATCAAGATCGGCGACGGCACCCTGAACGCGCTTTATACCGCGATGGGCGAGGCGAACATGATCAGCCTGACCTGGCGGCTGTTTGGCAATTGCGATGTGCATGAATATGCGGACAAATTCCTGCTGGATCAATTCGTGACCTGCGCGCCGGAAGTGGTGCGCAAACCGCATCAGGCCTGGGGTTTCAAGACGCTGTTTCGCAATATCGACATCTACAAGAAGATCGGTGTGCATCGGCCCAAGGGGCTGGTCCCGGATCTGTGGAATCAGGTGAAATGGCTCAACGGATCGGGCAAGCCGATGCCACGCGAGATGTTTCGCAACGGCTGGCGTTCGACGCTGGAAACCTATGGCTATGACTGGGTGCAGCTGAACCATTACGCGGTGCGCTCGGCCGAGAGCTTTCTGGTCAAACGCGACCGCGGTCGGGTGAACCATGTCGATCGCGATCAGGGGCTGAACTACTGGTTCCGCATGAACCATAACGCGGTCGAGGACCGCTCTATCCAGCGGATGATCCCGCGGTTGCAGGCCGAATACGACCGGCTGATGGCCGACCCGGACATCGCTGCGGCGCATGCGCATTCGGTCGCCTGCCACCACGCGAAAATCGCCGAACTGCGCGCTACCGAGAATTACGAGAAATTCTATGGCGAGTTGTGCTCGGACCGTTTTGAGCGGTATTCGCGCATCTTGCATGTTTTCGGATCGAATGTGTTCAACGCGGGCCCCGGGGTGATCCCTGACGATCTGCACACACGCGACCTGCCGCCGGATTATTTTTTTACCGTCGAGCACGCGGGCGAGGCCGAGCATTGAGCGCCCCTGCCCGCCCCCGCACCTGCCGCAAACCGCGGAGGCCTCCGGCGGGAGTATTTGATCCCAGAAGAAATCCTGTCGCTTCTTCTTGGCAAAAATACTCAAACCACGGCGGGCCCGGGCGATGAGCGCGGGCAAGATCACCGTTATCACCACGATGAAGAACGAAGGCGCGTTCCTGTTGGAATGGGTGGCGCATTACAAGGCGCTCGGCGCCGATCATCTGTTCATCGCGCATAACGATTGCGCCGACCCGACGCCCGCGATGATTGCGCGGCTCGAGGCACTGGGGCTGGCGCGGGGCCATGCAACCCGAAACTGGAGCCATGGCGGCATTCAGCGCACCGCGCTGCGGCAATCGCGCTGGTATGACGAGGTGAACACTGCCGAATGGCTGTTTGTTTGCGATGCTGACGAGTTCCTGACGATCCACGCGGGCGATGGCAGCTTTCGTGCGCTGATTGACGCCACACCCGGGGCCGATGTGATCGGGGTGAACTGGCGGGTGTTTGGCGCGGGCGGGAATGTGGGCTATGACCCCGCGCCGGTAACGCAACGTTTCACCCACTGCGAAGCGGTGCCACGCGCGGCCTATATCAAATGCCTGTTTCGCCGCCTGCCCGACATTGCCCGCATCGGCATTCACCTGCCGCATCCGCGCGAGGGGGTCGCGCTGTCCTATGCGATGGCGGGGGGCGGCGCGTGGCGGCGCGGGCGCGGGCCGCTGATCTTGCGCACCGATTACAGCGCGGCCCAGGTCAATCATTACGCGCTGCGCGGGGTGCATTCGTTCCTGGTCAAACGAGATCGGGGCCGGGTGAACCACGTGGGCGAAGATATGGGGGCAGAGTATTGGGCGCGCTTTGATCTGAACGCGGCCGAAGATGGCGCGATCCGGCGGTATGACCCGCAGGTCTGCGATTGGCTGGCCCGACTGCGTGCCGATGCGGAACTGGCCGCGCTGGAACGCGCGGCGCAGGACTGGCACCGCGCACGGATTGCCGCGTTGCTGGAAGATCCGGGCTGGGCGGCATTTGCAAATGCGCTGCAAACCGGGCAAGGCTAGGCAATGCGCAGCCTGCTGATCCTGACGGTCAAGAACGAAGCCGCCTTCCTGCTGGAATGGCTGGCCCATCACCGCGCGGTGGGGTTTACCGATTTTCTGGTGTTTTCCAACGATTGCGACGATGGCACCGACACGATGCTGGACCGGCTGGCCGAGCTGGGCTGGCTGACCCATCTGCGCAATCCGGGGCCCTGGCCGCAAGGGCCGCAATGGGCCGCGCTGAAGGCCGCTGATCGCCACCCGCTGAAGGCCGCGGCCGACTGGGTGCTGTTTGCCGACATCGACGAATTCGTGAATATCCATGTGGGCGATGGCACGCTCGATGCGCTGCGCGCCGCCCTGCCCGAGGCCACGGCGATCCCGCTGACCTGGCGGATGTTTGGCAATGCGGGCGTGGTCGATTACGCCGATGTGCCCGTCACGGCGCAATTCACCCGGGCGGCGCCCGCCACGATGCTGTGGCCCTGGCGCGCCTATCTGTTCAAAACGCTGTTTCGCAATGATGGCAGCTACAGCAAGCTGGGCGTGCATCGCCCGCGCCAGCCCGACCCGGCACGCATGGCGGCGCAGCGCTGGTTTGACGGATCGGGGCGGCGGCTGCCCGATCTGTTCCACCGTCAGCGGATCATCTCCCTGCTGGGGCAGGACAGCTATGGTCTGGTGCAACTGAACCATTACGCCTTGGGCGCGATGCAAAGCTATGTCCTGAAATGCGACCGCGGCCGCGCCAACCGCGAGACCGGCGCCTTTGATCTGTCATATTGGGTCGAACGGAATTTCGACACGCAAGAGGATCACAGCATTGCGCGCCATGCCCCGCGTGCAGCGGCTTTGCGCGCGGAGTTGATGGCCGACGCGCGGCTGGCCGCGCTGCATGCCGCGGCGGTGCGCTGGCGCCATGACCGAATTGCCGGGCTGATGCTGATCGAAGATTATCGCGCGCTGTTTGGCCGGCTGATGCTGACCCCCGCGTCGCGGCCGCTGTCGCCTGCGGCGGCGCGGCGAATGACAGAGTTGGGCCGGCAGGCACAGATGATTGCAGCGCCGGCGGAAACAAACTGACGCACGCCCGCGCATTGCCGCCAAAAGCCGGACAATACACTGTATTTTCTACATATCCCCTCATTTATGCCGCAGTCCGATAATGATAGATTAACCAATAAAGCGGAGCCTCAGCACCACAGCGAAGGAGGCGGCCATGACTGTCATTGAGGAAATTCATAAAGACATGCGCGAGTTGAGTGACAGCGAATGGCAACGACAGCTCGAGGCACTGGGCGACGAGACGGGCTATTACGAACGTCTGGGCTGGTCGCATGGGGCGTTCTTTGCGGATGAGGGCCCGGTCCTGCTGGTCAGCTTCGAGGCGCGCGGCGGCATTCGGGCACGCTCTGACGATCAGATGCCGCTGGGCTACAGCGTTGCGCAGGCGGGCGGCTGGTCAAGCCTGACCCTGATCTGTGACCATGACACCTGGTTCCGCGATCCGGCGGTTTACGCCTATTTCGACCGGCTGGTGGACGAAGCGTTTTTCGAAGATTTCGACCGCGTGATTTTTTACGGCACCGGACCTGCGGGCTATGCGGCAGCGGCGTTTTCCGTCACCGCGCCCGGCGCCACGGTGATTGCCATTCAACCGCAGGCCACGCTGGACCCACGGCTCAGCGGGTGGGATGATCGGTTTGCCGACAT
>JAQTYE010000050.1 GCA_028749255.1 Paracoccaceae bacterium | reverse complement strand
CATGCGCAGGATGGTGATCAGCTCTTCGCGCATTTTTACGCGATGCGTGACCCGGTCGAGCATGCCATGATCGAGCAGATATTCGGCGCGCTGGAAGCCTTCGGGCAGCTTTTCGCGGATCGTTTGTTCGATCACGCGCGGGCCGGCAAAGCAGATCAGGGCGTTGGGTTCGGCTATCTGCACATCGCCCAGCATCGCATAAGACGCGGTGACGCCGCCGGTCGTGGGATGGGACAGCACGACGATATAGGGCAGCTTGGCTTCGCGCAGCATTTGCACCGCAACGGTCGTGCGCGGCATTTGCATCAGCGACAGGATGCCTTCTTGCATCCGTGCGCCACCGGCGGCGGAAAACAGCACCAGCGGGCGCTTGAGCTTCACCGCGCGTTCGGCGGCGGCGATGATCGCATTGCCCACATACATCCCCATCGAGCCGCCCATGAACGAAAAATCCTGGGCTGCGGCAACGATCGGGGTGCGACCGATCTCGCCTTCGGCGACCAGCATCGCCTCTTTCTCGCCGGTGGATTTCTGCGCGGCCTTCATCCGGTCGGGGTATTTCTTCTGGTCGCGGAACTGCAGCGGATCGGCGATCGGTTCGGGCACCTTCACCTCGGAGAAGATGCCGCCATCGAACAGCGCGGTGAAACGCGCACGCGGCGTGATTGCCATGTGGTGATTGCAGTTGGTGCAGACATTCAGGTTGTCGGCCAACTCGCGGTGAAACAGCATCGTCCCGCATTCGGGGCACTTGGTCCACAGGTTCTCGGGCACCTCGCGGCGCGAAAACAACGAGTTGATCTTGGGTCGGACGTAGTTCGAGATCCAGTTCATCGGTCTGTTGCCCCTTGCAATGCGCCTTCCGTCACGTCCGCCTCAGATAAGCCGCATGCGCGGGAATTGCAATCAGACCCGCAGCATCAGTCGCGCCAAGAGCCACGAGACCGCCATCGCCAGAAAATCCTGCGCCAGATAAGGGCCAAGTGCCCCGGTATCGCGCGTGTTGATGACAAGCGTATACAGCGACAGCCCGTCGAGGTTGCCATAAAGCCCGACCAGAAACATCCCTGCGAAATTGGTGGCGAAATGCAACCCCAGCGCTGCGCCCAGATTGCCGGTGCGTGCGGTCAGGTCGGCGGCCATGCAGCCAAAGGTAAAGGCCCAGAGCACGGGCCAGATCGCATTCGGGCCGAAGTCGGCGGGGGCATAATGCAGCATGCCGAACAGCGCCGAGGGCAGCACCATCCAAACCAGCGGGCTACGCGACCGCGCGCCCAGTTGTTGCAGCAGATAGCCGCGAAACACCAATTCCTCGGCGCCGACCTGCAGGGCCAGCAGTGGCAGCGCCAAGGGCATCCAGCCCAGAACCGTGGCCAGCGGTGTGGCCCGCCCGACATTAGGGTCAAGCAGATCAAGCGGCATCAGAGCCAGCGACAGTCCGGTCAGCGGCACGGCGACGCGCAGGAAATTCATCGCGGCGCCCCGGCCCAGAAGGCTGCGCCAATCGCGCCCATGCAGCGCGCGGGTGACGAATGCTGCAGCCGCAGCCATCGGCACAAAGCTGGCCAGCATCAGCGCAAGGCCTTGCGGAGTCGATCCGCCAAGCATCCCGCGGATCACCTGGGCGAAGCGCAGATCCCCCAGAACGGCAGCCAGCAGATTAAGCACCAAAAACAAAGCGGCGAAGTATAGCGCGGCGATTCCCAAAACCCCCAGCGCCGTGCGCCACAGTTCGGCCTGTGCCCGCGCCGGGGCAGTGAAGCTGACAAGATGGGGATAACGCATCACGGTCCTCGGCTGGTTCGGGCACAGCGTATCTGGCGGCCCCGGGGCTCACAAGCGCCCCTTTACTTCGTGCAGGGCGCAGGGGATGAAGGGCGATCTGAACCCCGGGGTGGCGATGTTTGAAGTTTCTTTCGACCTTGCGCTGATGCTGATCGGCGCGGCTTTCGCGGCGGGGTTCGTGGACAGTATCGCAGGTGGCGGTGGTTTGATCACCCTGCCGGTGCTGTTGCTGGCCGGGGCCTCGCCCTTGCAGGCGCTGTCTACCAACAAGGTGCAGGGCGTGTTTGGCGCGGCCACGGCGGCACTGTCTTATGCGGCCTCGGGTCATGTCAAACTGCGGCCCCAGATCGGGGCGGCCGCGCTGGCGTTTCTGGCGGGGCTGGTGGGGGCGCTTTTGGTGTCAACCCTGCCGACCGAGGGGCTGCGGCTGGGCCTGCCCGTCGTGCTGATCGCGATTGCGGCGTTTTTTGCCTTCAAGAAGGGGCTTGATGACACGGATCGGGTCGAACGGATCAAGCCTGCCGCCTTCACCGCCTTCGTCGTTCCGCTGATCGGGTTTTACGACGGGTTGATCGGGCCGGGGGCGGGGGCGTTCTACATGATCGGCTTTGTGATGCTGGCGGGCTATGGTGTGCTGAAGGCCACGGCGCATACAAAGCTGCTGAATTTCGCCTCGAACCTGGGCGGGCTGATCGCCTTTGCCGCGATCGGCGCGCCGTGGTGGAAGCTGGGGCTGGCGATGGGGCTGGCGCAAATTGCGGGCGCGCGGATCGGATCGAAACTGGCGATACGGGTGGGGGCAAAGGTGATCAAGCCGCTGTTGGTGACCACCTCGACCTTGCTGGCGTTGCGGCTGATCTGGCAGATGCTCTAGGCTTCTGCTTGGTCCAAATACTCCCGCCGGAGGCGTCGCGGGCTGGGTCAGCCCCCGGCAGAGATATTTTCGCCTTGTTGAAACGCTCAGGCGAAGCCGGGCGCCAGGCGCATATCGCCGGTGACAAAGCCGCGCCAGTTTTTCTGGACCGTGGGGATCAGGCTTTCGACCACCGGGTGGGCAGGGTCGAGCGCGCCAAGCTTGATCAGCAATGCGGTGATCGCGGCCTCGGAGGCGCGGGTGCCGCCATCAAGGATTTTCAACGCGATGCCGCGTTTTTGCTCGGGCAGGATCGCCACGAACACCGCCTCGGCGCCGGTCTTCACTGCCACTTTGCCGCCCATTGCACGCATCAGGTTGGTGCAGGCGCGGCCTTCGCCCGCCACCATTTCCGGGAAGGTCGCCATTGCGCGGGCCAGCCGTGCGGCCGCCGCCTCTCGGGTGCCGCCCTCGGGGTTGGCCGCGGCGAAGAATTGCATCGCCCGGGCCAGCCCGGTGACGGTGCAGGCGAAATTCGGCGCCGAACAGCCGTCGATGCCATAACCCGCCGAGGTTTCCTGCGTGACCTCTTCAAAGGCCGCCTTGACCGCGCGTTGCACCGGATGGTCCAGTTCGACATATTCCGTGCCGCCGCCCAAATGCCGGTTCAGCGTCAGAAACCCGGCATGCTTGCCCGAGCAATTGTTGTGCAACTGGCAAGGCGACGTGTCCGAACAGGTCAGTCGTTTGTTTTCGTCGCGGTCTTGCGGCATGTGGCTGCCGCAACGCAGATCGGGTTCGGCCATCCCAAGGGCGGCCAGCCAGCTTTCGACCGCCAGCGTGTGCAGGGCGGCCCCCGAATGGCTGGCGCAGGACAGGGCCAGTTGCCGTTCGGTCAGCCCTGCCGCATCGGCGGCCCCGCTTTCGATCAGTGGCAGCGCCTGCAGCATCTTGCAGGACGAACGCGGGAAGATCACCACATCGGGATCTCCCCAGGCCATCTCCACCCCGCCGGGGCCAAACACCACCGCATGGCCGGAATGCACCGATTCCAGCATGCCGCCGCGCCACAATTCGATCATCGGAACCGCTGCCATGGGTCTCTCCTTATGTCTGATGCGCGAAATCCCGCCTGTGGGGCTTTCCCCCAGCGGCACTTTTGCGTTATCAGTTGGATATCGAGTTGAAATCACATCCGCCATTGTAAAAAAGGGCATAAGCCCACGAGGCGGGGCAGAGGCATCAGGCAGCTGGAGGCTGTAACCATGACGAATCTTGTTCTGCGGGGCGTTGCGATCCTGGCCGCGTCGGTTTTCCTGACCGGGGCTGCGCTGGCACAGCAAACCACCAACCGCGTCGCGGCCAGCACCGATTGGAGCGTCTTCGTCGAGGAGAGCCCGAAAGAATGCTGGGGCGTGTCGCAACCCAAGGAAACCGTGAACACCAAGGACGGCAAGCCGGTTCAGGTGCGTCGGGGTGACATCTTGCTGTTCGTGACCTTCCGTCCGGGCAAGCCGGGCGAAGTGTCGTTCATGGGCGGCTATCCGTTCGCGTCGGGTTCGACCGTCGATCTGGTGGTCAACAATGGCGCGAAATTCACGCTGTTCACCGATGGCGAAGGGGCCTGGGCCGGTTCGCCCGAGGAAGACGCCAAGATCATCGCCGCGCTCAAAGCGGGTGCCGATGTGACGGTCGGGGGCCATTCGGGCCGGGGCACCTATACCAAGGATAAATTCTCGCTCATCGGCTTTACCGCCGCGATGGACGAGGCGGCCAAGCGCTGTAAATAATCGCGCTGCCGCGCGCGCAGGCCCCGGCTTTGCCGGGGCTTTTGCATTTGCACTACCCGTTGGCGCGCGAATCCCCTATATGAAGCGCCTCTCGTATACCGGAACCCTGCCATGACCGAGCCCACCGCCCCGATCACGCAAGACGTGCACACCATCCCGCGCAAACTGCCCGAGGGTGGCAAGATCAACCTTGTCGGTCTGACGCGCGAGCAGATGCGCGATGCGCTGATCACCGCGGGCACGCCCGAAAAGCAGGCCAAGATGCGTGTGGGCCAGATCTGGCAGTGGATCTATCACTGGGGCGTGCGCGATTTCGCCGTGATGACCAATCTGGCCAAGGACTACCGCGTCTTTCTGGACGAACGGTTCGAGATTGCCGTGCCCGAACTGGTGTCCAAGCAGGTCTCGGCGGATGGCACGCGCAAATATCTGGTGCGGATCGCCGGCGGCCACGAGGTCGAGGTGGTTTATATCCCCGAAGAGAACCGTGGCACGCTGTGCATCAGCTCGCAGGTTGGCTGCACGCTGACCTGTTCGTTCTGCCACACCGGCACGCAGAAACTGGTGCGCAACCTGACGGCGGGCGAGATCGTCGGCCAGGTGATGCTGGCGCGTGACGATCTGGGCGAATGGCCGGTGCAGGGCGCACCCAAGGACGAAACGCGGCTGGTCAGCAATGTCGTGCTGATGGGCATGGGCGAGCCGTTGTATAATTTTGACAACGTGCGTGACGCGATGAAAGTCGTGATGGATAACGAGGGCCTGACCCTGTCGCGCCGCCGGATCACGCTCTCGACCAGTGGCGTGGTGCCGGAAATTGCCAAGACCGCCGAGGAAATCGGCTGTCTGCTGGCGATTTCCTTCCATGCGACCACCGATGCGGTGCGCGACCGTCTGGTGCCGATCAACAAGAAATGGAACATCGAGACGCTGCTGAACACGCTGCGCGATTATCCACGGCTGTCGAATTCCGAACGGATCACGTTTGAATATGTGATGCTGAAGGATGTGAACGACAGTGACGAAGACGCCAAGCGTCTGGTCCGGCTGATCCGTGGCATCCCGGCCAAGATCAACCTGATCCCGTTCAACGAATGGCCCGGCGCCCCCTATCAGCGCAGCGACTGGGAACGGATCGAGGCCTTCGCCGACATCATCTATAAAGCAGGCTACGCCAGCCCGATCCGCACCCCGCGCGGCGAGGATATCATGGCGGCCTGTGGCCAGTTGAAATCCGCGACCGAACGCGCGCGGCGCGAGAAAACGGGTCTGGGCGGCGCTTAACGCGCCTTCCACAGCCGCAGATCGACCGGTTTTCCAGAGCCGAGGTTCAAGCCTTCGATCCGGGCAATTTCACGGCCGACAGATGCCAGTGTCTTATCTGCCGCGGGCAGCAGGATGCGCGCGCAGGGCTCGGGCAGATGCGCTGCGGCCTCTGCCGCTGTGATCGGGCGCACCGGCCCCGGTGACAGAAACACCAGCGAGGGCTCGAAATACCCCTGCGCATAGATCGTGGGGGCGGGGCAGGTGGCATCCATCGCGGCCGCCACGATCCGTGGTGCGGGCCAGATCGCGGGCACGCGGGACACGGCCAGAACGGCGCCGGTGCTGAAGCCAAACCCCATCACCGCCAACCCCGTTGCCGCCAGCAGCGGCAGGTGGCCCGCCATGGCCCGGGCGGTCAGTGCGATGCCGACGGCCAAGACCAGCAGAGCCAGAACCAGTGGGCCCAGCGGTGCGGTGAAATCCGGCGCCAGCCGCGTGGCATAGGCGCCGATTGCGCCCAGAACAGTGGCGGCCAGCAGCGCCAGGGCGCCCAGCACCAACCAGTGCCAAAGGCGGCGCGGCGCGGCGATCAGATCATCCCAGACCAGCGCCACCGCCACTGCCAGCGCCGGATAAAACGGCAGCACATAATGCGTCAGCTTGGTCGGCGTCAGTTCGAACACCAGCCAGCCGGGCACGACCCAGGCCAGCACAAACAGCATCGCGGCGGACCTGCGTTGTCGCCACAACGGGCGCAGCGCCAGCGCCAGCCCGACAGAGGCCGGAAAGAACGTCAGCCACAGCAGCACCAGATAGGTGCCGGGCGGGGCGCCATGGCTTTCTTGCGCGCCCGCCAGTTTGCCGATCATGTCATGGCCCAGCGACGCCGCCCAAAATGCGCCCTGCGATTGCACCGAAATCGCGATATACCACGGCAGCACCAGCACCGCCGTCAACGCCAGCCCCAGCCCGGGGCGCAGTGCCATCAGCCAGCGCAGCCGCCGCGCGATCAGCGCCAGGGCCACCACCGCCAGCCCGCTGACCATTGGCCCGACCGGCCCCTTGATCAGCAGCCCGGCACTGATTGCGGCCCAGAACATCAGAACCGCCCCCAACGGCAACCTTGGGCGGGTGAAATCCTGCGCCCGCGCCGCCTGCCACAGTTGCGCCAACACGGCTTGGGCGGCCAGAATACTCAGCAGCAGCACGGCATCGGTCTTGGCCAGCCGCGCCTCCATGCCCAGACTGAACACCCCCGCCATCATCAACCCGGCGATCAGCCCGGCACGCGCGGTGCCAAAGACCATCGCAATCCGCGCCGTCAGCAGCACCGAGACGACGGCGGCCAACAGCGAGGGCTGGCGATATTTCCAGATCGGCGCGGCTTCGGGGCCGGTCAGGGCGACCGCCGCTGATTGAAGCCAGTAAATGCCAACGGGTTTTTTATAGCGCGGCTCGTCCTGAAACCGGATGTCGATGAAATCGCCCGAGGCCAGCATCTGCCGACTGGCCTGGGCAAAGCGCGCCTCGTCGCGGTCCAGCACCGGCAGACTGGCAAATCCCGGCAAAAACAGCAGCAGCGACACCACCAACAGCAGCGTGTGGATACCCCGCGCGCCCAGCCCGGCCAGCCATTGCTCGATCCCGCGCATGCCCGCCCCCCTTAGCCGTCGCAGCCGTAATCCCAGCCGTCGATGACCGCGCAGGCCTCGGCGGCGGTCTCGACGAAACTGATCAGCCCTAGATCCTCGGGCGAGATTGTGCCCGCTTCGGCCAGCAAATCCCAGTTCACGACCTTTTGCCAGAACGCCTTGCCAAACAGGATGAAGGGGATTTTCCGCATCCGCCGGGTCTGGATCAGGGTCAGCGCCTCGAACATTTCATCCAGCGTGCCAAAGCCGCCGGGGAACACGCAAACCGCCTTGGCGCGCATCAGGAAATGCATCTTGCGGATCGCGAAATAGTGGAAGTTGAAGCTCAGGTCCGGCGTCACATAGTGGTTCGGCGCCTGTTCATGCGGCAGCACGATGTTCAACCCGATCGACTGCCCGCCCGCTTCGTGTGCGCCACGGTTGCCCGCTTCCATCACGCCGGGGCCGCCGCCGGTGCAGACCACCATTTCGCGACCATAGCGTTCCAGGCTGCGCTCGGTCATCGAATAGGCGAATTGCCGCGCCTCTTCGTAGTAATGCGACAGCTCGGCCAGATAGGCGGTCTTGGCGGTTTCCTTATGCTCGGGGCGGGGGATCCGTGCGCCACCGAACATCACGATCGTGCTTTCGATTCCGCGTTCATCCAGAATCAACTGCGGTTTCAGCAGTTCCAGCTGCAACCGCACCGGGCGCAGATCGGCGCGCATCATGAAATCGTCGTCGATGAAGGCCAGCCGATAGGCAGGGGCCCGCGTCTGGGGGGTGTCAGGAATGCGCTTGGCGGCGCGCGCGTCCTCGATAGAATCGCGGAACGTGTGGCTGCGGGTCTCGTCGGTCATGGTCGTCCTGCTCGTCATGCCTGTTATGCCTTTCAACTAATCCCCAAACCCCGTAAAAGCCACCTGAAACCGCATGAAATGGGAGCACATCCATGCCGAGATCTGCGCTTGAAGCCGCCATCGAAGCCGCTTGGGAAACCCGGGACACGATTACGCCTTCGACCAAGGGCGAGTCCCGCGACGCCATCGAGGCCACGCTGGACGCGTTGGACAGCGGCAGTTTGCGCGTGGCCGAACGGCAAGATGACGGGCAATGGCTGGTGAACCAGTGGGCGAAAAAGGCCGTTCTGCTGGGCTTTCGTCTGAAGGATATGGAACTGCAATCGGGCGGCCCGCAGGGCTCTGCCTGGTGGGACAAGGTGGACAGCAAGTTCCGCGGCTGGAGCTCGGACGACTGGCGCGACGCGGGCTTCCGCGCGGTGCCCAACTGTGTCGTGCGCCGGTCTGCCTATATCGCGCCGGGCGTTGTGCTGATGCCGAGCTTTGTGAACCTTGGCGCCTATGTCGGCGAGGGCACGATGGTGGACACCTGGGCCACGGTGGGCAGCTGCGCACAGATCGGCAAGCATGTGCACCTGTCGGGCGGCGTCGGCATCGGCGGCGTCCTGGAACCGATGCAGGCGGGCCCCACGATCATCGAGGACAACTGCTTCATCGGTGCGCGGTCTGAAGTGGTCGAGGGCTGCATCATCCGCGAAGGTTCGGTGCTGGGCATGGGCGTGTTCATTGGCAAATCGACCAAGATCGTCGATCGCGAAACCGGCGAGGTGATGTATGGCGAAGTGCCGCCCTATTCGGTGGTGGTCGCGGGCTCGATGCCGTCGAAAAACGGCGTGAACCTGTATTGCGCGGTGATCGTGAAACGTGTCGATGCGCAGACCCGTTCGAAAACCGGCATCAACGAGCTGCTGCGCGACTGATCGCGCCCGGCAACACAAGGCCCGCCGATCCGGTCCATCCCTTGGCCGTGAGGGATGCGGGTTGGATCTGCAGTGCCTGAGAGACGATCTCATGTCGCAAAAGCTCCCGAAGATGTCTTCGGGAGCTTTTTGCAATGAGTGTCAGCCATGCGGACGACGCGGTCGGTTGCTTCTTTATCGTCTGGTTGCGCGCAAAGATGCGCCACCAGATCGGCCGTTCAACTGGGAAGTCCGTCGATCCTTTCGAGGGAGGCGAGATCGTTGTCCCAATTCGCACGACTGGAAACGCAAATATGCGCGGTGGGCCGTAGGGCGACAGGGCTGTCAAGTGACCCTGCCGGCACGACAAGCACACCATCGTTCGCGTGAGAAAATGGCAGCGCGGAACCGCAGTCCGTGCAAAAGCACTTCATGTGTTGTGACCCGGCAAGCTGGAATGTCTTGATCTTTTCTTCACCTGACACCCAGGTCACCTTTGCCGAGGACGAAAACAGGTTTGCCGAATGGGCCGAGCCGCTATCCTTCCGGCACCGCGCGCAGTGACACAGGAAGAAACTCTCGAACTCACCCGATATGCGGAATTTCACGGCGCCACACAGGCACTGTCCAGTCGCCAGATTGTCCATTCACCCTCCTCTCGACATGCAGCCACCAAGCCGCCAGTCAAATGCAAACTTAGCGGTCATCCGTGTCCGTGTGTAGAACCAAGGTCAAATTGCGCTCCAAACGGTCATTGCGCCGCAAATCTTGGTCATTCGCACCACGCACGACAAAGGCCCGCCGATCTGGCGGGCCTTTGTCCATCAGTCGCAGAAGATGAAGAAAGTGCAGTGCCGTTTCAGCTGCACCTCGGTCACGAAGGGCGGGCCCAGATCGGGGTTTTCGTCCAGAAACGCGCTGACCGGGATCACCAGACTGGCCTCGGTGCTGTCTTCGGACAGGGTGCCGGTGGTCGAGAGGATCTTGTAGCCCTTGATGTGGAAGCCGAAGGAATGCCCGGCCATCGCGGCGCGGATCATGTCTTCCATGCCGCCCAGATCCTGCTGATCCGATTTGCGCCCCTTTCGGGCCATCTCGGCAAAGTCAAAGCTGACACGGATCGTGTTGTCATCGACGCGCTCGAAGGTCGCGGCACTTGAGGGGTCGAAATCGTTCTGCCCTGTCTTGGGGGCGCCCTCTTCCAGCAGTTTGGCGATCGGCACCGCGTCATGGGTGCTGCAGGTGAAATCACTGCTCGTCAGCACACCTTCCCCGCCGGGGCAGGCCGCCGCGGGGCTTTTGCCCATCATGTCGAACAGCTTGCGGTCGAGCGACATTTCGACCCCGCCTTGCATGGTCTCGCCGTCCGAGAAATCCATCGTCACATCGGCGTCGATACAGGCCGAAAGCAGCAGCGTGGCGGCAAGGGCGGGCAAAAATCGCATGGAAATCCTCGTGGGGCAATTGAACGGCGCCAAACTCGCACCGATCCGGCCTTGACACAATCGCCGATGCAGGCGACCCCCGGTAAAAGCCCGGAGGCCAGAATGACCGACACGCCCGATACCCCCGCCGAAAAACCTGCCAAGGAAAAACGCCCGCAGCAAGTCTATACCCTGCTGATCGAAGTGGGCCGCAAAGAGGGGGACGGCCTGCCCAAGAAGGCCACAGGCGCGGGGCTTTTGTGCTATGCCAGTGGCGTGGACGAGGCCGAGGCGGTGCGCGAAACCGTGCTGATCCTGAAACAGGCCGATCTGGCGCCGCTGGATGTCACCGGCTACGGCACGGTCGAAGAGCGCGAGGCCCAGGGCCATGATATCGACGAAGAAGAACGCGAATTGATGGCGCGGGCCCTGGCTGAAAATTCAGTCATCGTGGCGCAGATGACGCCCTATTTCGGCGATGACAAGGGGCGCGCCTGAACTGCGGCGGAAAGGTGATTTGCGCCCCGGGCCCGGCCTGCTAGACTGTTTCGAAACAATGAACAGTCGGGCAGATTATGAAAAGCGCAGTTAAACTCACCTCTCTTTCGTTTCTTGCATTTTCGGGGCTGGCGGCCTGTGCGGGACCGCTGGAAACGTCGCCCCGGCCGATGTCCAAAGGTGCACAGATGATTGACGAAATCCCCGCCGTTGCCCCCGAGGTGCAGCGCGGTTTCGAGGCGTGGCTGGTTGATTTCAAGCCCCGCGCGCTGGCCAATGGTATTTCCGAAACTACCTGGAACCGGGCGACTCGCAACATCCGCTACAATCCCAAGGTGATCGAACGCGACCGCCATCAGGCGGAATTCACCAAGACGATCTGGGAATATCTGGACAGTGCGGTGTCTGACACCCGGATCGAAAACGGTCAGGCGGCGCTGCGCGAACATGCCGCCGTGCTGCGCGCGATCGAGGCGAAATATGGTGTCGAGAAAGAGGTCGTCGTCGCCGTCTGGGGGATGGAATCGAACTTCGGCAAGCATCGCGGCACCACGCTGATCGTGCCCGCGCTGGCGACGCTGGCCTATGACGGGCGGCGCGGCAGCTTCTTCCAGCAACAGCTGATCGCCGCGCTCAAGATCATTCAGGCAGGCGATACCGACGCAGGCCATATGACCGGATCCTGGGCGGGCGCGATGGGGCACACGCAGTTCATCCCGACTTCGTATCTGGCCTATGCGGTTGATTTCACCGGCGATGGCAAGCGCGACATCTGGTCGGACAACCCGGCCGATGCGCTGGCTTCGACCGCGGCTTATCTGGCGCGTTCGGGCTGGTCCAAGGGCCAGCCCTGGGGCGTCGAGGTCACGTTGCCGTCGGGGTTCAACTATGGGCTGGCAGGCAAGAAGGTCAAGAAATCGCCTGACGACTGGGCTGGCCTGGGCGTGCGTGCGGCCTCGGGGGGCAAGGTGCCGAATTACGGCGCGGCCTCGATTCTGCTGCCAGCGGGCGCGCAGGGGCCGGCGTTGATGATCTTTGGCAACTTCACCGCGATTTCGCGGTATAACAACGCTGATGCCTATGTCATCGGGGTCGGGCATCTGTCGGACCGGCTGCGTGGGCGCCCCGCGTTTCAGGCGCCTTGGCCGCGCACAGGGCGCGCGCTGACGGCGGCCGAACGGCAGGAATTGCAGGAACGGCTGACCGCCAAAGGGTTTGATACGCAGGGCACCGACGGCAAGATCGGCCCCAATACGATCACCGCAATCGAAGCCTGGCAGCGCGCCAACGGTCATGCGCCTGATGGCTATGCCACGCTCGTGCTGCTGGAGGCGCTGCGCTAAGGTCGCGGCGAGACGCCGATCACTGGGCCGTGCAGATACACCAGCGCGGCCCAGATCCCCACCGCCAGCGCCAGCCGGGGCAGGGATGGACCGGCCTGCGGGCGCCAACGTCCGGCGATCAGCGCCTGAAATGGCCAGTCCGAGGTGCGTGCGGCCAGACGGTCAAACGCGGCCCCACCCCAGTTGTGACGGGTGCGGGCCTCCATCGCGCGCTGGCCGACAAAGGCGAAAATGGCGAAGGCGCCAAACAGGATGACATGCGCCAGATCGCCATTGGCCAGCAGATGCGCGCCCCCCCACAGCCCCAGCGCCCATAACAGCGGCTGGCGCACCACCCCGGCGATGCCCGGGTGGTCGGGGTCGAACCCTGCCGCCCGCCCCTCGAAGGCAAAGGGATTGGGCGCGGCCACAGCAAAGCTTGCCAGCAAAACCACCAGCGGCATCACGATGTTTACGCCCCAACGCATCCAGCTCGCCTGCGGCCACAGTTCTATATAGGGCGCGCGGCCCGCAGCCCCGATCAGCCAGACCAGCAGTGCGGTCGAGACCAGACTGAACCCGACCGCATAGCCGTGCGCGCCCAACCGGGCGATCAGCGCGGCCTTCAGCCCGGGGCGCGAGGGCACCGCATGACTGCCCATGAAAACGGCGAAAGCCACCGTGAATTCGATCCAGCCCATGCATCGCTCCTTGCCCCTTGGACCTTGGCACGAAATCGTGCAAAGCTGCCTTAACATAAATCACCTCCCGAGATCGCCATGACCACCCCGCTCGCCCGCACCCTGCGCGGCATCGACACCGCGAATTCCGCCGACCCGAACATCGAGTCGAGCCAACCTGCCGCGTTGCTTTATGGTCAACGCATGTCGAGTGAGCTGGCGCGGGTGATGCCCGACGCGTCCGAGCTGTTGCAGATCGCCGTGCGCGGCCAGCATATCGAACGCTGGCGCCTGCCGCGGGCCGAATTTCCCGAGGGTCGCGAGGGCTATCTGAACTGGCGTCGTGAACAGGCGCGCCGCCATGCCGAGCGCGTGGGCCAGATCATGGCTGATGCGGGATATGCCCCCGACGCCATTGCCCGCGTGGGGCAGTTGCTGCGCAAAGAGGGGATCAAACGCGACGCCGAGGTGCAGGCGTTGGAAGACGTGATCTGTTTCGTCTTCCTGCGGCACTATTTCGCACCGTTTGCCCCCAAGCAATCGCCCGACGCGCTGCTGAAGATCGTGCAAAAGACCGCACGCAAGATGTCGCCCGACGCGCGCGCCCGGGCTCTGGCCGAGTTCGACCTGCCCGAACCTTTCGCGGCGGCCTTTCGCGATTAGGCCTGTTTCGACAGCTGAACCGCCAGAATGCCGATCGCGATAATCGCCACGCCCACAAGATCCATCATCCCCAGCCGTTCCCCCAGCACGAGGGCGGCGATGGCCACGCCAAAGAACGGGTTCAGGAAGTGGAACGTCGCGGCCTTGATCGCGCCGATCCGCGCCACCAGCCGGAACCAGACCCAGGTCGCCAGAACGCCGGGGATCAGGGTGGTATAGGCGAAGGCGCCGATCAGCCGGGGCGACCAATGCACCACCCACGGCTCCCACAGGGCCGAGGCGACGGCCAGGATCGCGGCGCCGACAAACATCTGCAGCCCCACGATCATCATCACGTTGCCGCCCGAGGCTGCACCGCGCACGCTGAGCGTCGCGATGCTCAGCGCCAGGGCGCCCGCAAAACACAGGGCCATGCCGGTCGGATCGACCCCGCCTTGCAGCCGCGCGCCCATGATGATCGCCACGCCCACGACGCCCGCGATCAACCCGGCCAGCCCCAGCGGGCGCACCCGGTCACGAAACACCGCCCAGCCCAAGCCCGCCACCATCAGCGGCATCGTCGAGGCGATGATCGACGCGACCGAGGCCTGAACCCATTGCATCGCCACGAAATTCAACCCCAGATACAGCGCGTTCTGACACAGGCCAAAGATCAGCGTGGCGCGCCATTGCGCGCGATTCAGCCGCCAGCTTTGGCCCGCCGCCAGCGCGATGCCGACGCCGATCAGCCCGGATACGAAAAACCGCAGCGACAGCGCGGCCAGCGGCGGCGCATCGGCCACGATCATCCGTGCCGAGGTGAACGCCGAGGACCACATCAGCGCAAAGGCCAGCCCCATTCCGATTGCGCGCAAATCCATGTCAGCCTTTCCCGGCCAAAGAAAAAGGCCGCCCCGATTGCTCGAAGGGCGACCCTATCCGATGCGTGGCGCCCCGCAAGGGGCTGCGCGCAAATCAGTCGTTGACGCTGTCTTTCAGCGCTTTCGCGATGGTCACTTTGACCTGCTTGTCAGCGGCTTTGGTCATGGTCTCGCCGGTGGCCGGGTTCCGGACCTGACGCTCGGGGCGCGCTTTACACGACACTTTGCCGATGCCCGGCAGGGTCACGGCGCCGCCGGCAGCGACTTCTTTGGTGATGACTTCAGCAATAGCGTCCAGCGCGGCCGAAGCGGTTTTCTTGTCCGCGCCCATCGTCTCGGCCAAAGCAGCCACGAGCTGGGTCTTGGTCATCGGTTTCGACATATGTTTTCCTCTCATACGCCCCGCTCGCCCGGGGTCAATTAGATCCGCGTTACACGGTTGGTGCGCCTGTAACACACGCTTTTATTGGTCAAGGCAAGCCTTTTTCCGCCGCGCAAAGCGGTTTGCCGCCGGAATCCCGCTTGCCTCAAAGGAAGGCGGTTTCCTCGAAACTGCGCAACTTGCGGCTGTGAATCCGCTCCAGCGGCATCTCGCGCAATTTCTCCATCGCGCGAATGCCGATCAGCAGATGACTGGCGACTTGCGTTTTGTAAAACTCGGTCGCCATCCCGGGCAGTTTCAGCTCGCCATGGAGCGGTTTGTCGGACACGCAGAGCAAAGTGCCATAGGGCACGCGAAACCGGAAGCCGTTGGCCGCGATCGTGGCGCTTTCCATATCCAGTGCCACGGCCCGCGACTGGCTGAGGCGATGCACCGGGCCGGATTGATCGCGCAGTTCCCAGTTGCGGTTGTCGATGGTGGCCACGGTGCCGGTGCGCATGATCCGCTTCAGCTCGTAACCCTCCAGCTGAGTGACCTCGGCCACCGCTTCTTGCAGGGCGATCTGGATCTCGGCCAGCGCCGGGATCGGCACCCAGACCGGCAGGTCGTCATCCAGAACGTGATCTTCGCGCAGATAGGCGTGGGCCAGCACGAAATCGCCCAAGCTTTGCGAATTGCGCAGCCCGGCACAATGCCCAACCATCAGCCAGGCATGCGGGCGCAGCACGGCGATGTGGTCGGTCGCGGTTTTCGCATTCGAGGGCCCGACCCCGATATTGACCAGGGTGATCCCGTTTCCGTCTTCGCGTTTCAGGTGATAGGCGGGCATCTGCGGCAGTTTCACAAGCCCCGGAATGGTGCCGCCCGACGTGGTGATCTCGGCATTGCCGGGGGCCACAAAGGCGGTGTAGCCCGAGGTTGGATCGGCCAGCATCCGGCGCGCCACCGCTTCGAATTCATCGACATAGAACTGGTAGTTGGTGAACAGAACGTGGTTCTGGAAATGCTCGGCCGCCGTTGCCGTGTAATGCTGCAACCGGGCAAGAGAATAATCCACGCGTTGCGCGGTGAAGGGCGCCAGATGGCCCGAGCCATCGGGGTTCGGTCCGGCAGTACCATTGACGATATCATCGTTCATATTCGCCAGATCGGGCACGTCAAAGACATCGCGCAGGCTGAAATCCAGCACGCCTTCTTGCGGCACGCTGACCGAAGGGTGCGCGGCCACCGCGAAATGAACCGGCATCGGCGTGGAGGACAGGCCGACCTGCACCGGCACACCATGGTTGCGGATCAGGTGGCGGATCTGTTGCGTCAGATAGTTGCGGAACAGATCGGGGCGGGTGATCGTGGCGGCATAGGTGCCCGGCAGCGCGACATGACCGAAGCTGAGCCGGTTGTCGGCCTTCAGATGCGAGGTCACCGAAATCCGCAGCTCGGGGTAGAAGGCGCGAAACCGGGCCGCTGCACGCCCCGATTCCAGCGTCTCGTTGAATTTATCCAGCAGGAAATCCGTGGCCTCTGCATACAGTCGCTCCAGATGCGCCACGGCCTCGGCGGCATCGGTGAACAGTTCGGGGTCATGGGCGTGCGGGCTGAGCGTGGTCAACGGTTCGGTCATTCAAAAAGCTCCGTCAGTTCAAATCGCGTCACATCCACCAACCCCAGATCAGAAATGCGGATTTCCGGGATCACCACCAGCGCCAGCAAGCTGTGTTGCATATAGGCGTTGTTCAGCGTGCAGCCGCAGTCGGCCATCGCGGCGACCATCGCGCCCGCGCGGTCGGCCACGGTGGCGGCGGGATCGTCCGACATCAGCCCGGCAATCGGCAGCGGCACGGCGGCAATTTCCACGCCGTCTTTCCAGACCGAAATCCCGCCGCCCATCTCGCCCAGCCGATTGGCACAGGCGGCCATCATCTCGGGGTCGGTGCCCACGACGATCATGTGGTGGCTGTCATGCGCCACGGTTGATCCCATCGCCATCCGGCCGGTGTAGCCAAAGCCCGACACGAACCCGTTGACCACGCCGCCGGTGCCGCGATGCCGCTCGACCAGCGCGATCTGCGCCAGATCGCGGGCCGGATCGGCGCAAACGCGGCCATCGACCACCGGCATTTCGGCGGTCAGCGCCTTGGTTGGCGCCTGATTTTCAACGACCCCGATCACCCGGGCGGTCACGGTATTGGCGCCGTCGGGCGCGTGAATGGCAAAATCCGCAGCGGTCAGATGCTTGCCCAGATTGACGGTGGCACGGGCATCGGCGGGCCAGTCGTAATGCGGGCACTCGACCATCAGCTTGCCCTCCATCGCCACGGTCTGCCCGCGCGCGATCACATGTTCGACCGGCAGCGTCACCAGATCCGAGGTCAGGATCAGGTCCGCCCGCCGCCCGGGCGTGATGCTGCCCAGCTCGCGTTCCAGGCCGAAATGGGTGGCGGTGTTGAGCGTGCACATCTGCAACGCCACCAGCGGATCGGCACCGCAGGCCACCGCATGGCGATAGACCCGGTTCATGTGCCCCTCGTGAACCAGCGTGCCGGAATGACAGTCGTCGGTGCACAGGATGAAGTTGCGCGGATCGAGCCCCTTTTCGGTGACCGCGGTGATCTGCGTTTCCACGTCATACCACGCCGATCCCAGCCGCATCATCGACCGCATCCCCATCCGCACGCGGGCAATCGCGTCGGCCTCGCAGGTGCCTTCGTGGTCATCCGCCGGGCCGCCCGCGACATAGGTGCGGAACGGCGCGCCCAGATCGGGGCTGGCGTAATGCCCGCCCACGGTTTTATGCGCATTTTGCGTGGCGGCGATCTCGGCCAGCATTTTCGGGTCGGCGTTGATGACACCCGGAAAGTTCATCATCTCGCCCAGCCCGATGATGCCGGGCCAGGCCATCGCCGCGGCCACGTCTTCGGGGGTGATTTCGAACCCCGTCGTCTCCAGCCCCGGGGCCGAGGGCGCGCAGCTGGGCATCTGGGTGAAGATGTTGACGGGCTGCATCAGCGCCTCGTCATGCATCATCTTCACGCCGCGCAGGCCCAGCACATTGGCGATTTCATGCGGGTCGGTGAACATGCTGGTCGTACCGTGCGGAATGACTGCCGCGGCGAATTCCGCGGGCGTCAGCATGCCGCTTTCGATATGCATATGCGCATCGCACAGGCCCGGGATCATATAGCGGCCGTTGGCCTCGATCACCCGGGTGTCGGGCCCGATGCAGGCGCTCAGATCCGGCGCAATCGCGGCAAAGCGGCCCTCGGCGATGGCGACGTCATGGCCCGCCAGCACCTCGCGGGTATGCACGTTGACCCATTGCCCGCCCCGGATCACCAGATCGGCAGGCGCCCGACCCGAGGCGACGGCAATCAAACGCGGCGCGGCCTCTGGCCATGTTTTCACGGTATTTTTCTGTTCCATGTCCCAGCGTGCCACCGCTTCGGGGCGCTTGCAAGTGACGTTGTGATGTCAGCCGGGGCGCGCTACATCTGGGGCATGGAGCAGGCTGAAAAACCCATCGTCACGATCACCTATTGCACCGGCTGCAACTGGCTGCTGCGCGCGGGCTGGATGGCGCAGGAACTGTTGCAGACCTTCGCCGAGGATTTGGGCGGGGTCACGTTGATCCCCGGCCATGGCGGGGTGTTCGAGGTCTGCGTGAATGGCGCCCCGATCTGGGAACGCAAGCGCGACGGCGGTTTTCCCGATGCCAAAGAGCTGAAACGCCGGGTGCGCGACGTGATCGAACCCGACCGCGACCTTGGCCATATTGATCGGAGCACGCCATGAACACCCTTCTGTCCATCGGCCACGGCTATTCGGCGCAGGCGCTGGCGCGGGTGCTGGCGCCGCAGGGCTGGCGCATCATCGCCACAACCCGCAGCCCCGAGAAAGCCGCCGCCCTGCGAGCGCAGGGGATCGAGGCGATCCTCTGGCCGGGCAGCGACCTGCCGCTAGACCAAGCGACGCATCTGCTGACCTCGGTCGCGCCTGATGCCACGGGCGACCCGGTGCTGCGCGCCCATGCCGCGCAGATCGCGACGGCGGCCCCACATTTGAAATGGACGGGGTATCTGTCCACCGTGGGGGTTTATGGCGATCATCAGGGCGGCTGGGTGGACGAAGACACCGCGCTGACCCCCTCCACCGCGCGCGGCCAGGCGCGTGTTGCCGCCGAGGCCGCGTGGCAGGCGGTGCCGGGGCTGCATCCGCATATCTTCCGGCTGGCGGGGATTTACGGCCCGGGGCGCGGGCCCTTTGAAAAGGTGCGCGACGGGTCTGCGCGGCGGATCATCAAGCCGGGGCAGGTATTTTCGCGCATTCATGTCGATGACATCGCGCAGGTGCTGGCGGCGTCCATCGCGCGGCCCGATCCGGGGCGGGTTTACAACGTCTGCGATGACGACCCGGCGCCGCCGCAAGACGTGCTGAGCCATGCCGCGCATCTGCTGGGTTTGCCCGCGCCGCTCGAAGTGCCCTATGATGCCGCAGCCATGTCCCCGATGGCACGCAGTTTCTATGCCGAAAGCAAACGGGTGCGAAACGACCGGATCAAGCGTGAGTTGGGCGTGCGGCTGATCCATCCCGATTACCGCGCGGGCCTTGCCGCGCTGCTGGCCGCCGAGGGGGCGTGAACACACAGGTTTTCGTTGCGTCACGGACCCCGAGTTGTTACCGACGCCTCATCCCGCCCGATCCCGGACCTCGCCCATGCCCTCGCTTCGTCGCTGTCTTGCCCCGCATATTTCACGCCTGCGCGGGTTGATCGTGATTGCGATGATTGGCCTGGTGGTGCTGACCACCGCGCCCAAGGTCGAGAAATACGGCGATAATCTGCAGATCGCGCTGCCGTTGTTGGCATGGGGATGCGAAATCGCGAATGGTGCGGGGCTCGAATATCTGGGGCGCTATGCCGTGCTGTTCAGCGGCATCCACAGCATCAAGAATGTGTTGGGCGATGCTGAGATCAATCAGCGCCCGCGTGGCGGCGGTCGTGGGTTTCCCTCGGGGCATACGGCGACGGCTGTGTTTGGCGCAAGCAGTCTGGTGTCGAGTTGTCTGGTGTCGAACCCGGTTGCGCGGATGGTGGTGATTGTGGCCGCGGGGTTTACCGGCACCAGCCGGGTTGATGTGCAGGCCCATACCATCTGGCAAGTTCTGGCGGGCGCGATCTGGGGGCTGATCTGCAACTATGCGCTGCGTGGCGATACCGCGGCGCGCCGGGTGGTGGCGCGCGGGCTTGCGCGATTGGGGCAGCGGATCATGGCGCTGTTGCAGCTGGTGTTTTTCACACTGCTGGTCGGTGGCCAGCATCTGTGGCCGCACCTGACCGATTGGGCGGCGCGCGCGCAGGCCCGGCTGCGCGGCTGATCGCTCAGGCGGGGGCCACCTGCATCGGGCGTTCGCGCACCGGCAGATGCACGATGGCCGAAAACGCGCCAACCCCCACGCCAACCCACCACACCATCGTGTAATCGCCGTAAATGTCATAGAGTTTGCCGCCCAGCCAGACGCCCAGAAACGCCCCGATCTGGTGGCTGAGAAACACGAACCCATAGAGCGTGCCCATATACCGCAGCCCGTAAATATGGGCCACCAACCCCGAGGTCAGCGGCACCGTGGCCAGCCAAAGCGCCCCCATCAACAACGAGAAGATCAGCACCGAAGCTGGCGTCATCGGCAGCAGAATGAACGCCCCGGCGACGATTGTGCGCGCCAGATAAATCCCCGCCAGCAGGTATTTCTTGCTCCAGCGTTTGCCCGCCCAGCCCGCGTAAATTGTGCCTGCGATATTGGCCAGACCGATTGCTGAAATCGCGGCGGCCCCCAGCGCCTTGGTCGTGTCGATGCCGATTGCCGCCAGCATCGAGCCGGGCGCCACGGCGCCGCACATCTCGGTCACCATCGCGGGGAAATGCGCGGTGATGAAACCCAGCTGATAGCCGCAGCTGAAAAAGCCCAGAAAGATCAGCGTGTAGGACGGGTCTTTGAAGGCCCGCATCAACACCGTGCCCATGCTTTCGACCAGTTCGGCGCGGGTTGCGCGCACCGGTGCGCGCAGCATCGGCAGGGCGAACAGGCTGGCCAGAATAACGCCTGCAAAGATGATGAACACCGTCTGCCACGGGAACGCGCCCAGCAGGGCCGCCGCCACCGGCGCGCCGAACACCTGCCCGGCGGAGCCCGCCGCCGTCGCAATCCCCAGCGCGAGCGAGCGGTTTTCATCGCTGCTGGCACGTCCCACGAC
>JAQTYE010000049.1 GCA_028749255.1 Paracoccaceae bacterium | reverse complement strand
CACGCAAGAGGTGCGCGCCGCGATCCGGCAGGCACAGGCCAACCCGGCCCCCACGGCCTATGATCTGGGGCTCGATCTGGATCAACTGGATCTGCCCGCAGGGTGGCTGCATCAGATCGCACCGCAAACCCAACTTCCGGCGCGGGTCGAGCGGCTGCATCTGGATGCGACCGCCACGCTGGATGCGGCCCTGGATCGGGCGGCCCCCGCGGCCCCGCCACAGCTCACCGCGCTGGATCTGCATGCGGCACAGCTGGATTGGGGCGGGCGCCAGTTGCGAGCGGATGGCGCGGTGCAGATCAGCGCGACCGGCCAGCCCGAAGGCACGATCACCTTCCGCAGCAAGGATTGGCAAAGCTGGCTGGCGCTGGCGGGCGAATTGGGGCTGATCGCGCCGAAGCAGATGCCGATGCTGACCGGGCTTGGCGCCTATCTGGCGCAGGCGCAGGGCGGCGAACTGGCGGTGCCGCTGGCATTTCAAAACGGCCGGATGAGCCTGGGGCCGGTGCCGCTCGGCCCCGCCCCCGTGCTGGTTCAGCGGCAGTAAGCGCCGCTGCGATAGCGCGCGGTATCGACGTGGATGTGATCTTGATGGTAGCGGTCGGATTTCGGGCCCAACACGGTGCCGAACGTGCCGCAGGCGGATTTATGCATCGCCTTCAGCATCCTCGGCTCTGATTTCCAGCCCTTGAGCACCGAAATCACCTCACCATTGGCAAGCCGCACCCCGGCCAGATCGACCGCCCGGCCGCGCCCGTGTTCGGAAATCTTGGCGCCCTTTTGATTGTTGCGCGGACGGCAGCTGTAGGACGCCGCAATCTCCAACCGGGCCAGACCGCCGCCTTTGCGCCCAACCGCCGGGATGATCCCCTGATCGACCCATTTTTTCAGCGCTTTGGCCGTGGGACAGTCGATCATCGCGGGCGTGGACAGCGGGATGCCCGACACCGCAGTAACCTTGACGCCATTCTCCAGCCCGCAGCCCCGTGCCTTGGCCGGGATCGACGGGATTGTGACGCCGGTAATCCCCGCCACGCCGCAGACAGACCCGCGCGCGCCGGGCTTGCCCAGTTTCAGCGGCACACTGGCGCCCGACATCGCGGCCAACGTCGTCAGGTTGGGGGGCGTCAGGCTTGGCTTGGGCTGCGGCCGAAACCGCGACAGATCGGGGGCAAGCGGCAACTGCGCCAGCAGCGGGCCAACGGGGGGCGCCGCCATGGGCGCCTCGGTCAACGCTCGCGGATTGGGCCGTGGGCGAAACCGCGCCAAATCAGGGCTGAATGGCAGCTCTGCCGAAACGGTATCCGTGACAGGCATCGCAGGCGTTGTGGCCAAGGCGCGCGGGTTGGGCAGCGGTCGCCACGAGGTCAGCGGCGCGTCGGCCAGTGCAGCCCCGGCCAGCACGCTCAGCACCAGTGCGACCAGCCCCGACCGCATCAGTCGCGCGCGTCCTTGGGCGGCGGTGCGCCACGCCCGAAATCGGGGGCGTCAGTATCCTGCCCCGCCTCGATGATCGACCGGCGGATCGCCCGGGTGCGGGTGAAATAGTCAAACAACATGTCGCCATCGCCCATACGGATGGCGCGCTGCAACATGAACAGTTCCTCGGTGAAGCGCCCCAGAATATCGAGCGTCGCATCACGGTTGGTCAGGAACACATCGCGCCACATCGTCGGATCCGAGGCGGCGATCCGGGTGAAATCACGAAACCCCGAAGCCGAGTATTTGATCACCTCGTCCTGCGTCACGCGGCGCAGATGGTCGGCCACGCCCACCATCGTATAGGCGATCAGGTGCGGCGTGTGCGACACGACGGCCAGCACCAGATCGTGACGGCCCACTTCCATTTCGTCAACATTCGCGCCCATGCCTTCCAGAAAGCCGCGCAGCCGGGCGGTGGCCTCGGCATCGCCCCCTTCCAGCGGGGTCAGCAGCCACCAGCGGTTGACGAACAGCGTCGCAAACCCCGCGCGAGGGCCGGAATGCTCGGTCCCGGCCAGCGGGTGACCGGGAATGAAATGCACGCCTTCGGGGATGTGCGGGCCTACCGCCTCGACCACGGCCTGCTTGACGGACCCCACATCGGTAACCGTCGCGCCGGGGGCCAGATGCGGGGCGATTTCGGCGGCAATCGCGCCCATCGCGCCCACCGGCACGCACAGCACCACCAGATCGGCGCCCTGAACCGCCTCGGCGGCCGTGTCGAACACCCGGTCCACCAGCCCGATCTGCAGCGCGGTTTCGCGACTTTCGGGCGATTTCGCATGGCCTACAACCTCACCCGCCAGACCCTTCCAGCGGATTGCATGCGCCATCGACGAGGCAATCAGCCCCAGACCGATCAGCGCAACGCGGTCATAGACCTTGGTCATTGCGCGCCCCCGCCTTGAACAGCCCGATCATATGCGCGACCCGGCGGCAGGCCGGTTCATCGCCCACCGTGATGCGCAGACAGTTGGGCAGGTTATACCCCCCCACCCGGCGCACGATCAGACCTTCGCGTTTCAGGAATTCATCGCAAGCCGTCGCTTCTTCTTCCGAGCTGAAGCGCGCCAGAATGAAGTTCGCGGTCGAGGTATCCGAGGGCACGCCCTTTTCGGCCAGCGCCTCGGCCAGCCAGGCGCGCAGACGGGCGTTGTCGTCGCGGCAGCGGTTCACCCAATCCTGATCGCGCACGGCCGCCTCGGCGGTATCCATCTGCGCGGTGGACAGGTTGAACGGGCCGCGGACGCGGTTCAGAACGTCGATGATCTGGCGCGGACCATAGCCCCAGCCGATCCGCAAGCCGCCCAGACCGTAGATCTTGGAAAAGGTCCGGGTCATGAACACGTTGCTCAGCCGCGTGGCCAGTTCGGCACCGCCGTCATAGCCTTCGACATATTCCGCATAGGCGCTGTCGATCACCAGAATGGCCTGTTTCGGCAGGCCATTGGCCAGCCGCTCCAGCTCCGACAGACCGATCATCGTGCCGGTCGGATTGTTCGGATTGGCCAAAAACACCAGCTTGGTCTTTTTGTTGCACGCCTTCAGGATCGCATCAACATCGGTGGTGCGTTCGCGTTCGGGCACGCAGACCGGGGTTGCCCCTGCGGCCATCGTATAGATCCGATACATCAGGAAGCCATGCTCGGTGAAGACCACCTCATCCTTCGGCCCGGCATAGGCCTGGCACAGGAAATTGATGATCTCGTCCGAGCCCACGCCGCAGATGATCCGCGCGGGGTCAAGCCCGTGCACATCCCCGATCGCCTGACGCAGGCTGCCATGGTCGGTATTGGGATAGCGGTGCAGTTTGTGCACCGCGCGCGAGAACGCTTCGCGCGCCTTGTCGGACGCCCCGAACGGGTTCTCGTTCGAGCTGAGCTTGATCGCATCGGAAACCCCGGCCACATGCGCGGCACCACCTTCATAAAGGGCGATATCCATAATGCCGGGCTGCGGGCGGATCTGGTCGTTCATGATAATATCCTCAGCTTTGCGCGCTTCTTAGCGGGCGGCGATGCGCATTGCCAGCGCAACTTGCACCACAGGGCACCACCCCATCCCCGCAACACTGCCGCCCTGCGCCCTGGCCGCAGGCACAGAGACGGGGCAGATAGATAAAACTTGAATATTTCGCGCGGTTTTCGCCCTGGTTTTCGCCAGACTCCCGCCGCAATTCTCTACGATTTCCTAACCCAATCTTCAGGGGGTAAGGTTTCCCATGCGACTGCGCGTTCTTCCCTGCCTCCTCATCGCGAGCCTGCTGACGGCCTCTGCCGGGTTCGCGGAATACGTCGGCTCTGCGCTGGAACATGTGTATCGCGCCCTGCCCGAATCCGCGCGGCTCAAGGCGCAAAGCGAACTGGCCCGCGCCGATCTGTTTCTGGGCGAGATGGATGGCGACTGGAGCATCAGTCTGGAGCGGGCCCTCAAACGCGGGGCAGAAACCGTGGCGCTGCGTTCCGAGGTGCACCGCATCCCCAAATTCAACGATCCGGACGAGGTTCGTATTTATCTTGATGCACTCAGCTCCGGCGCCTTGTCGGGCCTGCTGTATCGCAACAACACATTCTGGGGCTGGTTCAGCGATCCGCCTTTTGAAAGCTGATCGACACTCGTCGCCCTTGCCACGAAAAAAGCCGCCCCTCGGGGCGGCTTTCGTATCTCGGTGTCGGCGAAGACTGAAAGTTCAGTTCTTCGCGTAGAATTCGACAACCAGGTTCGGCTCCATTTGCACCGGGTAGGGCACGTCGCCCAGCGCCGGGGTGCGCACGAAGGTCGCGGTCATTTTCGAATGATCGACTTCCAGGTAATCGGGCACGTCACGTTCGGCCGATTGCGCAGCTTCCAGCACGATGGCCAATTGCTTCGAACGATCGCGCACCGCAACCACGTCGCCTTCTTTGACGCGGTAGGAGGCGATGTTCACGCGCTGACCGTTCACGGTCACGTGGCCGTGGTTCACGAACTGACGGGCGGCGAAGACGGTCGGCACAAATTTGGCGCGATAGACGATCGCGTCCAGACGGCGCTCCAGCAGACCGATCAGGTTCTCGCCGGTGTCACCCTTCACACGCTCGGCTTCGGCGTAGATGCGACGGAACTGTTTTTCCGTCAGATCGCCGTAATAGCCTTTGAGTTTTTGCTTGGCGCGCAGCTGGGTCCCGAAGTCCGACAGCTTGTTCTTGCGGCGCTGACCGTGCTGGCCCGGGCCGTATTCGCGCTTGTTGACCGGCGATTTGGCGCGGCCCCAGATGTTTTCGCCCATGCGGCGGTCGAGTTTGTACTTGGCAGACGTGCGTTTGGTCACGGCTGATCTCCTTCTGAACGTTTCGAAGGGCGTTGTCCTTTCCCGCCGGCCTTTGGGCAAATGCCCCCGCAAGACCTTTGGGCGACAGGTTTCCCCTTGCGGGGTCCACCAACACCAATGAATAAACCGGCAGCTGTCGCTACCGGGATGGCGGGCTTATACAGCGGTGCGCGTCGGTGTCAACGCCCCGTCCCCATCAAATCCGGTCGGAGCCTCCGGCCGGAGTATTTGGACCAAGAAGAACGCCCGTTCCTGTCACGAAAATTACCACCCGGGGTGGCGCGTGCATGCGCTGAGGGTAGCGCGCCCCTCCGGGGTCAGGCCGCCAGATCGTGACGCAGGATCGCCGCCTCGGACGCGCGCAGCGCGCGGCGCGCATAGGCGCCGTAGCTTTGCGGATCGTCAGCCAGCCGGGGCAGCAGCGCCAACAGATCGCGGCGCTGATCTTCGGCAATCATGTCCAGCGCGGTCGAGGCCGGATGGAAGCTTTCGGTCTCCATCCCGTTGGCCCACAACACTTGATGGCGCGCCAGCAGCAGGTGGATATAGCGCACCTCGGGCAGGCCCTGCTCGATGCGCACCGCACCGCCATTGACCAGATCACAGGCCCGCACCAGAACCTCGGGCTCGTTGAACAAGGCCTGCGCGGCGGGGCCCTTGATCAGCATCCGGTGCTGTGGCGAAACCAGCAAGTCGCCCGTCGGACGACCGATGCCGAAAGCCCCCGTGCGAATGCGCACCGGGCGCAGATGCGGCATCGCATACAGCCGCGCGCCGCTCATCCGCCGCGCGCCGATCCACTGGATGTCCTGTGCGCCATCGTCCCGCGTCACGACCTGATCGCCCGCACGCAGATCTTCGACCGCAATCGCACCGCGCGGAGTTTCGATCCGCGTCCCCGGCGTGAAGCAAATCACCCCCGGCGTCCCGCCATCAGCCCCTTCGGGGCGCAGATCAAGGGTGCGTTCAACCACCCAAAGTTCACAATCGGAGGGCGGCACACGCCCTGAAAACAACAGCAAGCGGCTGCGGCCATCTTCCAGCGCGACCAGCGTCACGACATAGGCCTGAAACCCGTCAGTGACGGTAAAGCTCTGCTCGGGAAGGGATTCTTCGGGAACCTGCGCCAGATCGACGCCGCTGACCGCCGCCCCCATCAGGCGACGCACCATGCGTGCAGCCCGAGCACGCGTTTCCGCCTCGCCCTCGGCCCCCGTCAAGATCAGCATGTCATTGGGCCCATCGACCCGCACCGCCGCACCCCACCATTGCCAACACGCGCCAACACCCAGCGCGCCAAGCGGGGGCGCCACGATGCCGTCAACTTCGGTCTGCGCCCATGAGATGACAAACGCGCCCTGATAGCCCGTTTTCATTGCCTGTATGTCCTGCCGCCACGTTTATATGGGTCTTTTGACCCTTGATTACGTCGACGGTAACACGCGCGAATCGGCTTGTGAATCCCTTAAATCCCCGGCGGCATCGCCTGACTCTGCGTCAGGCGAACAGGGCGGCGGTTTGCTTAAAAATTCACCCGTGCGCGCAGACCACCGACGACCTGGCCTTCGGGCTGGCCAACATATTCCTCGGACAGCCAGGTCAAACCATAGAAAACACCGACAAATCCGATCCGGGTGGACACGCCCGCCCGCAGCCGACTGCGCGTCTTTTCCACATCGACCCCGTCGGCAGAGGGGAAATAGGCGCTGTCGAAGACCCGCGCGATATCGCCGCCAACCACGAAAGAGGTGTTTTCACCGCCCTCGCCCGACACCCCGACATAGCGCTGCCCGGTCACATCGTCACGCAGCCACAACGCGCCGGATTCGCGCGCGCCGAAACTGAAATCGGCCCCCGCGCGCACATAGGTTTCATCGCCCGCACGCGCCTCGGCGAAGGGGCGCAACTCGCCCCCAGCCAAGTCGAACCCGCGACCGATTTCTGCGCTGATCACCGGATACAGCTTGTTCGGCAGCTGATCCTCGGCCACCACCGGGCGCGGTGCGCTGAACAGGTCGTGCAGATCCTTGTGCAGCGAGGCAATCCCCGTGCCGGGGCCCACAGCGGTCAGGCCAAGACCCACGCGCGTTTCGATGCCGCGCAGATCGAAATAGGTATTGGCGGCGCCGGTCAGGCGCCCGACATAGCGGCGATCGCCCGCGGGCGGGTTGCGCAATACCGACGGCGCGATGATCGAACCGCCAAACCGATATTCCATGATGTCGAAAGGCCGCGTCGGCAGCGCCCCGTCCCAGCCGGTGCCGCGCACCACGCTCAGTGAATAGCCGCCGGTCTGCCAGCGGTCCTCACCATCGCCAAAATAGTCGTTGTAGAAGAACCGCCCCACACCCAGCATCTGCCGCGCGCCTTCGGCCTGCGCGGGCGCACCCAGCGCCGTCAGCGCAGCCAGGGCCAGTGAAACAATGGCCCCGAGGCCCGAAAAAGAGGGTGTGCGCATCTGTTATCCTGCCCGGTGTTATTTCAGCGCCCGCGTTGCGGGGTCCCGTTTGTTTACCAACCTATCGAGCGCAAATCGGGCAAAAATGCGGCCACGCCCAAGAAAATCGGTCTGTGCAAAACAAAAGGCACCCCGCAGGGTGCCTTCGCCTGAAGACCAAGCGCCGTGCGGATCAATCCTTCGCGCGTTCGGCGTAGGCGTTGTCAACGGTGCTGATCACGATACGGGTGCCCACGCCGATATGCGGCGGCACCATCACCCGGATACCCCCGGTGCAGATCGCGGGTTTATAGGACGAGGATGCCGTCTGTCCTTTGACCACCGGCTCGGTTTCTTCGACCTCGACCGTCACCTTCTGCGGCAGTTCGATCGACAAGGCCACACCTTCATGCATCAGCAACCAGACGCGAATACCGTCGCGCAGGAACACCTTGGCGTCGCCCACCACATCGGCCCCGACGGTGATCTGCTCATAGCTTTCGGGGTTCATGAAGTGGAAGCCTTCGCTGTCTTCATAGAGGAAATCGAACTCCTCTTCATCGACATGCGCCTTCTCGACCGTGTCAACGGTGCGCCAGCGTTCATTCACCTTCACGCCGTCCGAAATGCGGCGCATCTCGACCTGGGTCACCGAGTTGCCCTTGCCGGGGTGGACGTTTTCGGCGACGATCACGACATGCAGCACGCCATTCAGGTCGATGACGTTGCCCTTGCGGATCGAAGAGGCGATAACTTTGGCCATGATGACGGTCCTTGTTGTTCGTGGCAGGCTCTGGCGCCCGGATGGCGAAGCGCCTAAACCATCCGCGATGCAATTTCCAGAGAAAAGCCAAGAATGACCCAGACCCCTTGGTGGCACCCCGACCGTCACGCCGACCGCCGCCCCGCCCTATTGGCGCGCAACCGGATTCAGGGCGCGCTGCGCGGCTGGCTTGCTGACGAGGGCTTTCTGGAGGTCGATCCCTGCGCATTGCAGATCAGCCCCGGCAACGAGGCGCATCTGCACGCGTTTCAGACCCAGGCGATTGGCAATGATGGGCTGGCACGCCCGATGTATCTGCACACCAGCCCCGAATTCGCGATGAAAAAGCTGCTGACGGCGGGAGAAACCCGGATCGCAGCCTTCGCCCATGTCTGGCGCAACCGCGAACGGGGGCCGCTGCATTCACCCGAATTCACCATGCTGGAATGGTATCGCGTGGGCCAAGACTATACCGTTCTGATGGATGATTGCGCGGCAATGCTGCGACTCGCGGCCACGGCGGCCGGGGTCGATGTGCTGCGCTATCGCGACCGGGTCTGCGACCCCTTCGCCACGCCCGAGCGGCTGTCCGTGGCGGATGCATTTTCCCGCCACGCCGGGCTGGACCTGCTGGCAACCTGCCGGGGCGCCGAAACCGACGCAGACGCCCTGCGCGCGCAATGCCGCGCTGCGGGGATTTCGGTGCGCGACGATGACACCTGGTCACTGATGCTGTCCAAGGTTCTGGTCGAACGGGTGGAGCCGCATCTGGGCCATGGCCGCGCAACCGTGCTGGACCGCTACCCCGCGGCCGAGGCGGCGCTGGCCCGCCCTGCCCCCGATGACGCCCGCGCAGCCGAGCGGTTCGAGCTGTATGCCTGCGGGGTGGAACTGGCCAACGGCTTTGGCGAGCTGACCAATGCCGCCGAACAACGCCGCCGGTTCGCGCTGGAAATGGACGAAAAGCAAAAGATTTACGGCGAAACCTATCCGCTGGACGAAGATTTCCTGGCCGCGCTGGATCTGATGCCGGCCGCCAGCGGCATTGCCCTGGGCTTCGACCGGCTGGTCATGCTGGCCACTGCCGCGCCGCGGATTGACGATGTGATCTGGGCGCCCGTGGCCGATTGACCCTGTCGCCGGTCAAACCGCGTGCTCGCGCAGGGTTTCCAGCGCAATGATCTGCAAGGCGCGCATATGCGTGGCCGCCAGCACAACGCGCGGCGCGCAGCCCTCGTCATGCGCCTCCAGCCAGCGCGCGGCGCACAGGCACCACCGATCCCCGGGCCGCAACCCCGGAAAATCGAATTCGGGACGCGGGGTGCTCAGGTCGTTGCCGATATAGGTGGACCAGGCCAGGAATTCGACGGTCAGGATTACGCAAACCGTGTGGCTGCCCGCATCTTCCCAACAGGTGTTGCAGTGTCCGTCACGGAAAAACCCGGTGCGCGGGGTGATCGAGCACGGCTCCAACACCTCGCCCAGAACATTGACTGCGGGTTCCATTTCCATGCGTGCCTCCATCGGTTGCCGCCCGGTCAGGGGGCGGGGGCGCGCCAATCGACCCACCGGCCATGGAAATCCGCGCGCCCAAGGTCAAGCGTTTCACCCCCGGGCCACAGCGTCAAGCGCAGCGCGGCCCCGGGCGTGGCGCCATCCGCCTCCATTCCGAACTGCGCCAATGGCGCGGTGGCACTGGCCGCAGCCCCCGCCCGGGCCAGCGCGGCGGAACAGCGCGCCTGCACCGCCGCCGGAAAATATTGCCAGGCAACGGTGTGGCACACCAGATGCAGCGCGCCGGGCTGCGGCGTGGCCAGCCGGGCCTCCAGCCAGTCAGCGGCATCGGCGCGGGCAATCGGCACGGGGTCGGCGGCCAGCGCATCAAGCCCCGCCCGGGTGCGCGCCAGTCGGTCAGCCTGATCCGCCCAGATGTAAGACAACAATCGCAACCGGTCCGCAACCGGATCGAGCGGGTTCAGATCGCCCCCGCCGCGCGCCACCACCCGGGGCCGCGCCGCGGGCGGCGGATCGCCCTGCCAATCTGGCGTCAGACGCGCCACCGGATCGGCGGAGCCGTAACTTTGCCCCCGGATATCCAACGCATAACGATCCCAGATCAGATTGAGCCCGGCGCTGGCGCCCAACTCCGACAACACCAATGGCAGGCCGACCCGCGCCTGCAGCCAGTGGCCAAGGGCAATCAGCGGCCCCGAGCGGCGCATCTCGTTGGTTTGCGGCGGACTGTCCAGATAGTGGTCGATGAACCCGGCCTCGGCCTGCAAAACCGCGGCCATTGGCCCGGCCAGATCCGCCGATGCCCAGCCCTGTGGCGCAATATAGGCTGGCGTCAGCGGCCCCGCGCGCCCACGCAGGTGCAGCGCATGCAGCGCCCCTGCCAGACGCAACGGCAATGAATGGCCCGAGGGGCCGATATCGCCGGGGAATGCGTGCAAACGCGCGACCAGCGCAGGCGGCACCTGCCCCGCCTGCCACAGCTGCGCAAAGGCCTGCAACAGCGCTGCGGTAAAGGGCGAACCCAGCTCGGTGCAGGCAACGGCCTGACGGTTGAGCGCATCCGGCAAAGTTCGGACCATGGTCATCTTTCCCTTCCCGCTTGCGCGCCAATCCTGCGCGCGCAGCCACCGCGCTGACAGCCCCTCGCCCCCCGTCGCACGGTCACAACCATGCCCGGAGCCCGCACGGCGATCAAGCCTGGCGCAGCCCGATCATGCGTTGGCGCACCCCGGAACGCCAAGTTCACAGGACGCCTGGAAGAAAGACGAACAGATCACGCGCACTGCCCGATCAATAGATATAGCGGATCTGGTCGGTCCAGTAGCGTTCCATCCGGCGCAGCGTGCGATTCATGTCGTCCATCGCATCAAAGCCGATGACACCGCGCTGTTCCATCCCCTGTGCATGGCGTTCGAACAGATCGCTCACCGCATCGCGCAGATCCCGGCCCTTGGTCGTCAGCCGCACCCGGACCGACCGGCGGTCGATTTCACAGCGCTGATGATGCATATAGCCGCAATCGACCAGCTTTTTCAGGTTATAGGACACGTTCGAGCCCTGATAATAACCGCGTGTCTTCAACTCGCCCGCGGTCACCTCATGCTCGCCCACGTTGAACAGCAACAATGCCTGCACCGGGTTGATTTCCAAAATTCCCAGCCGTTCGAACTCGTCCTTGATCACGTCAAGCAGCAGCCGATGCAACCGCTCCACCAAAGACAGGCTGTCAAGATAGCCCGCCATAAGACCGGGCTGTGCGGCATCTTTCACCGCGTCTGGCACAGGCGCCTTCATTGAGGTCTGAAAAGTCATTCATGTCTCCGCCGATCTCGCTTCCCAAGGCGAAACTGACGGAAAAAGACCAACGTTCGGTTAAGCGCCGCAAATTTCCCGCAAATCTGTCACAAATAACGGGGCGCCGCAGCTTCAGGCCCGGCCGTGGCGCGCCTTCGCAAAGACAGAAATTTTACTCAGAAGATCAAGATATTGCACAGGGCAAGGCTGCGCGCCCGACACCCACGGATACAGATCCTGATCGTTTTCTTCGAGCAGCAGATCATAAAGGTCCAGCTCGGCCAGATCCATCGTGGCCAGCCGTTCGTCCGCCCAGGGGCCCAGGATCAGGTCCATTTCCTTGGTGCCACGCCGCCAGCTGCGCATCCGCATCCGCTTCAGCCGGGCTTCCATTGTCTCGGTCATCGCACTTCCTCCGCCATCAGCTTGCGTTCCAGGCGGCCCAGCCGCGCGTCCAGCTCTTCGAGGACCGAGCGGATCGCACGGATTTCACGCACCGTCTCGCGCACCGCCTGCGCCTCTTCCCGCGCCTCGGGCGGCGCGTCAAGCCCCTCGCCCTGCCCCGTCAGCAGCCACATCAGCGATACGTTCAACATCCCGGCCAGCATCTGCAGCCGGTTGGCCCGCGGATCGGCCACGTCATCTTCCCAGCCTTCCAGCGTTTCCAGCCGCACGCCCAGCCTCTCGGCCAGTTCGGGCTGGCTCAGCCCTGCCGCCTCGCGCGCCCCTGCCAAGCGGTCTCCGAACGTCGCCTGTTCCGCGCCATACCAGTCTTCGCCCATCTCGGCCCCTCTTTCGCTTGAATTCCACTGCCCGCAGCGTATGTCATGCATCCGGCAGATACAAACCGGAGCTTCCCCCATGGCCTTCCTTTCCGATACGCTTGCGCGCGTGAAACCTTCCCCCACCATCGCGGTGACCAATAAGGCGCGCGAGCTGAAAGAGGCCGGGCGCGACGTGATCGGCCTGGGCGCGGGCGAGCCCGATTTTGACACCCCCGAAAACATCAAGGCGGCGGCGATTGCGGCGATCGAGGCGGGCAAGACGAAATACACCGCCGTCGATGGCATCCCCGAGCTGAAGAAAGCGATCTGCGCCAAATTCGCACGCGAAAACGGGCTGAACTACAAACCCTCGCAGATCACCGTGGGGTCGGGCGGCAAGCAGGTGCTGTATAATGCGCTGGTGGCCACGCTGAACCCGGGCGATGAGGTCATCATCCCCGCGCCCTATTGGGTCAGCTATCCCGACATGGTGCTGCTGGCGGGCGGCACACCGGTCTTCGTGACCGGGCCAATGGAAACCGGCTACAAGATTACCGGCGCGCAGCTGGAAGCCGCGATCACGCCCAAGACCAAATGGTTCATCTTCAACTCGCCCTCGAACCCGTCGGGCGCGGGCTATTCCGAGGCTGAACTGAAAGAGCTGACCGATGTGCTGATGCGTCACCCGCAGGTCTGGGTGATGTCGGATGACATGTATGAACACCTCGTCTTTGGCGATTTCAAATTCGTGACGCCCGCGCAGGTCGAACCGGGCCTCTATGACCGCACGCTGACCTGCAACGGCGTGTCCAAGGCCTATGCGATGACCGGCTGGCGGATCGGCTATGCCGGTGGGCCCGAGGTGCTGATCAAGGCGATTGGCAAGGTGCAGTCGCAATCCACCTCGAACCCCTGCTCGGTGTCACAATATGCCGCGGTCGAGGCGCTGAACGGCCCGCAGGATTATATCGCCGACAGCCGCGTGGCGTTCGAACGCCGCCGCGATCTGGTGGTGGCTGCGTTGAACATCTGCCCCGGGATCAATTGCCCGACACCCGAAGGCGCGTTCTATGTCTACCCGTCAATCGCGGGCTGCATCGGCAAGACCTCGGGCGCGGGAGTGGCGATCACCGATGACGAGGCTTTCGCCAACGCCCTGCTGGAGGAAACCGGCGTGGCGGTGGTGTTTGGCGCGGCCTTCGGCCTTTCGCCGAACTTCCGCATCAGCTACGCTACCTCGGATGCAGCCCTGACCGAGGCCTGCGCACGGATCAAGGCCTTCTGCGAAGGGCTGAAATAAGCAACGAGGGCCAGATGGCGGGCGATCTGCCGGACTATTATTTCCGCATCCGCGAGAATGGCGCGGCGGTGTTTCGGGTCGATACCGAAAACCGCCAGCGCCGGATCGAGATGGATCAGATCGCCGTCGTCAATATCAAGAACGGCGAGGTCAAGGCCCAGGGCGACCGGGTTCTTGGCCCCGCCGACATCGCCGAGATCGAGGCCTGGATGGCACGCCGCGTGGCGCTGCTGGCGCAGCGCGATATCGACGACATCCACCGCGCCGTCGATTATCTGAACCTGACCACGCACTGGGTGCAGGCAAAGGCCAGCGATGCGCAGCTGGAAGATGTGACCGATGCGCTGCTGCTGGCGATGCATGATCTGCGCTCTGTGTTAGTGCGCAAAAAGGCCGAACGGATGATGAAGACGATGCCCGAGGGCAACGACGACTAAGCGGTGCTGCGCGCTCTGGCCGCAGGCAACAGGCTGGACGGGCGGCAGGCGCGGGTCTAGTGCGGAAGCAGGGCGGACAGCAGGAGCACACCATGACACAGATCGCGATTCTCGGCTCGGGCTTTGCCGCATTGACCGCGGTGCGCGAATTGCGCCGCCGGGGTGTTACGGCGGATATCACCGTCATCTCGCCGCGTGACGCCCTGCATTACCTGCCCTCGTCAATCTGGATCCCGGCCGGGCTGCGCACCGGCGCCGAACTGCAACTGCCCCTGATCAAATTCTTTGCCCGTCACAAGGTGCGCTTCCTTCAGGCGTCGGTGACCGGGCTGCGCGCGGCCGTGCGCGAAATCGACACCGACACAGGCGAGACGATCCGCGCCGATCATATCGTGATCGCGGCGGGGGGGCGGTTCCTGCGCAAACTGCCCGGCATCGAGAACGCGATCATCCCGTGCGAAGGCATTGCCGCCGCCGAAGCGATGACCGCGCGGCTGGACGGGCTGCAAGGCGGCACAATCGCCATTGGCATGGCCACCAACCCCGCCGAACCGGGCGCAATGCGTGGCGGGCCGATGTTCGAATACCTGTTCATCCTCGATACGCTTTTGCGCCGTCAGGGGCGGCGCGACCGGTTCAAACTGGTGTTCTTTTCGCCCTCGGCCCGGCCCGGGCAACGGCTGGGTGAAAAGGCGGTTGACGGTCTGCTGAAGGAAATGGCCAAACGCGGGATCGACACGCATCTGGGCCACAAGATGGTGCGGATCGAGTCTGACCGTGTGGTGACCGAGGGCGGCGAAATTGCCGCCGATCTGATCTTGTTCCAGCCGGGCATGACCGGGCCTGCGTGGTTTGAAAACACGGACCTGCCGATGAGCCCGGGCAAGATGGTGCAGGCCGATGCGCTGTGCCGTGTGGTGGGGTTTGAAGGTGTCTGGGTCGCGGGCGACAGCGGCAGCTACCCGGGGCCGGAATGGCTGCCCAAACAGGCGCATCAGGCCGATCTGCAAGCGCAAGCCGTGGCTGCCAACATTGCGGCGATGCTGAAAGGTGATCTGCCGCGCACCGAATTCATGGCCGAGCTGATCTGCATTATGGACAGCCTCGACAAGGGCATGCTGGTGTTCCGACGCGGCAATCTGAACATCGTGCTCCCCGCGCTGAAACCGCTGCACTGGCTGAAACGGATGTTCGAAAACCACTACCTGCGCGCCTACCGTTAAGCGGCGCGCAGCCACGGCCCGCGCCAGAACCGCAGGATCAAAAATCCCCCCGCGCAGGCCAGCCCGATGACCAGCCCCAACCACAACCCGACCCCGCCAAATCCCAGCGGGAAGGCCAGCACATAGCTGGCCGGGATCCCCACCAGCCAATAGCTGGCCACCGCGATCCACATCGGCACGCGGGTGTCTTGCACCCCGCGCAGCAGGCCCAACGCCATGACCTGCAACGAATCGAACATCTGAAACAGCGCCGCCACCACCATCAACTTGGCCCCAAAGGCCAAAATCGCAGGCGCGGCCGGGTTGGACATATCCAGAAACAGCCCGATCAACAGCTCGGGTTGGCTCAGAAACAGCACCACCGTCACACCGCCAAACACCAGCGACATCAGTTGCGCCACCAACGCCCCGTCGCGCAGCCGCGCGCCGTCACGCGCGCCCCGCGCCCGCCCGACCCGCACCGTCGCCGCATTGGACAGACCCATATGCACCATGAAGGTCAGCGAGGCGAGTTCAAGCGCGATACCATGCGCGGCCAGTTGCTCGGTGCCGATCCAGCCCATCATCAGCGCCGAGGCCTGAAACAGCCCCGCCTCTGACACGCTGGCCAACCCGATCGGCAGGCCGACCCGGGCGACCTGCACAAAGGCCGGCCAATCGGGGCGCCAGAACCGCTGCAACAGGTGGAACTTTCGCAGCGCCGGCGCCCAGGCCGCATAGGCCAGCAACAGCGACGAGGTCGAGATCTGCACCCCGACCGAGGCCAGCGCCGCACCGCGCACCCCCATCTCGGGCGCGCCCAAATTGCCGAAGATCAGCGCCCAGTTGGCCAGAATATTCAGCACAACACCCCACAGCGTGACCCACATCACGACCTGCGTGCGCTCTTGCGCGGACAGATAACTTTTGAGCACCGCGATGATCAGCGCAGGCACCATGCCCCACATCCCGACCCGCAAATAATCTTGTGCCAGCTGCGCCAATTCGGGGCGCTGGCCCAGCGCCAGCAAGATCGGCCCCGAGGCCCACATCAACGGCATCACCGCCACCCCGAACAGGATCGACAGCCACAGCCCCATGCGTGCATCGCGACGCACCTGTGCCTCTTCGCCTGCGCCCAGCGCCTGCGCCACCATCCCCATTACCGCATAGGAAAACCCCGAGCCGAGGATGAACAGAATGAAGAAATAGCTCGACCCGAGCACCACCGCGGCCAGTTCGGGCACGCCATACCAGCCCAGCATGATCGTATCGGTCACATGCAGGGACATCTGCGCCAGATTGGAGCCGATCAACGGCAGGCCCAGCACCAGAAGGCTGCGGGCATGGGCGGCGTAACTTAGCCGCGCAGACGAAACGGGGGCCGGGAAAGAGATCATTGTCGGACGCTAACGCCGCCCCGCGCCAAGGTCCAGAGGCCACGCGCGCGCCCGCCGCCGGGTCATCCCGGCGGGCGTCGGGCCTGCGGCTCAGCGCCGCTTGCGGCCGGTGATCATCGGGGTAACCAGATCTTCGCGTTTCCAGAAGCGGTAAAAGAAAATCGCACCGACATGCAGCCCCACCAGCACCAGCAACACCACGCCCAGCTTGTGATGCATACCCAGCGCCCAGCGGTTCCAGTCGGCCGACACCTGTTCGGCCAGCGGCCCGGTGTTGATATAGTCTTCGGGGTCAACGATCAGCCCGGTCGCGACCTGCGCGGCCAGCACAGCCAGCAGCGCCACCACCGACCAGCCGCCCAGCGGATTATGCCCCGCAGCGCCTGAGGCCTTGCGCGCGCCCAGCGTCCGGGCATAGGCAATCACCGCGCCCGGCCCCTTGATAAAACTGGCAAAGCGCGCGTTGCGCGGCCCGATCACCCCCCAGACCAGCCGGAACAGCAGCAGCGCAATCACCGTATAGCCCGCCCAGAAATGCAGTGTCATTTTCAGCGGCCCAAAGTGGCCCAGCAGCCAGCCGCCGACAACCGCCAGCACCAACAGCCAGTGAAAGGCCCGCAAGGCCGGATCCCAGATTTGCGAATTTTCGGTATCGGAGGCGGGGGTCTGGGGCATGTCGGTCATGGCAAAATCCGTCAAGAAAATGGCCCGGGCCAGTGCAGCCCGGGCATCAGTTTTTAGATCGCGAAATTATTCCGGCAGACGATAATCATCGTGGCAGGCTTTGCAGGTGCCACCGAACTTGCCAAATGCAGCGCCATAAGCGCCCGCGTCACCCGTGGCAGCCGCCGCGATCAGCTCGGCGCCGGCTTCGTGCATGGCTTTCCCCTTGGGGCCGAAATTTTCCATGTCGGTCCAGATCTTGGCCATCGCGCGGGTCTTGCCCGGGAAGTCCGCATCCGAGGTGCCCGGCGCGAACAGGGGCGCGGTATCGGTCGCCAGAATCGCCTCAAGCTTGGCAGCTTCGGTCTTGGCGGCTTCGGCGTCGTAGGATTTCGCGATCCCGCCCATCGCCTTGGTCACGCCGCCGAGCGACTTGAAATAGGCCTGGCGGGCTTCGATCGTGGCCATCGGGTCGGCGAAGGCAGCCCCTGCGATCAGGGCGGCGGGAAGGGCGGCAAGAAGAACTTTGCGCATAGGTGTCTCCGTCAAATGCAACAGGTTATCCGGTTCGATCGCAAGACAACCGATCCGGCTGGGGTCAGTATGGCAGGGCAAAGCGCGTCAGGAATGTGACTTACTCACACAGCGGCGTAAAAACCGCGTGAGCAACCCGCTTTGCCCCGGATTTGCGCAGGACCACGCTTAGCCGGGCTTGCGCGCAACAAAATCAATCAGCGCGGCGCGGCCCGCGTGTCCCGCCCCTTCGGACAGATCGGCGTCGTAATCGGCCTGATGCAGGACGCACCACCCCGGGAAAGCCGCACGCAGCAAATCAAGCGAATACAGCTGGGCAGGCGCCTGCGGCCCGCCCGTACCATAGCCGGGTTGACGCAGGGCAAAGCCATGGATCAGCAGCACCCCACCGGGACGCAATGCCCGCGCCGCGCCCTGAAAAATCGCATCGCGCAACGGCGGGGCCGCAAATTGGATAAAACAGGCCAGAACCGCATCAAACTCGGCCTCGGGCCAGTCATACTGCGCCAGATCGACAGCCTGCACATCAATCGTCACGCCACGCTGCACGGCCAGTGCCCGCGCCTTGGCACGCGCATTCGCCGAAGCTTCCAGCGCGGTGACCTGTGCACCCTGCGCCGCAAGCCAGGTGGCATTGCGCCCCTCGCCTTCGGCCAGGCTCAACACCCGCGCCCCCGGCGCCAGTCGCCACGCCTGACGCGTGACAAAATCGGCGGGCGCCGTGCCATAATGATACTCAGCCCCGGAAAACCGTTGATCCCAGCTCATGGTGCACCTCTTGTTTGGGCGCAAACTGGTGCAAAGCCACGGGCGCGGCAAGCCCTGCCGCACCCGGTCGGATCAGATCAGGCCTGTTTGGCCCCGGTGCGCCGTTGATCGGGATGCAGCGAGGCCCCCAGAATGTGATCAGCCTGATGCACCACATGGCTGGCATGGCCCACGATCAGCGGGTCGGGCGGGGTCGCGATGGAATAATCCTTGTCAGGATAGTCCAGCGTCGAAAGGAAATGCTTCATGCAGTTCAGCCGCGCGCGCTTCTTGTCGTTCGACTTGACGATGGTCCAGGGCGCATCGGCGGTGTCGGTGTAGAAGAACATCGCCTCTTTCGCCTCGGTGTAATCGTCCCACTTGTCGAGCGAGGCCAGATCAATCGGCGACAGTTTCCAGCGCTTCAGCGGGTCGGTCTCGCGCGATTTGAACCGTGCACGTTGCTCGGTTTGGGTGACCGAGAACCAGTATTTGTAAAGCCGAACCCCAGAGCGCACCAACATCCGTTCCAGTTCCGGCGTCTGGCGCATGAATTCAAGGTATTCAGTCGGGCTGCAAAACCCCATCACGCGCTCCACACCTGCGCGATTGTACCAGCTGCGGTCGTAAAACACCATTTCGCCACTGGTCGGCATGTGCTGAACATAGCGCTGAAAATACCACTGCCCCCGCTCTTCATCGGTGGGCTTGTTCAGCGCCACAACGCGGGCCAGACGCGGATTCAGGTGTTCGTTGAAGCGCTTGATCGTACCGCCCTTGCCCGCAGCATCGCGGCCCTCGAACAAGATCACGAATTTCTGTCCGGTCTCTTGCGCCCAGAGCTGCACCTTCAGCAGCTCGGCCTGCAGCTTGGCCTTTTCCGCCTCATAGGCCGGGCGGCCCATCTTGCGCGGATAGGGGTATTTTCCGGTTTCGAACGCCAGACGCACGGCATTGGGATCAACACGCGGAAAGCTGCGCGGCCCTTGCGCCGCACCATCGCCCGGCACGACCGCAGGATGCGCTTCTGCCGGGTCGGCAGGCTTGCTCACCGAGGCGGGCGAGGTGGTGGTGTTTGCTGCAGTGACCTCTGCCTGCGGCGCCTCAGGCTCAACCTGCACCGCACTCGTTACGATCTGTTCATTCATCCACGTCCCTCCGTTCTGGAATTTATAATAACTCTAAACCATCGGCCGAAATTTACCTTGATACGTGTCAAGAAACTGTCACCAAAGCCCCGAGGTTAGGCCAGAACACCCCTTTTCTTTCGCCGCGCGGCACGTCAGGCTGGGGGCCCGCAACAGGAGAGATCATGGTCACGCTTTACGGAATGTATCGGTCGCGTGCGACACGCAACCTGTGGCTGCTCGACGAGCTGGCCTTGCCCTATACGCTCAAACCGGTGATTCAGGCCTATCGGCTGACCGCACAGGGCATCGACCCGCTGGCCCCCGATGCGCCGCTGAACACACAATCACCGGAATTCCTGCGCCTGTCACCCGCAGGCGCCATCCCGGTGCTGGAAGATGCCGGGCTGATCTTGTCCGAATCGCTGGCGATCAACCTGTATCTGGCAAAGAAGGCCGGAGGCCCGCTGGCCCCGCAAGATCCGCGCGAAGAGGCATTGATGGTGCAATGGGCGCTGTATGGCGCGACCACCATCGAAAGCCCTGCGCTGGAAATCGCCTTTGCCAGCCAGCGCGGCGACGAGGCGCAGGCGGTGATTGACACGGCCTGCGACAAGCTGATGCGTCCGCTGGCCGCCCTGGAGGCGCATCTGGAAACCCATAGCCATATGGTCGGGGGCCGCTTCACGGTCGCCGATATCAACATGGCCGAAATCGTGCGCTATGCGCAGGGCTATGCCCCGCTGATGGCCCGCTTCCCGCGGGTGAAAAGCTGGCTCGAACTGTGCCAGGCCCGCCCGGTCTTCAAGAAAATGTGGGCCAAGCGCGACGCCGAACCGGCATAATCTGCGGGACCGTCGCTGGGGGCGCTGCCCCCGGCTTCGCCTCCCCCGGAGTATTTTTGCCAAGAAGAAGGCCGCATTTCTTCTTGGCAAAAATGCGCGACCAATCCGCGCCGAACCGGACCCGGCGGCGCAAAGGGGGGCGGCGCGCTTGCCCCCCGCCCCTAAGCTGCGCTATCCCTTGCGCCAAGAACCACCAAGAAAGCGAGCAGCATGGCCGACGATCTTCTGTCTTCCCAGCCCGAGACCTATGACGCCTCGTCCATCGAGGTGCTGGAGGGTCTGGAGCCGGTGCGGAAGCGCCCGGGCATGTATATCGGCGGCACCGACGAGCGCGCGCTGCATCACATGGTGGCCGAGATCCTCGACAACTCGATGGACGAAGCGGTGGCGGGGCACGCCACCCGGATCGAAATCGAGCTGCTGGAAGATTATTCGCTGGTCGTGCGCGACAACGGCCGCGGCATTCCTATTGATCCGCACCCGAAATTTCCGGGCAAATCCGCGCTTGAGGTGATCTTGTGCACGCTGCACGCGGGCGGCAAGTTTTCGGGCGACGCCTATCAGACTTCGGGCGGGTTGCACGGGGTTGGCGCCTCGGTCGTGAACGCGCTGTCGGATCTGATGGTGGTGCAGGTCGCGCGCAACAAAGAACTGTATGAACAAAGCTTTTCGCGCGGCATCCCGCAGGGGCCGATTGCCAAGATCGGCGCGGCGCCCAACCGGCGCGGCACCACGGTCACCTTCCACCCCGACGAACAGATCTTTGGTCACCATCGGTTCAAGCCCGCCCGGCTGTTGAAGATGGTGCGCTCCAAGGCCTATCTGTTTTCGGGCGTTGAAATCCGATGGAAATCGGCGATCGACGACGGCGAGACGCCGC